>JBKJJS010000475.1:0-7435 GCA_046597895.1 Ilumatobacteraceae bacterium
GTCCGCTACGCGGGGGAGAAAGTCCTGCGTAAGGCTGGAAAGGCAGGCAAGAAGTGAGTAATTCGAGCAAAGCCCGCCGGGAGTCGCGCCAGCGGCGCCACGCGAGGGTTCGCAAACTCGTCCACGGAACTCCGCAGCGTCCGCGCCTCGCGGTGTTCCGCTCCAAGAAGCACTTCGTCATGCAGGTCATCGACGACGTGTCGGGTCACACGCTGGCGGCGGCATCGACGCTCGAAGGCTCGATCAAGTCGGCCGGGCGTACAGGTTCGGTCGACGGGGCCAAGTTGGTCGGGTCGCTCGTCGCCGACCGGGCCAAGGCTGCTGGTGTGACGAAGGTCGTGTTCGACCGCGGTGGATTCATTTACCACGGTCGGGTCGCCGCGGCGGCGGATGCCGCCCGGGAAGCAGGTCTGGAGTTCTGATGGCCAACATCGCAGATTCGACGACGTTGCGTGAGTCGCGCGTCATCACCATCAACCGAGTCGCCAAGGTCGTCAAGGGCGGCCGCCGGTTCTCGTTTACCGCACTCGTCGTGGTGGGGGACGGTAACGGCCGCGTCGGTCTGGGTTACGGGAAGGCCAAGGAGGTGCCCCTCGCTATTCAAAAGGGTACCGAAGAGGCCAAGAAGAATCTCTTCGAGGTTCCGCTCGCCGGCTCGACCATCACTCACCCGATCATCGGTGAACTCGGGGCTGGGCGCGTGCTGCTGAAGCCCGCTGCCCCCGGTACCGGCGTCATCGCGGGCGGCGCGGCCCGCGCCATCCTGGAGGAGGCGGGCATCCACGATGTGCTGTGCAAGTCGCTCGGCTCGGCGAACGCCATCAACGTGGCGCGTGCCACCATCGAGGGCTTGCGAGGGCTGCAGCGTCCCGATGAGATCGCCAAGCGCCGAGGGCTCGCGCCCGAGGAGTTCGTGCCGAAGGGCCTACTTCGCGCCTACAACGAACGCCGCCGCGCCGGTTCGGACAGCGGCACGAAGCTCGGGGGTCACTGAGATGGGCAAGCAACTGCGCGTCACCCAGGTTCGCTCGTCGATCTCGTCCAAGCCGAAAGCCAAGGGAACGTTGCGTGCGCTCCGCCTCGGGCGCATCGGCAAGACTCATGTGCTGCCGGACACGAAAGATGTGCGCGGCATGATCAACCGGGTACCCCACCTCATCGTCGTTGTTGAGTTGAACGAAGACGGCACCGAAAGGCAGGACGGCTGATGCGCGTCGACGAACTCGCACCTTCACCAGGCTCCACCAAGACCCGCCGCCGCGTCGGCCGGGGTATCGGTGGCCACGGCGGCAAGACCGCAGGTCGCGGCACGAAGGGCCAGAAGGCCCGCAACACCGTCGCCCGAGGCTTCGAAGGCGGCCAGATGCCGTTGAAGCAACGTGTCCCGAAACTCAAGGGCTTCAACAACCCGTTCCGCATCGAGTACCAGGGCGTCAACCTTCATACGCTCGACGCGCTCGCCGAGTCCGAGATCACCCCTGAGGTGTTGCGGAGTCACGGTCTCGCCCACAAGGGCGTGTTCGTGAAGGTTCTCGGCCGGGGCGAGATCACGCGCGCCGTCACGATCTCGGTGCACGCCGTGTCGAAGACAGCCGAAGCTGCCATTATCGCCAAGGGCGGTAGCGTCACGATCATTCCGCTGCCCTACGCTTCGGGTCGTCCGCCCGCCAAGGGCAACCAGTTCACCAACCGCTGAGCCTCACCGCTCTTCGTCCACCGCCCACTTATCGCTCAGGCCTAGGAGCTCGACGGTGATCTCCAATATCAAGAACGTGCTCAAGGTCACTGACCTGCGGAATAAGATTCTGTTCACGCTTCTGATGGTGCTCATCTACCGCGTCGGCGTGTCGATCCGGGTTCCGGGAATCGACCGTGGAGCGGTCGATCAGCTCCGCGAACAGGCTCGGAGCAGCGGCGCGCTCGGGTTCCTCAACCTGTTCTCCGGTGGAGCGTTTGCCAGCTTCGCCGTGTTCGCGTTGGGGATCATGCCGTACATCACGGCGAGCATCATCATGCAGGTGCTCGGCGTCGTGATCCCGAAGTTCGAGCAGTGGCAGCAGGAAGGCGCGGTCGGGCAGCGCAAGATCACGCAGTTCACTCGCTACCTCGCCATCGCCATTGCCACGCTCCAGGGCGCCGGCTTGACGTACATCTTCGGCACGGGACGGGGTTCGGCCTTCTTCGGTGCCGCCCAGAACATACCGAACGTGGTTCTGCTCGATCCCTTCATGCCGCGGGCTCTTCTCGCGATCTCGTCGCTGATTGCCGGGACGGCGCTGCTCATGTGGATGGGTGAACTCATCAGCCAGCGGGGCATCGGCAACGGCATGTCCATCCTGATCTTCGCGTCGGTCGTCGAAAACCTTCCCCGTAGCTACAAGGCCCTTCTCAACGAGAAGAAGTGGATCGTGTTCGCTGCTCTCGTCGCGATCTCCATTCTCACGGTGGTGGCCGTCGTGCGTATCGAACTGGGCCAACGACGAATTCCGGTGCAGTTCGCCAAGCGGGTGGTCGGTCGACGGATGTACGGCGGCCAGAACACGTACATCCCGCTCAAGGTGAATCAGGCCGGCGTGGTACCGATCATCTTTGCCAGTTCCGTGTTGCTCTTGCCGGTGCTGTTTACCAACGTGATCGGCGTGAGTCGCAACGCCGCCGGCGAGGCGTCGGGTATCCGAGCCGAAATGACGAAGTTTGTCAACACGTACATCGTCAACTCCCAGAACATCGTCTACGTCACGATCTTTGCGCTGATGATCGTCGCGTTCGCCTACTTCTACAACGCCATCGCCTTTGATCCCGTCAAGCAGGCCGATCAGATCCGGCGTCAGGGTGGCTTCATCCCGGGTATCCGACCCGGCCCGCAGACCGAGCGCTACCTCGCCAAAGTGGTGAACCGCCTCACGTTGCCGGGCGCGATCTTTATTGCGTTCATTGCCATCCTGCCGAACATCGTCCTGTGGATTGGAAACGTCAACAACTTCCCGTTCGGTGGTACGACAGTGCTCATCGCCGTCGGCGTCGCCCTCGAGGTAATGCGCCAGATCGACAGTCAGTTGATGCTGCGCAACTACGAGGGATTCCTCAAGTAGACGGATCGCTCCGTCCTGCGCGCGGTATGCGAGCATGATCCAAGGAACCAGGCTCATCATCCTCGGGCGCCAAGGGGCCGGCAAGGGTACGCAGTGCGTGCGGTTGTCGAACCATTATGTCGTGCCCCACATCTCCACTGGCGACATCCTCCGTACCGCCGTCAAGGAGGGGACCGAACTCGGTCGTATGGCGAGGGAGATCATGGAAGCGGGAGGTCTCGTCGGCGACGAGATCATGATTGGCATCGTGGATGAACGGCTCAGCCGACCTGATGCGGTGCGTCGCGGCTATATCCTTGATGGCTTCCCCCGCACCGTCGCCCAAGCCGAGGCGCTCGGGGACATCACTGCGGTGCGCCCACTCGACCTCGTCATCGATCTCGATGTACCCCGCGAACTTGTGCTTGAACGCATCTCGTCGCGGCAGGTGTGCCGGGATTGTGGGACGAACTACACAAGGCTGGCGAGTGCCGCCTCGCGAGGAATTTGTGAGCGCTGTGGCGGCGACATCGTCCAGCGCGATGACGACACTCCGGACGCGGTCAACAAGCGTCTCGACCTCTATGAGACTCAGACCTCACCCCTCATCGCGTTCTACAGCGCCAAGGGGATGCTTGCCGTGGTGAACGGTGTCGGTCACCCGGATCATGTGTCCGAACGACTGGTGGCCACCATCAACAGCGCTCGCGACCGCCGAGCATGAGGGGTCGCCACCACTTCGCGCGTCGCCTCGTACGCCGGACGCCCGACGAACTGCGCTCCATGCGGCGGGCGGGACGCGTCGTGGCCGAGATGCACGAATCCATCCGCGTCGGACTTCACCCGGGGGTGACGACGGCCGATCTCGATCGGATGGCCCGTGACGTGCTCGAGCGGCGGGGGGCCCAGTCCAACTTTCTCGGCTATGGGGGGTTCCCGGCCGTGATCTGCGCATCGGTGAATGACGAGCTGATCCACGGAATCCCCGGGGCGCGGGTGCTGCTCGACGGCGACATTATCGGCGTCGACTGTGGGGCGATCGTGGACGGCTGGCACGGTGACGCGGCGTTCACCGCCGGCGTCGGCGAGATCACACCAGCCGCCCGTCGACTCATCGACACGGCGGAGCGGTCCCTGGCCGCGGCGATCGCCGAGATGGTCGCCGGGCGTCGCATCGGTGATGTCAGCAACGCGATTGAGCGGGTGGTGAACCCTGCCGGATATGGGTTGGCGGACGGGTATGGAGGGCATGGAATCGGCCGAGCAATGCACGAGGAGCCCGACGTCCCCTGCCGCGGCGTCCCAGGCCGGGGCCCCATGCTGGAGGTCGGGGTGGTGCTGGCCATCGAGCCCATGCTCATCGGTGGTGGGGACGACGACACCCGGGAACTTGATGATGGGTGGACCGTTGTCACTCTCGACGGGTCGTTGGCTGCCCACTGCGAGCACACGGTGGCCGTCACCGACCACGGCCCCGAGATCCTCACCCTCCCGTGACCAGGCAGCTATGGTGTCCGACAGCACCCGGTAGGGAATTCGTCAAGTCGTCAGATGGGACTTGGCGTCTGCTTCTCGCGCCGGTAGTATCGTCCTTCGCGTTTGCAGGCACCTACGCGCCCGCTAGGCCTGCACACCGGCCCGTGTATCCGCCGATCGGAGGCTGTTCTGCCCAAGCCTAAAGAAGATGCCATCGTGCTTGAAGGCACGATCAACGAGTCGCTCCCGAACGCTATGTTTCGGGTCGAGCTCGAGAACGGCCACAAGGTATTGGCGCACATCTCCGGAAAGATGCGGATGCACTACATCCGGATTCTTCCCGGCGACAAGGTCCAAGTAGAACTCACTCCGTACGACCTCACCCGAGGTCGCATCACGTATCGCTATAAGTGATCGGCTCGCCGATCAGAACGAGAGTCCGATGAAGGTCCGACCCAGCGTCAAGAAGATGTGTGAGAAGTGCAAGGTCATTCGTCGGCACGGCCGCGTCATGGTGATCTGCGAAAACCCCCGTCACAAGCAACGGCAAGGCTGAACGAAATGTTGAGAGGAACAGTCTGATGGCACGTGTCGCAGGCGTCGACATCCCCCGCGAGAAGCGGTTGGAGATCGCGCTCACCTACGTGTTCGGTATTGGTAAGCCGTCGGCGCAGAAGATCTGCGACGAGCTTGGCCTGAGCCGAGACACCCGGGTTCGAGACCTCACCGAAGATGAGGTCAACCGCATCCGTGGCTATGTCGACACCAACCTCACCGTCGAGGGCGACCTGCGCCGCGACGTGCAGCAGGACGTCAAGCGCAAGATCGAGATCGGGTGCTACCAGGGCATCCGTCACCGCAGGGGCCTCCCCGTCCGGGGCCAGCGCACGCACACGAACGCCCGTACCCGCAAAGGGCCGAAGAGGACCGTTGCCAACAAGAAGAAGGCCGTGAGGAAGTAATGGCGAAGCCCAAGCCAGGGGGCCGACGGCCCCGCAAGCGCGAACGTAAGAACATCAGCTTCGGCATCGTGCACATCAAGAGTTCGTTCAACAACACGATCGTCACCATCACCGACGCTGAGGGGAACGTCATCTCCTGGGCATCAGCCGGCAACGTCGGCTTCAAGGGGTCGCGCAAGTCGACGCCGTTCGCCGCGCAGTTGGCGGCCGAGAAGGCAGCAAAGGCGGCGATGGAGCATGGTTTGCGTCGGGTCGAAGTGCAGATGAAGGGCCCGGGCTCCGGGCGCGACACGGCGATGCGCGCCATTCAAAACACCGGCATCGAGGTCTCGTCCATCAAGGACGTGTCGCCGGTGCCGCACAACGGCTGCCGCCAGCCGAAGCGCAGGAGGGTCTGATATGGCTCGTTACACCGGTCCGAAGGTCAAGCTCTCGCGCCGCCTCAGCACGAACCTGTTCGAGAACGAGAAGGGTCGCAAGGCGCTGGAGCGCCGACCGTTCCCGCCAGGACAGCACGGACGCACTCGTCGCCGGGGCAACGCCAGCGAATACCTCGCGCAGCTGCAGGAAAAGCAGAAGGCCAAATTCATCTACGGCGTGCTCGAGCGGCAGTTCCGCAACACGTATGAGGAAGCAGTGCGGTTAACCGGTCCTACCGGCGAGAACCTCCTCCGCCTCTTGGAACAGCGCCTCGACAACGTTGTGTACCGCGCCGGATGGGCCTCCACCCGTCCGCAGGCCCGCCAGTTCGTCAGCCACTGCCTCATCCACATCAATGGCAAACGGGTCAACATCCCGAGCTATCGGGTCCGCAAGGGTGAGGTCATCTCCCTCGCGCCGAAGGGCCGGGACATGATCGTCATTCAGCACAACATCGACGTTCTCGATCGCAAGACCGTTGGTTGGCTCGAGATGGGCGAAGGCGGCAAGCAAGTCACCGTGCGTGACCTGCCCCAGCGCGACCACATCGACGTCCCCGTGCGTGAACAGCTCATCGTTGAGCTCTACTCGAAGTAATCGACCACACCCGGACCGCCGTCACGGCACCTTCCGGTAGAGGAGTTCACACTTACATGCTCGTTATTCAACGCCCCACAGTCGAACCCCTCGAGGACGACAGGAACACGCCCACTCGGCAGCGTTTTGCCATCGGGCCGCTCGAGCCCGGATTCGGGTACACGATTGGTAACTCGCTGCGCCGGACGCTGCTGTCCTCCATTCCGGGAGCAGCCGTCACCATGGTGCGCTTCGACGACGCTCTGCACGAGTTCGACACCATCACCGGTGTGACGGAGGATGTCACCGACATCATCTTGAACCTCAAGGACATCGTGCTCATGTCCACCTCGGACGAGGCGGTGGTGCTGCGCCTCGATGTGCGGGGCTCGACCAACGTCACTGCGGGCGACATTAGGACGCCGTCGGAGGTCGAGATCCTCAACAAGGATCTTCCGGTCGCCACGCTCAACGCCAAGGGTCGCTTGGCGATGGACCTCACGGTGGAGCGTGGACGGGGCTACTTGTCCAGCGCTCGTGAGACCCAGAACCGCACCATCGGCTCGATCCCGATCGACGCCATCTTCTCGCCGGTGCGCCGGGTGAGCTTCGAGGTCGAGCCGACGCGGGTTGAGCAGTCCACCAACTACGACCGGCTCGTGGTCGACATCGAGACCGACGGCTCCATCACACCAAAGGATGCGTTGGCATCAGCCGGTGCCACGCTGCGATCGCTCGTCGATCTCATCGCCAACCTTTCGGACGGAGCGCAGGGCCTCGAGCTCGGCGAAGTGCCGGCGGGTGCCGCGGGGTCTCCGGACCTCGATCTCCCGATCGAGGATCTCGACTTGTCGGAGCGTCCCCGTAACTGCCTGAAGCGAGCGCAGATCAACACCGTCGGTGAGCTGTTGCTGAAGAACGAAGAGGACC
>JBKJJS010000367.1:0-9560 GCA_046597895.1 Ilumatobacteraceae bacterium
ATGCCCGGTTGGGTGCAGGGCCTCAGTTGGTTCCTGCCGTTTCGATGGACGTTCGGGTTCCCGATCACGGCATTGGTCGGCCCCATCACCCGGACCGAGCTGTGGCTTGGCGTGCTCATGCAGGCGTTCTGGGTGGCATTCGGGGCGTTGCTCGTCCGTCTGGTCTGGCGCCGAGGCATCCGCCGGTTCTCGGCGGTGGGCGGGTGAGCGGGTGAGCGGGTCGGCTCGTGCGCCGTTTCGTCCGGTTCGTGGTCATCGGCTGGCATGGTCGTACTTCAGGGTGGGTGCCCTCAACGAACTGCAATACCGGGCGAACTTCTTCATCCAGGTGCTGCAGTCGGCGCTCAGCCTCGCCGCCGGTCTCGTCGGCTTGGCGCTCGTGTTCGGTCGTACCAGCAGCCTCAACGGTTGGACGCGACCCCAACTGCTTGCGGTGATGGGGGTGTTCACGATGGTCGGGGGGATCGCCAACACGTTCATCGTGCCCAACATGCAACGGTTGGTCGAAGATGTGCAACGCGGCACGCTCGACTTCACGTTGACGAAGCCTGCTGACGCCCAGACGCTGGTGAGCGTCCGACAGGTGTCGATCTGGCGCAGCGTCGACATCGTGGCGGGCCTCATCGTGCTGATCGTCGGCCTCGTCCAACTCGACGATCGCAGTGCACCCGCATGGCGCGTGCTGTCGTTCGTGGCGCTGCTGGTACTGAGCACGTGGACGATCTACTGCTTCTGGCTGATGTTGGCGGCGTCGGCGTTCTGGCTCACCCGGGTCGGCGAGATGCAGGAACTGTTCCAAGGTCTCTTCCGCTCGGGCCAGTATCCCGTGGGCATCTACCCGGCGTGGATGCGCTTCGGGCTCACGTTCCTGGTGCCGATCGGGTTCGCGGTCACGGTGCCTGCTGAGGCCGCTACCGGCCGGCTCCATGCTGGGACCGCGGCGGTGGCGCTCGTCGTGGCGGTTCTGCTCGGTCTCGTCAGTCGCTGGGTGTGGAGACGGGGACTGCGGCGCTACGGCGGCGCGTCAGCGTGAGCTCAGCGGGGCTTCTTGCCGAGTGTGATCTCGATGGTGTCGAGCAGACGGGCTGAGCAGCCGGCCATCGACACGGGTGGCACGGTCTCGGTGACGATCTTGTCGGCCAGCGCCCGGAAGGCCTTGGCCGCTTCGCCCTGACCATCGAGGGCCACGGGGGTTCCGGCATCGCCGCCGGCGGCGACCGCCGCTTCCAGCGGGATCTGCGCAAGCAGTTCGGCACCGATGGTTTCGGCCAGCGCGGCCCCACCTCCGGACCCGAACAGCGGATACGACTGGCCGTGCTCACAGATGAACGCGCTCATGTTCTCGACGACGCCGGCGATGCGGAGGAAGGAACGCCTCGCCATGTCGGCGGCCCGGACGGCAACCTTCTGGGCGGCCTGCGCGGGGGTGGTGACGATGATGAGATCGGTGCGCGGCAGCATGCGGGCAAGGCCCATCTGCACGTCGCCGGTGCCGGGCGGCATGTCGATGAGGAGGTAGTCCAACTGTCCCCACTTCACGTCGCGCAGGAACTGCTCGACAGCCTTCGTGAGCATGAGGCCGCGCCACATCAACGCCGTCTCCTCGTCCACCAGGAAGCCGGTGGACACCACTTGGAGCAATCCGGGACCGACGCGGCGTTCGTTCGGGATGATGAGCGGACGTTCGGAGCCTTCGACTCTTTGCGCCTCGAGCCGATCGCTCATGCCCAACAGGCGAGGTACCGAGAAACCCCAAATGTCTGCATCGAGCACTCCCACCGTGTAGCCCTTGGAGGCAATGGCGGCGGCCAGGTTGACCGTGACGGACGACTTGCCGACGCCCCCCTTGCCGGACGCAATGGCGAGGACGCGGGTGGTGGCAGGAATGGCGGTGTCAGGGGCGTTCTCCCTGGCGGCCCAGCGGGCCTTGAGCATGACCTCGCCGCGCTCCTCGGTGGTCATCTCGCCCCACTCGATGCGCACGCTGCGTACAGCGGGGTGCACCTTGATGCGGGTCTCCACGTCCTTCTTGATCTGCGAGCGCAGCGGGCAGCCCGCGATGGTGAGCTTGACGGTGACGACGACATCACCGTCGGCACTCACCGAGACATCGGGGACCATGCCGAGATCCACGATGTTGCCGCCGAGTTCCGGATCGATGACACCGCGCAACTGTCCGAGGATGTCGTCGGCGGTCGGCATACCTGACAGAGGGGCCGCGTGAGTCACGGTGGTGGAGATGTCCAACATTGTACCGGTGATCACCGTGTTAATTCGCGGTAGACTGCCGACGTGCAGTCGCGGTTGGATGTTCTCAAGGCCTTGGGCGACAACACGCGTTACGCCATCTACCTGGAACTGGCCCGCTCGGCCCGTCCGCTCGCCACCGCTGAGGTCTCCGAGGCACTCGGCCTGCACCCGAACACGGTGCGACCCCACCTGGAGCGCATGCGAGATGTCGGTCTGCTCGATGTCTCGGTCGATGCACGTGGCGAGGTCGGGCGCCCGCAGCATCGGTACTCCCTTGCCGAAGATGCCCCGTCGCTCGGCTTCGAGCCGCCGATGATGCCGCTGCTCGCCTCGATGCTCGTGCGCCTCGCGGAACTCGTCGGGGCGGGCGGGGCCGACGCCTTCGAGGTCGGTCGGGATCAGGGCCGGGCCGAAGCAGCCCGCTACCGCACGGCGCCGAGTTGCATCGAGGCACTCGTGGCGGAACTCGGCCGACTCGGATTCGACCCAACGGTCGAAGCCGACGACGACGGCGAGACGGCGCTCATCGGCTTCGCTCACTGTCCGTTCCGCGCCCTCGCCGAGGAGCATCCCGAGCTCGTCTGTTCATTGCACCGGGGCATCATCGAGGGTTTCGTCGATGCGATGGGCGACGCCGAGGTCACGGACTTCCGTTCGCTCGCTCATGTCCCGTCCTGCCAGGTCGCGCTCAGTACCCGCTAACGTTCTCCGTCAGTATCGCTGTACCAGCATCCCTCTACCCGAGGAGACCATCGAAGTGATCACTCTCACCGATACCGCCGCCATCAAGGTCAAGGAGTTGCTCGACGCCGAAGGCGAGCCGGAACTGGCGTTGCGCGTCGCCGTGCGGCCCGGTGGCTGCTCGGGCTTCCAATACGAGATGTTCTTCGACGGTGATGTCGCGGCGGACGACAACCTTGCCACGTTCGGTCTCGTGAAGGTGCTCGTCGATCCCGCGAGTGCGCAGCTGCTCGAAGGGGCCACGCTCGACTACAAGAGCGGCCTGCAGGACTCCGGCTTCCACATCACGAACCCGAACGCCAGCCGCACCTGCGGCTGCGGCTCCAGCTTCTCCTGAACCGCTCGGGTTTGCCCGAGGTCGAGTTCACGCTCAACGGAACAGCCGTCGTCGTACCTGACGATGGCTGTTCGCTGTTAGAGGCCCTGCGCGACCGACTCGGAGTCCATTCACCGAAGGACGGCTGCAGCCCGCAAGGGCAGTGCGGCTGTTGCACCGTGTGGGTGGATGGCCAGCCGCGGGTGGCGTGCGTGACGCCGGTCGTGCGAGTGAGGGGCCGCCAGATCACCACTCTGGAAGGTCTCGACCCGGCGGTGGCCGGGCGCTGGGGTGAGGGATTCTGCGCTACGGGCGGGAGCCAATGCGGCTTCTGCACGCCCGGCATCATCATGCGCCTTGAGGTCCTGCGGGACCGGGTCAGCGGTGTGGTGCCCGTGTCGCCGGCCGACCTTGATCAGGCCCTGCTCGCCCACCTTTGTCGATGCACGGGATGGCAGACGATCAAAGAGGCGGCGACGGTCGTTCTCGGCGCGGTCCTACCCGAAATCCGGGTACATCCGGGCCGAGAGTCCGGGCGCAGTGATGCCGGGCGCAGTGATGCCGGGCGGCGGGCGGAGTTGGAGGGCGGTACTGCGCAGGCGGTCGGGCCGGAGGTGGCGCTCGGGCGGGGCGGGTTCGCCGACGACACGGCACCCGAGGGAGCGCTCGTCGCCGTGCTTGGATCCGACGGCGGGTGGGTGGTGGGCGAGACGCTCACTGAAGCCCGTCGGCTCGCCGGCAAGATCCAGGGGCGGCGCACGACGGCGCCCCTCGAATGGCCGATCGACGTGCCGCCCGGGGACTGGGCCAGGGTGTTGCAGACCACATGGGTGGAGCCCGGGTACCTCGAACCGGACGCATCGTGGTGCGAGCCGGGTGGCGAACCCGCTTCGGCACTGGCCAACGGCGGCGCGTTCGGCGGCAAGGTCGACTCAGCGGTCGGTCGAGTAGCGAGGGAACTGGCGGACCGCCATGGTCGGGCCGTGCGGGTGCTGACGTCACGTGAGGATGTTGTCCGCCTCGGTCCGAAGCGCCCGCCGATGGCGATGGGGCTGTCGGCCGACGGAACGGGTGTGATGGTCGTGGCCCGGACTGCGGGGATCGCCGCCGCCGTGGCGCGCGTCGCCCCTGGGATCGAGGTCATCGAAGTCGACGTCGCGGGTCCGCCGACGACCATGGCGATGCGGGGAGCGGGATGGGCTGAAGCGGCCGTCGCGCTGGCCTCGCTGTCGTCCATCGATCGGATCATCAGCCCGGCCGGGGCGCTCGCCGAAGCCACCATCGCCGCTGATGGTTCGGTTCATGTCACGGTGCAGTGCGGTGCCGCGCTCGACGACACGATCCTGCGGTCGTACTGCATCGGGGCGGCCCACATGGCGCTCGGGTGGGTTCGCCACGAGGCGCTCACCGTGGATTCCGATGGCGAGGTACACGACCTCACGATCCGCTCCTTCGGCATCCTGCGTGCGGTCGACACCCCGGCGATCGTGGTGGACATCGTGGAGTCCGACGCCGAACCGGTGAACGGCTCAGACGCCGTGTTCGCCGCGGTCGCCGCCGCCGCGTGGCGTGCCGCGGGCCATCCGGCGCGGTGGCCGGCCCAGCGGGATTGACCGCAGAGATGACGCGCCAGGACGCCAGATTGCCGACGTGACGCGTCATCTCCCCGATCAAGGCGCCGGGGCGGCCGGCGTCGGGAGTACGGTGCCCGGCGTGACAGGTCGATCGTTGCTCGGTGGCGCGGTTGGCCTGCTGATCGTCGTCGGGTGCTCAGGAGGGTCGTCCGTCACCACCGGCGCGACGGTCGCGACTACGGGCGGGCCGGTCCCGACCACCTCGGTGACTCCCCCATCCTCGACGGCACCAACGGCGACGACGACGAGCCCGCCGACCACTTCGCCCGCCCGTCCGACCACAGTCGCGAGTCCTACGCCACCGGTCGTTGAGGTCACGACGTCGCTTGCGCTCCCTTCCGCTGAGCCGTCGTGGGCGTTCGCCGCCACGTTCGCGCTCGGTTCGGGTCGGATCGACATCGTCGATGCGACCGGTGAACTCGTGCACTCCATCGAGACGGACGACGCCAGCTTTCTTCAAGACCCGATCCAGACCGTCGTGCGGGGCCGGGTCGTGGCGACGAAACTCACGAACGAGTCTGAGTTGCTCGTGCTCGATGTCGAAGCTGGGATGGTCCACTCGTTGGCGTTGAGTGCTCCCGCCGATGCCAGGGTGTTTCGTGTGGGCTACCCGCGTGCCAGTCACGTCCTGGTGATGTCATCGAACTACAGCCCCGAGTTCTACCCCGAGATCGGCTACGTCACGTTGTCGATCGACCTGACGACGCTCGAGGTGAGCGACCTGCGCGGACTGCTGCCGATCGAGCCGGAGGAGATCCTGTCGGAGTATCAGCGAACCCAAACCTCGGCTGAGGAGGTGGCGCTCTGGGGCTCTGCAGTCTCGGGGCGAGAGTCGGTGTACTTCAGCCTGCTCTTCGACATCGGTTCACCGGAATCGGCGCAGCGCGTCGATGGCGCCGTGTACGACCGGACGGACGACCTGCTGCTCACCATCGCTCACTCCTCCGGCCCGGGACCGCCGGCCAGCACCCTGCGGCTGCTCGATCGAACCCTTGCGGAGCAGTGGCGGCTCGAGGTGAAGGCAATTGTCTCCGGTTCGATCCTGGACGACCATCGCCTCGTGTTGTCGGATGAGTCCGACCTTGTCGTGCTCGATGTCGAGACCGGCGAGGTCGAAGTAGTTCTCAGCGAGGTCGATCCTCGTGGTGGGCGATGGGTCGCCGATCGATCGGTCTACTTCCAAAGCACCGGGACGGGCCTGGTCCTCCTGAACGACGAGGTGCGGGAAGTCGCACGCTTCGACGACACGCCCGGGATGTATTCGCCATTCGACGATCCCGACAGCGCTGCCTGCGTCGTCCTCGGGCCGGTGCCCGGGACGGGGTTCGACGTCAAGCCGACCGTGAGCGATGACCTACCGATGCTGCTCGTGGCACTACCGACTGGGAACGTGCTTCACGAGTACGCCAGCCCCCCAACGAAGTTCTCCACCGACGCCTGCACCACTGCGGGCGGCGACGGCTTGACCCCTGGCGAACTCGTCGTGCGGGGTACGGCGGTGCCGCTTGGCGAGGGCGAGATTCCCCTGGCGATCTCGCCGGACGGCACCGCAGTGTTGATCGCCAAGGGCCTCGGCGGCTCGGTAGTCATCCGCCGCCTGGACGGCGCAGTCGCCGATGTGCCACTGGCCAACCCGGCGGGCGTCGGATTCTTCATCGAAGGTTGACCGGGGCGACACGCACCCAGCGAGGAGATGACGCGTCACGATGGCACATTGCCGACGTCACGCGTCATCTCCGCAATCGAGGCAGCGGCCCGATCAGTTCGACAGTGCGGCCACCGATCGGCCCGGCCCTATCCCGCGGTGGGCGCGTCGGCGATGGGGCTGTCGAAGCGCACTTCGACGGTCAACTCCTCGGCGCCGCGCACGAGGCCGATCGCCACTCCATCACCGGACGAGTCGATGGCGCGGGCAAGTTCGTCGATGGAGGCGATGGCGGTTCCCGCGGCGCTCACCAGCAGGTCGCCTTCGCGGATACCGGCGGTCGCTGCAGGTGAGTCGTCGGCAACACCGCGCACGAGGAGGCCGTCGCGCTCGGGCAACCCAACGGCGCGACGCAATCCGCGGGCCACGTCGGCCGGTGCGAGCGCCACGCCGAGGCGGCGGGCACGAACCGACTGGCCAGCGCGTAGTTGCTCGATACGGGAGCGCAGCGCCTCGTCGCCGGGACGGGCGAGGTAGAAGCGGTGCCCGATGCGGTGGGTGTTGATGCCCACCAATCGCCCGGTCACGTCGACAAGAGGTCCGCCAGACGAGCCGCGGGCAAGCGGGACGGTGTGTTCGATGGCGTCCTGCACGAGGCGGCCGCCGCCGGAGCGGAACGCCTGGCCGATGGCAGAGGCGTAACCCACTGTGACCCGGTGGTGGAGTCCGCCCGCCGCGCCGGCCACGAGCACCTGGCCGACCCGAGGCGGCGGCGCTGCCCACTGGAGCGGCGTGGCGTCGCCGGTGTCGACGGCCAGGACGGCGAGGTCGCCATCGGCATCGCTCCCAGCGACCGTGCCCTGGACGTGGCGGCCGTCGGAGAAGCCGATCTGGGTCGAGCGGTCACGCAGGTTGTGGGCGTTCGTCAGCACGAACCCGGGGGCGATCACAACACCCGAGCCCCTGCCATCGCGCCCAATGGACACGGTGGCGGCAGTGAGGGCGGTGACGACAGTTGGGTCGAGGTCGGTCATCTTCCGGTACTCCTTGGTAGTTACTTGTGAATTGCAAGTCACCATAGAGTCGTGACGATCGATCGACAACGCGTCAGGATGAATGCTGTGAATCGACCCGCTCCTGCCAGCCCGGCTGATGGCCTCGACCGGGCGCTGGAACTAGTGGGGGATCGCTGGACGCTACGAGTGGTCGAGGGCCTCGGTGCGGGCACCGTGCGCTTCAGCGACCTCGGCGGGCGGCTCGGCATCGCCACGAACGTGTTGGCGGATCGACTCCGGCGGCTCGAACGGGCCGGCCTGGTCATCGCCACGCCGTACCAGCGCCGCCCCGTTCGGCTCGACTACGCGCTCACCGACGAAGGCCGCCGACTCGCGGGAGCGATCGCCCAACTGGCGGCGTGGGGGGCAGAGCGAGACGGCCGACGTGGGGTTCGTCGTCGCCACGACGTGTGCGGGTCGGAACTCGAGCTCCGGCACTGGTGCTTGACGTGCGACCAGGTGGTGGAGACGGGCGACGACGGCGACGGACCCATTGGCGGCGGTGACTCGGGCGGGCTGGTCTGGGTGTGACCGCCGGGCTCTACGCTGCCGGGCCATGAGCAAACCCCTTGGCCCGTATACACCCGTCGTCCGCGCCGGCGACTGGATCATCGTCAGTGGCCAACTCGGCCTCAAGGACGGAGCACTCGCGGCTGGGCTGTCCGCCCAGACGAGCCAGGCCGTCGAGAACCTGGCGGGTCAGTTGGCCTCAGTCGGTGCGAGCCTCGCCGACGTGAAGAAGACGCTGTGCTTCCTCACGAACATGGATGACTTCGCCGTGTTCAACGCCGCCTATGTCGAAGGCTTCGGCGAGCACCGTCCGGCGCGGTCCACGATCGGCGTCGCCGCACTCCCGCTCGGTGGTGTCGTCGAAATCGAAGCGTGGGCCTGGGTCGGCTGACCCGCCACCCCAGGAGTAGCCTCGGCCTCATGACTGGCGCGGTACTTATCATCATCGCCCTCGTGTTGGCACCCGTTGTGATTGCTATGAGCTTCGCAGTGCTCGCGTCGGTGCTCGGCCAGGTGCTGTGGCACGACGGCGAGGCACGCCACGAGGACAGCGAACTACTCGACGTCGGCGTGTGACGTTCAGCGTCTGACCTTCGGCGTCTGACGTTCGACGGAGCACTTGATGCCCTCGCGGCGACCGCAGCCGGCGATCATCGGCCGACAGTCCGAGCTGAGTCACGTCGCCGCCGTGCTCGACTCGGCGTGCGAGGGCGATGCTGGCGTTCTCGTGGTGTCCGGCGCCGCCGGGATGGGCAAGTCGACACTGTTACGTGGCGCCCGGCTGTTGGCGCTCGAACGCCGGATGAGGGTGGGCGCCGGCCGCTGGGTCGGCGGGCTGGTGGCCCCGCTCCTCGCGTTGGCCGAAGCGTTCGAGGAGATCGAGCCGGGCACGACGGGGGAGTTCCTCGGTGTCCTTCCCGATGCCCTTGCGGCGGACTACACGCCGGAAGCGCAGCGCTTCATTGCCGCTCGCCAACTCCTCCAACGGCTGGCCTCCACGCGTCCCGTAGCCCTGTTACTCGACGACTTGCACGAAGCCGACCCGGCGTCGCTCGCGGTGCTCGAACACCTCGTCTTCGGGCTCGGCCAGGTCGGTCGATCGGCTCGGGTGGCCATCGTGGTGGCGACCCGGCCGGGCGGCGAGCGGTCTGCCGAAGCGATCTCCCGCCTCCGTCGGGAGCCGGTCGTGCGGGTGCTCGATCTCGGCGGACTCGACGAGCCCGCCGTCAACGAGTTGCTCGTCGCCCCACCGCCACGGCCACCGCCCACGTCTCGACGAGCAGGGGCACCCCGACCGTTGCCTCCATCACCCGATGCAACGTGGTCGTGTCGACCGTTCCACCGAGTCGGGCGACGAGCAACTCGTTGACGGCGGGCTCGTCGAGTCCGCCGAGATCGAGCACCCGCAC
>JBKJJS010000382.1:0-21127 GCA_046597895.1 Ilumatobacteraceae bacterium
CCCGACACAACCGGCTCAAAAACCGTGGCTACACCATCACCCGCGACCCCACCGGCCGCTACCACACCTACCGACCCGACGGCACCGAAATCACCTAAACGGACGAGTCGGTCGGCACAGTGGCAACACGCGAGCTTTCCTGGGCGGAGCGGCGGTAGCGGGGTGGTCGCGGCCAACTCGCGAGATCGGGACGTAGGGCGGCGCTCGACCGGGCCTTCAGTGCGCCCCGCCACACACCCGCTCCGTATGCCGCGTCGTCGAGGAGGCGCAGCGCGACATAGCGGGTTGCGTCGATGCGATGCCGGACCTTCCACCATTCCGCGAGCGAAGGCACCAACGCCGCGAGAAGGAGGGCGCGTCGGGCCCTTCGCGAGATGAGGGCCAACGCGAACGCGATGGGCCACCACGCCCGGGTCACGGCCGACGCAAGGATGCGTCCGGCGTGCAGGTGGCCGAGGCCGGCGAGCCGAAGAGCCTCCCGACCCCGGTCCGGCATCTCGGGCAGTTTGGCCACGAGCGCGGTGGTCGACCCTGCCGCGACGGCGAGGCCGCCGAGTGGCGCCCCGACCATCGGCAATGTCCAGGCCGCCGCGCTCCAGGCGCTGAGTTGTGCGGGAACGGCCGCGCCGGGATGCCGTCGTGCCAGTTCGGTGGCTGAGGTTCCGTATCCGAATCGCTGGCGCAGCCACGAACCGATGTCGGGCCGGACGTCATGGAGGACCTCGACCGACGGCTCGTACCGGCACCGCCACCCGGCTTCGTCGAGCCGCCACACGAGATCGACATCCTCGCCCACGCGCATCGCGGCGTCGAAACCGCCGATATGGCGCAACGCCTTGACCCGGCAGACGAGTGCGGCGGCAGGCACATACGAGACGCGGGACCCGGCGCGCACTCGGGCCGGAGCGGTGCCGAGGTCGAGGGGGCTGCGCACCGCGTCGAACCGCTCAAGGGCACGGTGCCCATCGGCGGCCCGAACCCTCGGCGCCACGAGTGCGACAGCCGGATCGGCGAAGTGGGGAAGCAGCCCGTCGAGCCAACCGGGCGGCACGGTGACGTCGGCATCGACGAACGCCACGAACTCGGTCGTCACGTGATCCAACCCATGTTGGCGGGCCGCTCCGGGTCCGGCATTCGCGTCCAGCCTCACGACCTCAGCCCCGTCGATCGGCGGCAGGGCACGACGAGACGCGTCGTCGACGACGATGGCACGTGCGGCTCCTGTCGCCGTAACAATCATCGTCAGTCGTTCCGGATCCGCGTCGTACGCCGGTATCACCAGCGTCACGTCGCCGGGGCCAGGGCCGGGGCTCGAGCCGCCTCCTTCGACAACAGGATGGATGGCCCCGGCGTCCGCCAGGCGACTGGTGAGCTGCTCGTGCCCCGCCGCCAGTGCGCCGCCATTCGCGATGACATCGACGACCCGGGCACCGGCCTCGCTCAACCGGAACAGTCGCAGGGGAGAGCCGCCAATGAGGATGCGACCGGCGCCGACGCGGCGGCAGCTGCCATCGAGTTCGAACCGGTTCAGCGCAGCCATTCGTCGAAGCGTGCCACGAGATCGGTGGCGAGTTGTTCGAACGCCCGGGCGCCGTGAGTGGCCGACGCCCCCGTGGGGTCGCCGAGAACCCCGTTGGCCGAGACCGACTGGACGCCTCCGCGCCGCAACTCGCTGGCGATCGCCGCGAGGGGACGGGTGTTTCCAGGCGCCGCGGCCGAGAGGCGTACGAGGGCGGGAGCCAGGTGCAGCACCAGCGACGTCTCAGTCCAACCGGCGTGAGCATCCGCTCGCGGATGGGCGGGACGGGGTGGCCACCAGACGAGCAGACGGCGCCCTTCCGCGGTGAGGCGCGACGCCGCCCGAGTCACCGCATCGGCGTTGCCCCCGTGACCGTTGACGATGACGAGCCCGGTCGCCCAGTCCGCCGATCGCCCGAGTTCGACGAGCACATCGACGAGCACGTCGCTGCCGATCGACAGCGTTCCCGGGAACCCGGCGTGTTCGCCACTGGCGCTGATCCCGACGGGTGGGGCAACCACGACATCGTCGGGCCGGGCCACGGCGAGGGCCTCGGCCAGCGCCGTCGCGATCAGGGTGTCCGTTCCGAATGGCAGGTGAGGGCCGTGCTGCTCACACGACCCGAGTGGGATGACGACCGCTCGCCTTCCCGCCGCCTCAACCTCGGTCCACGTCGCCTGACCCAGGTTCATCCCGCGCCCATCCTCACCTGGAGTCAGGACGGCAGACCGATGCCGTATGCGAAGCCGTCGCGCGAGCCCACGTAGATGCGGCCCTTCCAGACAGCAGGGGTCGACTCGATGTTGAGGCCCAGATCGAGGCTCCAGATTTCAGGTGGCTCGGACAACCCGTCGCCGAGCTCCCAGGCGTGGATGCGGCCGGAGCCGTCGGCTTGCAGGAGCACACCATCGACGATGTTCGGCGATGAGAGCATTGGTCCGGACACTTTCAATTTCCACCGCTCCTCGCCGGTCGCCCGATCCACCCCGTAGAGGTAGCCGGGCTTGGTAGCCCACACGACCGTGTCCTTATAGATCGCCGGCGTCGACCAGGTTCCGTTGTCCTTTCCCGGTGTGTTGATGGACCACACCACGGGATCATCGGCGTTCGACGGATCGATCTTCAGGAGCTGCCCCACCTCGGAGCCCCGCCGGGTGGCGCGGTCCACCTCGGCCCCGACGTACAGCATCCCGTCGGCATCGGCGACGATGGTGGCGTCGCTGTCGTCGCCCGTCCAGAACCGGAACACTCGCGTGGGGTTGCCGCCGCCGTTCAGCGGACGGGAAAGGTCCCACCCTTGAAGGAGCCCGCCCGAGCTGTTCAAGTAGGCGATATCGCCGACCACCATGACGGACGTCTCGAGGCTGACTCGGATGTCCGGGAGGTTCTTCAACAACTCGTCGTCCCAGCCGCGCTCGCGAAAGACGAGCTGCGGGTCCACCGTCACCGTGCCATCAGCGGCGTAGCCCCTGTTCAACTTCCAGCCGTAGAACCAGCTGTTCTCGCCACCTTCGAGGAGGTAGTCGCCGATGACGAGTGGGGCGGCGTCCCAGTCGTTGTTCCACTTGCGGTCCTCGGTCTGACCGTTGACGGCGTACAACTCGCGTGGCTCGGCTCCGTCGAAGGCGATGACTCGGAACTTGTTGTCCCGGCTGCCGGCGTAGACGAGCGGATAGCCGTTCGGGTCGACAGTGACGTTGCCCTTGGCGAGATCCCCGGTCTTGAACGGGGGGATGATCGCCTCGCCGGTATCGGCGTCGACGAAGTGGATCTTGTAGTCGAATGCGCCGAAGACGACCCATGTCCGGCCGTCGCGCTCGAACACTGCGGGCTGACCGGTCCAGCCGGTGCCGCACCATGTACGGATCTTGTTGTACTCGCTCGATGATCCGCACATGGACGAACCGGGGTACTTCCAGAGGATCTGCGGTTGCGTGCGCGGGATGGGGCCAGTGCCGTGGAACGACCGCGTGGGGTTACCGCGAAAGGTGAGGACGCCCTGGACGTCGGCGTTCGGGTACGCCTTCTGGAAGCCGGCGGGGTCCGACAGGACATCGGACCGTCCCGTGAACGGCGCCAACTCCGTGGTGGGCGGTGGGATGGCCGTGGTCGGCGGGGTCAGCGAGGCATCGTCGGTACTCGGGGCGTCACCGGTGTCGGAGTCGTCGGCCGTCGAGTCACCCGTGATCGAGTCATCAGTGGTCGAATCGTCGGTGGCGGCCACCTGATCGGCGCCTGAACCCGCGGCGGTTGAACCGTTGGCATCGTCGGTTCGGTCGAACACGGTGCCGACGAGCACGCACGCCAGGACCCCGGCCAGGCCGATGGCCAGCCACGTATGTTGGCTGGACTTGGGCGGGGGGCTCACGGGCTGCACGTTACGGGCGGGAGGTCCGCTCAGGGCAGCACCAACCCGGCATCGTCGGCCAGTCGCTCCTCGGTCGCCTCGATCGTGCGGGCGCCCGGCATGGTCACGATGCGGTCAACACCCGCGGCGGCGTATGCCTCGACCGTGGCCGCGTCGAGCCGACCGGGCGGGGTGACGCTGATCTCCAGTCGTCCGAGGTGGGCAGGGCGCTCGACCTGCTCCGCCGCTGTTCGCAGCCCCGCCAGATCCTTCACGAGCTGCTCGGGCGAACGGAAGAAGCCGTACCAGTGGTGGCCGCGGGTGACGGCGCGTCGGAACGCCGGAGGGGCATGCCCGCCGACCACGATCGGAGGCCCACCGGCCTGGATGGGCCGCGGGTTGGCGTCGATGCCGTCGAACGACACGAGTTCGCCGTGGAACGAGATCGGCGCGACCTGCGTCCAGAGTGCCTGCATGGCGTCGAGATATTCGTCCGTGCGCTGGCCGCGATCGTCGAACGGGGCACCGATGGCCCGGAACTCCTGCTCCAGGTAGCCGACGCCGATCCCGAACCAGAACCGTCCATTCGACATCACGTCGAGGCTGGCCACCTGCTTGGCCAGGACCACCGGATTGCGTTGCGGGAGGATGATGATGCCCGTGGCGACGACCATGTGGGTAGTGAGTGCGGCCACGAACGGCAGATGCACGAGCGGGTCGACCATCGGTGTCTCCGGTGGGGCGGGGGATGGGGGCGCCTGAGGCGACGGCAGGGCGACGTGTTCACCGGCCCACCAGGAGTCGTAGCCGAGTTGCTCGGCGAGGGGAGCAAGGCGGGCGGTGTCCGCTGCGGTGTGGACGGCGCCACTGTTGAGTCCGAAAACGCCAAGTTTCACGGGAGATATCCCCATTCGGTGAGGGCGGCGACGATGCGGTCGGCCGCGGCGGGTGGATCGAGTGTGATCGGGACGCCGTGCGATGCGGGGGCGACCCCTGAGGAAAGGAGTGCGTTGATCCGGGCGAGTGACGACTCGCCGGCGGGGGCAGGCAGCACCCTCGCCCGGGGGCGGTACGGGCGGGTGACCGGGTCGCTGGCGGCGGTCGCGGGCCAGGGGACGATCTCGATCGGACGTGACCGGGCCGCGAGGGTGGTACTCAGGCCGGCTCGTCGAGGTGTCGATGTGGCCCCTTCCACGGAGAGGACGCTGGGCGCAGTGAGCACGACGCGTTCCCGGCGCCCGCCGTCGAGTCGGCGCCCGCCGATCACGGTGTCACCGACGATCTCGAGATCGACGAGTCCGAGGGCCTGGCGGGCGGCGAGCCGGGCCGCGAGGAACGCGGGAACCGAGCCGGTCCCACGGTCGAGCGAGTAGTCGCCACAGCACACGAACGAAGCAACCGCCCCGCCCGCCCCGCCCGCCCGACAGAGGACCGTGGCGAGCGCGGCGGCGACATCGACGCTGTCGAGTGTGATCGGGGCATCGATCCGGATGGCCCGCGACGCGCCACAGGCCAGCGCGTTCCGGAGGGGGCCCTCGACCACGGGTGGTCCGAGCGCCACGACGACCACGGGTTGCGCCCATGCATCGCCGAGTCGCAACGCCCACTCCAGCGCCGCGCTGTCGGCCAGTGAGATACCGCCGTAGCGGTCGTCCCCATCCTGCGGTGTGAACCACTTGAGGCAGGCGGCGATCTTCACGTGACCCTCACGACCGGTGGAACACGACGCCATGCCCGCCCTCCGGGTACGTCCACGTGATGGCGCCCTTCTGGTCGCACACGAGGTAACAGGTGCCGCACTCGAAACACTGTTCGTAGTTGAACAAGATGCCGCCGTCGGCCGTGGGCACGAACAGCTTGGCGGGGCACGCCACGATGCATTGTTTCGTCGTGCACCCTCGGCAGTGGTCGCCGTCGACAGTGATGTGCGCTCGCTCGTGCACCCGGAACTCCGACGTCGCCATGCGGTCCTCGAAGTTGCCGCCACCGCCGTCGGCCGCCGCCCAGCCACCCTCATGCATGGTCATCAGCCGAACCCCCTGATCGCCGTCCAGCCGTCTCGGGCGAGGTCTCGCAGACGGACGCCGGCCCGCTTGCGTTCCTCCTTCAGGATCCGTCGAACGCCGGGCTTCGGTGCCGGATTGTCGACCCGGAACATGCGCTCGACGAGATTCGCCACCATCGGCGGGTACTGATGCTGTACGCGGTCCGACAGGACGAGGTGGGGCACGTGGCGCAGCTTGCGGTGATCCTTCAGTACGAAGGTCTCCTCTAGGCGGCGGCGATATCCGGCGAGGCCGGCGGCCGTTGTGTCGCCCGCCGTGAGGGCGTCGTTCGCCGCTTGCCCCGCATACATGCCCGACGCCAGAGCGAAGTTCACGCCCTCCAGCCAGATCCCGGCGGCGAGGCAGAGGGCGGCGGCGTCACCCGCCACGAGGAGACCGTCGCCGGCAAGTTGCGGAAGCATCGCGTAGCCGCCCTCGGGGATGAGGTGGGCGGAGTACTCCTTCAGTTCGGCACCTTCGACGAGCGGGGCGATGGCCGGGTGGGCCTTCAACGTGGCGATGATCTCCTCGGGCCGACGCTGTTGGGCGGCCAACTTCGGGAGCTTGAGTACGACACCGACGGAGATCGTGTCGAGGTTCGTGTACAGGAATCCGCCGCCATTGACATCGCCGGTGCCCCCGATGATCTCGAAGTCGGCGCCTTCGCGGCCGCGCACGCCGAATCGTTCCTCGATGACGGCGGACGGGAGCGCGAGGGTCTCCTTCACGCCGAGCGTGTAGTTGGCTGGGTCGGCCTTCTCGTAGAGGCCTGCTTCCTTGGCGATGAAGCTGTTGACGCCGTCACAGGCGATCACGACCTTGGCTCGTAGATCGCCGTCGGGTCGATCCGTTCTCACGCCGATCACCCGGCCTGAGTCGTCGCGCAGCAGCCCGGTGGCCGTGGTGGAGCAGACGAGTTGCGCTCCCGCTCGTTCGGCGTGGCCGGCGAGCCAATGGTCGAAGTCGGGGCGGTAGGCCGTCGCGCCGTTATAGGGCGGCTTCGCCCACGCCTCGGTGCGGAAGTCGATCGTGAGCGCCTGGGTCGGCGTGAGGAGCATCGTGGCCCGACGGGTGATCCAACGCTGGATCGGGGCCTCGTCCCACCAGTTCGGGATGAGGTCATCCAAGATGCGGGGGTACACGACCCCGCCGTACATGTTCTTGCTGCCGGGGAACGGCCCGCGTTCTAGCAGCACCACCGAACGGCCCGCTCTCGCCAAGGTGATCGCCGCGCATGAGCCGGCGGGACCCGCCCCCACGATCACGACGTCGACGTCCGTACCACCCGTCCGTTCAGGCATGGTCGGCTCCGAGGCGTTCGGCGAGTGCCGCGAGCACGGCATTGGCGTCGCTCACGATGGCGAGGTCGGCCATCTGCATCATCGGGCAGTGGGGATCGGTGTTGATGCTCACGACGTGGTCGGGCGAACCGAGGCCACTCGTATGTTGCACGGCCCCGCTGATGCCGAAGGCGAGGTAGAGACGGGGGTCCACCACAGCACCCGTGGTGCCGATCTGGCGGGAGTGGGGAACCCACCCGCGATCGGTGACCACGCGGGTCGCGCCCATGGACGCGCCAAGGTGACTGGCGAGCGCGGCCAGCTCCACGAATCGCTCCGGGCTGTCGAGACCGGCACCACCACCGAGGATGCGCGGTGCCTCGGCCAGATCCATCGTCGCGACATCGGCGGGCAAGACTTCGATGACGTCGACATCGGGCGTCGACGTCGTGTTGGTGACAGCCGTCAGGCTCACAGCCTGGCTCGTGGGCGCGCCCGGTTCGAAGCCCCGGACACCTGGGACCAGCGTGGCCACAAAGGGCGCTGACGTCGCCACCTCCTCGATCGAAAGTCCGCCTCGACGCACGAGCGACGCGCCCAGCTCGGTCACGTGGATGGCGCCAGCGAGCAACCGTCGGCCGAGGAGGTGCGCGAGCCGGGGTGCGAGGTCGCGTCCGTCGGCGCTGGCCGGCAGGACCACGATGGGATCGTCGATGTGGGGTACGAGCGCGGCCGCCAGTGCGCCGGGTGTGAATGGTCCGGTCTCCAGAACGCGCACATCCGACCCGGGATGGGATGCCGCGGCCTCGGCTGTCCCCGTGCCGCACAGCAGTGCCCGCCCACCGCACTCGGCGATCGCCTCGTCGGCACCCAAGGGCATCACTCCCTCACGGACGAACACAACGGCGAGCACGTGGTGAGGCTAGGCGCGGCCAGCGCCGGCTTGGGGGTTCAGTTGCCGCGCGGTACGGTCGACTCAGGAACTCCCATGGCCACGATATTCGCCGCCGCAAGCAGGGTTTGCCGGCCTGCCGGTGGCCATTGCGCTCATCGTGGTCTCGCCACGACCCTTCGCCTGGCCGTTAAAGATCGGGCATCAAGGCTGCGAGTTCTTCGCGACGCCTTTTGCGCACGTGCCGGACGACCTCGATGACCACGTTGATGCTCAGTGCCAGCCCGAACGCCACCAGGAACGCCACGGTGTGGTTGTCCGCGAAGGCTTTGCCGCCGACGTAGCCGAGCAGCGCGGCATAACTCGCCCAGATGACGGCCGCCACCGCCGTCCACCGCAGGAACCACCGCCTGGGTTGTTGGGTGATCCCGCTCGCCAGTGTGAGGGCGGTACGCCCCCCCGGGATGAAGCGGGCGGTGATCAGCAGGAGGCCACCGCGCTCCTGGATCTGTTCGTGTGCCCACTGCAGACGCTTACGGAACTTGTGCTTGCGGACCGCCCTGCGCTCGAACGAAGGAGCGAAGTGCCGACCGATGGCGTAGGCAGTGTTGTCGCCGAGGAACGCTCCGGCCGCTCCGACGGCGATCACGAACAGGAGACGTTGGTCGCCGGTACCAGCGGCGACGCCGCCGATGATGACGCATGTCTCGCTCGGCACGATCGGGATGACGGAGTCGAGGAAGGCGATGGCGAAGATGACCACGAGGAACCACGAGTGGCTCGACCACTCCTCGAGTTGGTCGAAGATCGCGCTGAGGATTCCCGCGTACATTGCGGGGGCACGCTAACGCGTACCCGTCAGACGGCGGCGCCGGCGCGCTCACCTTCTACGACGGCGGCGTGGGCGCGGCGCGGAGCGACACAGTCCCCGACCCGTTCCACACTCCAACCGGCGGCCTTGAGATCCAGGTAGAGCCACTCGACGGGGTTCGGGGGAACGGCCAGCACTACCCAGTCCGGGGTACGGGTGAGGTTGGTGCCGGTCGGGTGGTGCAGCAGGTGGAGCATGACACCGCCGACATCCAGCGGACTCAGGCCCATCGGGACGACATCGGTGGTCTGCACGATGCCCTTGGCGGTGGCCCGCAGCCACCAGTTTTCCATGTCGAGCGTGATGCCGAGGTCCTGGCCGACCACCATGCCGGGCGTCACGATTTCGACCTCGCATCCCCGGTCCGCCAGCACCTCCGCGACCGAGGTGGCGTGGTGGAAGCCGATCTCGTCGACGATCACGACGCTTCCGCTCGGTGAGGCCGCCCCGGTGAGCACGTCACGCACGTCGCACACGTTGACGGCGTCGGCGGGGACCCACCACGGCCGCTGGGGTTCAGCACCCATGGCGACGATGACGTGGTCCGGCCGGCGCTCCTCCACGAGACCGGGCCATACCCCGATGCCGTATTCGATCGACACCCCGAGGCGACGGCACTCCGTGAGTTGGTTGCGGATCATGTCGCCGAACTCGGCCCGGTTCGGGACGGATGCGGCGAGGCGCACCTGCCCGCCGGCGACGGACTCCTTCTCGCAGACCGTCACCCGGTGACCGTGGCGCGCCGCGGAGATGGCGGCCTGGAGCCCAGCGGGGCCGGCTCCCACCACAAGCACGGATTTCGGCCGCGAGGTCCCCGTCCTCGTCGGCGCCGCGACCGTTCGCTGCGCCTCGCGCCCGGTGTGGGGGTTCTCGATACAGCCCAACCAACGATTGAGTCCCATCCGCCCGACGCACTCCTGGTTGCACGACAGGCAGAGGCGGATGTCGTCGGTGGCACCGGCCTTGGCCTTGGCCGCGAAGTCCGGATCGGCGATCTGACCGCGCACGACGCCGACGAGGTCGCAGTGACCCTCGGCGAGCGCCCGCTCGGCCTGGAGGGGGTCCTTGAACCGGCCCACGCCGACGACCGGCAGGTCGACGGCCTTGCGAATCGCCGAGGGGATGAACAGCGCATACCCCGGAGGTACGTGCATGGACGCCTCGATCATGAACAGGCTCGCCGTCGCCACGCCGATCGACGTGTTGATGTAGTCGACCTGTCCGCTCGCCTCGACCAGGATGGCGACGGCGACGGCTTCGTTGATCGTGGTGCCGCCTTCGATCAGTTCATCGCCGCAGATGCGCACACCGAGCGCGAGTCGGTTCCCGATCACGCGGCGTACGGCGGCAACGATCGCCAGCAACAGGCGGGCTCGGTTGGCCAGCGAACCCCCGTACTCGTCAGTTCGGTGGTTGGTGGCCGGCGAGAGAAACCCTCGCACGATCGACGAGTGCGAACACTGCAGTTCGATGCCGTCGAACCCGCCTTCGGCACAGTGCTCGGCGACCAGCGCGTACCCGGCGACGATCTCGTCGATCTCGTCATGCGTCACGGCCTTGGGTACCTCGCGGAACAGTGGGTCGGCGACGGGGGACGGTGCCCACACAGGGCGGCGGGAGAACATCGACGATGCCTGCCCACCGTTGTGGTTTATCTGGGCGAAGATCGGCACCCGGTGGCGGTGGACCTCCTGCGTGATACGCCGATAGCCGGGGATGACGTCACGGTGGAACCCGTGGATGAGCTTCTCGTAGGGCCAATCCGTCGGGTGTGTCGAGTGTTCCTCGGTGATGATGAGACCGGCTCCACCGGCGGCCCGGGCGGCGTAGTAGGCCGCGTGCTGCTCGGTGGGCTTGCCGTCTCTCGCGTAGTTCGTGAGATGGGCGCTGAACACGATTCGGTTCCGGGCGGTGACAGGCCCGAGTGGCAAGGGTGTCCAGAGGTAGCGGTACGCCATCGGCCGCGAGGTTACGGCCCATGGTCGGGTGGGACCGTAACGTGAGGGGCGTACGTGGCATCGTGGCGGACATGGACTTCCCGCCGGGCTTCTTCGATCGAGCCGACCAAACTACCGATGCCGGCTTCTACGAGTACGACCGGTTCGTCACCCACATCGACGACCGGGCCATCGCCGCCGTGGGTGCGCTCTACGAGGAATTGGGACTCGCGGGGCGGGTGCTCGACGTGATGTCCTCGTGGATCTCCCACTTCGTGGTGGCGCCGGCCGACCTCGTAGTACTGGGGATGAACGAGCGGGAACTGACGGCCAACGCCCAGGCGGCGAGTTGGGTTGTGCACGACCTGAACACGGATTCGACGCTGCCATTCGAGGACGAGTCGTTCGACGGGGCGACGTGTTGTGTCTCGGTTGACTACCTCGTGCGCCCGATCGAGGTGTTCCGAGAGGTGCGGCGGGTTCTGCGTCCGGGTGCCCTGTTCGTGTGCACGTTCTCCAACCGTTGCTTTCCGACGAAGGCGATCAGGGGGTGGCTGTCGACATCCGATGAGCAGCACTGCGGCCTCGTCGTCGAGTACTTCCGCCGCAGCGGTGGTTGGGGCGAACCGGCCGTAGAGCGACGCACGCCGCCCGGCAGAGGCGATCCGCTGTTCGCCGTCTGGGCGTCAGCCGCGGGTGGGACGCACTGAGCGAAGGTAGGCGTCGATTCGGGCGATGCGAAGGCGCGCCGAGGGGTGGGATGCGAATGCTCTGTCGCGCCACGTCGTCGGGCGGACGGCGAGCCCTGAACTCACGAACCGGCGGAGTGCCGCCGCCAGTTGCGGGCCGAAGCCCATGTCGGCGGCGCGGCGGTCCGCCTCGAACTCCGCGTTGCGGCCGACGAGGTTGGACAAGGCGTTGGAGAGAAGGATCGCAAGAAGAAAGACCCACGCCAAGCTCCGCAGTACGAGCGACACGACGTTGCCCACCACGGTGAGGCCAGGCGAACGCTGGGCGAACGTTTCCGTGGCGGCCTGAGCAACGTTCTGGAGGAAGAACCCGATGCGGGCGAGCAGGAGCACCGGAAGGCTCAGCCAGTGGCGCACCGTCAACGCCACGGTGTGGAGCCCGAGGTGGTGACTCAGCTCGTGGGCGAGCACGCCGCCGAGTTCACGTTCGGGTAGGACGCTCACGGCGTAGGACGTAACGACGACGAGGTGGCCGCCACAGGCGTAGGCGTTGATGTCGTCGGCGTCGAGGACGGCAAGGACGTAACGCCTCGGCGATGAACGGGCTGACTGTGTCACGGCGGCCCACACCGACTCCAGCACTGCCGTTTCCTCGGCGGTGGCGTGGCGTGCCCCGAGCATCCGGGTGAGCATCACCCGCTGCACCGGCCGGAGGAACAACAGGCCGCCGAGAAGGAGGTAGATGGCGCACAACGGCCAGAACGGGACGTCGGCGAACAACGTGAGAGGGAACCAGAATGCGGCCATGGCCAACAACCAGGTCGGGATGAGCGCCACCAGCGGCACCAGCGCTGTCCACGTGGACGCGTCGGCCCGCCGTCCCGAGCGGCGGGGACCTCGGCGACCGGCCGACGGGCGCCGAGGCTTCGCCTCCTGCTCGGCTCGGCGTGCGGTGCGGGGCGCCATGCCCCGTACACGCTACGTGCGTCACGGTCGGCTCGGTGCGGTCGTTTCAGTACGCTCGCGTATCGCGGCGTTCACGTTTGCATCGATCGCCGAGCCACCTGCCTTCTGACGCGAGCCCAGGTTCTGCTATGACCCCCTGAGCGCGCTGACCACCCAGGCTCCGACGAAGCGACCCAGGGTTTCGGCGTCGAGCGCCACTCGGCCCGTTCGCTGATAGTGGGCGAACTGCGACACCGTCGCAAGCACGCCGAGGGCGAGGAGCCGGGAGTCGGCGTCCTCGGGGATCTGGCCGTCGGCCTTGGCTTTGTCGATCAGTCGCTCGACATCAATGGTGTAGATCTCGGCCGCCTCGGCCAACACCGGGGCGATGGCGGCGTCACGACCGACGTCGGCGACCACCGCGAAGAACGCCGTGTGCTCGCTCATGAACAAGACGCTGGCTTCCGCGCCCTGGCGGATGCGTGTCAACGGGTCGGCGTCGTCGTCCATCGCCGCTGCCTGAGCCCGCCGCAGTCGTTGGCGCACGGAGCGCACGAGATCGACGAACAGGGCCTGCTTCGTCTCGAAGTACCAGTAGAAGAGGCCCTTCGCCACCCCGGCCGACTCGCAGATGTCGGAGATGCGGGTTGCCGCGTAGCCCTTCTCGGCGAAGAGTCGTTCCGCGGTGGCGAGCAGTTGCCGTCGGCGCTCGTGGCCCTGGTCGGTGAGCTGGCGGCTCATGTCTGCAGTTCACCAGGGGCCTGACCAGTGGGTCAATACGGGCCGACTCGCTCCGGAACCGCTCCACCGGCCAGGATGCCCCGATGAGCGAACGCGCCTGCCGAGGTTTCTTCGATGCCTGGAACCGTCGCGACTTCGACGCCGCCATGGTGTTCGTGGCCGACGACTGCCATTACAACGACTTCTCCTTCATCAGACCCCACGTCGGAAAGGCGTCGGTGCGGACGCTCTTCGAGAACGTGGCCCAGCGTGTGCCCGACCTCACATTCCACATCCTGAACATCACGGGCGACGGTGATGTCGGCGTGTATTGGGAAGTCATGGTGAACGGCCAGTCGACCGGACGATGCGGCGTGAGCTTCTACCGGTTCGATGGCGACGACCGCCTCGTGTGGGCCCTCGACGCCGCCGATCCCGGACCGGATCACCGCACGAACGATTTCCACTCAGCACCCTGAGCCGAACCGTTCGTCGGCCACTCGGCACAGCCGCGTAAACGGGTGTTCCGCCAGTCGGGCTGCCAATTTAGGGAGCCCCGGTGGGAGAGGCAGGGTCCGCCACGCGTGCAGCGCGGCGAGCGCCGCGGGATCCTGGTCGATTCGGGCGAGTTCTGCGGCCAGTTCTGCGGGCGACCGCGAGGAGGCGTCGACGTAACAGTCGCGGGCCGGCAGAAGCTCCTCGGGGATGGCTGCCCCGAGGTAGATGGGTATGGCCCCGGCCAGCAGTGCGTCGTAGATCTTCTCGGTGACGTAGCCGTCCTCGCAAGCGTTCTCGAACGCAATCGCGTACCGGTGGTCGGCCAGCACGCGTTGCTTGGCGAGGGGGCTTCCGTCGTCGCCCCCTCGATCCAGGACTGTGTTGAGCACGAACCCGTAGGAGTCGACGGGGACGTGGCGCATCAGCGCCGACAGGTACTCGATCCGGCCGCTGGCGTTCGCCGGGCTGGAGATGAAGGCGGCGATGGTGCCAGGGCGTGTTGAAGGGATGGGTAGCGGCCGGCGCGTCAACTCTGAAGCGAACCGCAGTACGTACGGCACGGGAACATCCGATGTGAGTCGATGATCCATCGAGAGATCGAGCCGGCGCTGAACGACCTCGGCCCGCTGCTGCGGGTGGTGCGCCGACGCCTCCATCGTCCAACCGACCCAATACTGGCCGGGACGCTTGCGAAGACGGGCGAACGTAAGCACATCGAGGTCGGGGAGGTGGAACACGACAACGTCCGCCTCGGCGAGGCGTGACCGGTCCTCGGTGAACTCCCAGTGGGGAAGGAGTGCGTTCCGCTCGGCGCCGAGCGGCCCGCCCCACATTCGTTGATACACGAGAAGGAGCGGCATGTCGCGATTCTGCTCGTTGGAGGCGGCCACCGGGCGCGACGCCCGATTGCCCTGGTAGACAGGACGCTCATGAGTCATCCGATCCTGCCGGGCGCCGAGGCGTGGTCATTCGTCGCAGAGCCGGGTGCGCCGGGGGTCATCTGCATTCACGGGTGGACGGGGAATCCGGCATCGATGCGCGGGGTGGCCGAAGCGTTCGCCGCCGCGGGCTTCCATGTCGAACTGCCCCGGCTGCCCGGCCATGGCACCCATATCGACGACATGCTCGACACGACATGGGAGGACTGGAGCGCCGAGGTCGAGGCGGCCTTCATGCGGCTGGCCTCCCGGTCCGCCGGGACGATCGTCGCCGGCCAGAGCATGGGTGGTTCGTTGGCCCTGTGGCTCGCCTCGAACCATTCAGAGTTACGCGGGCTGGTCTGCATTAACCCTGCCGCCATGCCACAGTTGGACGACGTGTTCGAGATGCTGGAGGACTTCGTGGATCAGGGGATGGAGGTGTTGCCCGGTATCGGATCCGACGTGGCCGACCCGACAGCCGCCGAATCGGCGTACGAAGGATCGCCGGTCCGGACGCTGCTTTCCCTGTTCGGGGCGGTCAGGACGCTCGCCCCGCACTACCCCGAGATGTTGATGCCCATGCTCTTGCTCGGCTCACCCCAGGACCACGTCGTAGAACCGGTCCAGCTCGACTTCCTGGCTGAGCGGTTCGGCGGTTCCGTCGAGCGGGTCGTGCTCGAGAGGAGCTACCACGTGGCCACACTCGACTACGACAAGGAACTCATCGTGGAGCGATCGGTTGAGTTCGGGCGCAGGGTGACTGCGTCGTGATCTCTTCGATACTGGCCTCCATCCCGAGCCCCGGTTCGGCCGCCATCCACATCGGGCCGTTGCAGTTGCGGGCCTATGGATTCATGATTGCGCTCGGTGTTCTCGCCGCCGGCTGGCTGATGGGCCGGCGACTCGAACAGCGTGGCCTCGGGACCAAGGATGACGCCGGCGCGATCCTGGTGTGGTCGGTGGTCGCCGGCGTAATCGGTGCCCGCCTCTATCACGTCGTCACGGACTGGAGCCGTTTCGAGAATGATCTCGGTGCAATCCCGAAGATATGGGAGGGCGGGCTCGGTATCCCCGGCGGCCTCATGCTCGGTATCCCCGTCGGTCTTTGGAGGGCCAAGAAGCGTGGTATCCCCGCCCGGGAGATCGCCACCGTGGCAGCCCCGGCGATCCCACTCGGCCAAGCCATCGCACGGTGGGGGAACTGGTGGAACCAGGAGTTGTTTGGACGCGCCACGACCCTGCCGTGGGCGGTGGAGATCGACGACAAGCACCTGCCCGCTGGCTACGCCTCAGGCACCACGTTCCACCCTGCGTTCCTCTACGAGTCCCTCGGCAACTTCGCCTTGTGCGGCATCTTGCTGCTCATCGACCGCGGCAGCCACCGCCCGAAGCCCGGCCGCCTCATGGCGATGTACCTCATGGGGTACGCCCTGCTTCGCTTCGCGGTGGAAAGCGTACGTATTGATCGTGCCAACGAGATCGCCGGCCTGCGTATCAACACGTGGCTGTCGATGGTCGTGTTCTTCTCGGCGGCGGTGTGGTTGTGGTGGGATGCCCGACAGCCCGACCCGGAGCTCGAGGCCGACCCGGAGCTCGAGGCCGACCCGGAGGGAGCGGCTGACGACGCGATGACGTCCGAGGAGGCGTCGTCGCCAGAGTGACGCCACCACTGGACACTCCGCGAAGTTCACGGGACTGGCCCGGCACGCGACCGGTCGTCATTCTCTCCACCACGAGATGATCCGCTGAATCGCGGGGCCAGAGTCGCTCTCGGCCCGTATCCTCGCCCCTCGTGTCCGTTCACATCACGAGGGCCGACGTCGCCAAGGTGGCCAAGCTGGCTCGCCTCGACGTGTCTGAAGCCGAACTCGATCGCTACACGGTGCAGCTCGCCGGGATGTTGGAGCACTTCGAGGACATCGATGCGCTCGATCTCTCCGACGTCGAGCCGATGACGCAGCCGTACCCACTGGTCAACGTGCTGCGCTCGGACACCGAGCAGCCGACGCTCGATCGCGATGAGGTCCTCGCAGCCGCCCCGGCCGCCGAGCAAGGCCGGTTTCGGGTACCGCCGACGATCGGAATGGATCTCTGATGGTCGCGTTGCGCTGCGCCGTCGAGATCGCCGCGGCCGTTCGTTCTGGCTCAGCCTCCGCCACGGAGGTACTCGAGCAGCACTTGGCCCGGATTACCGAGCGCGAGGGTGACGTCCACGCCTTCAACCTCGTCACGGCCGACGCCGCCCGAGCGAGGGCCGCTGACATCGACCAGAGGGTGGCGGCCGGCGGGGATCCCGGGCCGTTGGCCGGTGTGCCGATCGCCCTGAAGGACAACATGTGCACCCGCGGCGTGCCCACCACGTGCTCCTCGAAGATTCTCGAAGGGTGGCGTCCGCCGTACGACGCCACCGTCGTGGAGCGCCTCGCGGCGGCCGGCGCAGTGCTCGTCGGCAAGACGAACCTGGACGAGTTCGCCATGGGTTCGTCCACCGAGAACTCGGCGTTCGGGCCGACCCGCAACCCCCATGACCTGTCCCGCGTGCCGGGCGGCTCATCCGGTGGTTCGGCGGCAGCCGTGGCGGCGGAGTTCGCCTCGCTCGGCTTCGGGTCGGACACCGGTGGCTCCATCCGCCAGCCTGCGGCGTTGTGCGGCGTGGTCGGAGTGAAGCCGACATACGGCGTGGTGTCGCGGTACGGCTTGGTGGCATTCGCTAGCAGCCTCGACCAGATCGGGCCGTTCTCGCACACTGTGGAAGATGCCGCTGTGGTACTTGAGATCATCGGTGGCCACGATCCACGGGATTCCACGAGCATCCCCCAACTCGCTCCCGTGCTGGTGCCCGAACTCGGTCGGGGTGTGGAGGGTCTGCGCATCGGGCGCATCACGGATCTCCCGGGCGGTGCCGATGAGGACGTCGTGGAGCGACTGGAAGCGGCGTTCGGCGCGCTGGAAGCGGCCGGTGCGCACATCGTGGATGTCCAGGTTCCGGCGTTCACATATGGGCTCACGGCGTACTACCTCATCGCTCCGGCTGAGGCGAGCAGCAACCTGGCCCGCTACGACGGCGTGCGCTACGGCCTGCGGGTCGACGCGGCCGACACGAATGCGATGTACGGCGCCACGCGTGCCGCCGGGTTCGGCGACGAGGTGAAGCGACGCATCATGATCGGCACGTACGCGCTTTCCGCGGGTTACTACGACGCGTACTACGGCAAGGCCCTGAAGGTTCGCCGGCTCATCGCCAACGATTTCGCCGCCGCCTACCAGCGTGCCGACGTGTTACTGACGCCCACCTCGCCCACGGTGGCCTTCCCGTTCGGGGCGAAGGGTGACAATCCATTCGCCATGTACCTGTGCGATACGTACACGATCCCCACGAACCTGGTCGGTCACCCGGCGATGAGCGTGCCGTTCGGCACGGGCGCCGGCGGGCTCCCGGTGGGTGTTCAGGTGCTGGCGCCCACGCTCGGGGAACCGATGATGTTCCGGGTCGCCGCCGCACTCGAGCGGGCTGCCCGATAGCCCACAGCGTCGGCGCTCACTTCTGTCGTCATTCGCCACCGTAGATTCGCTCGAGGTCGATCAACTCGACGTCGCGACGCGTGTGCGCATCGTTGACGAGGTTGCGATCGAATCCAGAAGCCGAGAAGAGGAGCAGCTTCGCCGACGCCGCGGATGGCCGTTTTTGGGCGACCAGGTCACGGACCCGTTCGAGTCGTTGCCGATCGGCGATGGTCCGCTTGGCGCTCGTGTGCTTCGCCTCGCCGAGGCTGAGGACCACCTCGGCGCCACTCGGGTCTCGGCCCAAGGCGACGACGTCGATCTCATGTTGGGTTCGCCCTTTGGAGTCGTTGACCACGGCGGGCCCCACGGTGGCCACTCGACCCCCCACGGTTGCGTCGGAGGCGAACCGGAATGTGAATTCGCGGGCGAACTCCTCGAAGTGCGGTCCCAGAACGTGGGTGGCGAAGCGAGGCTGAGCGGCCGTCCACGCGTCGGCCGTCCGACGTTCCTCGAACCGTGCGAGGTCTCGTCGCGTGACGACGTGATGGAACCGAACGATGGGATCGGCGAGGCGGTAGATCGGCCGACGGGAACGCAGGGCGTCATCCGTGCGGCTCACAAAGCCGGCATCCTCGAGTGCGGTGAGCGGGTGTTGGACGGCGCGTTGCTCGCGACCGAGTGCGGCGGCGATAGTTGCCTGGCTCGTGTTGCCCTCGGCAATGGCGGTGATGACCGAGTGGTAGAGGGCGCGATCCGGCAGCGACCGCTCCTCAGTGAGCAGATAGTCGTCCTCACGGAACAGCGCGCTCGCAGGGTTGAGCGGGCCAGCGGCCAGCCACTCTGCGACGTCGCTCGGCCGTTTCGGGGAGGCTGCCGGCAACACATCGCGATAGCCGGGGGTACCGCCCAGTACGGCATGCACGAGGAACGCCGTCGTGGGATCGCTGATTCCCCAGAACCCAGCCGTGGTTCGAAGATCGAACGTTCGGATGACCACATCGAGCGAGGCGCGGCCACGCAGTGCTTGGGTCCCCGCGAGCAGTCCCGCCATTGCCGAAAGCGCTGATCCGCACAGGACGAGTCGCAACGACGCTCCCCCATCTCGCGATGCGTCGATGGCCCGCTGCAACACGGAGGGCAGTTCGGGCGAATGGGCGAGCAGGTATGGGAACTCGTCGAGGACAACGAGCGTCGGAGACGACTGGGACGCCAACTCGCTGAGAGCCCCGACCGCAGCGTCCCAGTTCCCGAGCGCGAGGCGCCCACCGGGTACCTGAAGGTGTTGGCCAAGCGCTGATCCGAGGCTGGCGAGCGCTTGGCTCCGTTCCTCCTCGACCGCCTGGAAGTAGAAGCCACCCACCGCCTCGACGAGTCGACGCAGCAAGAACGACTTGCCCTGTCGGCGGCGACCTCTTACGAGTGCGAGTTGGATACCGGGTCCAGCCCGTGTGGCGAACGCGCTGAGGTCCTGCCACTCGGACACTCGGTCGAACAGGTCGGGCGGTCGCTTCACGTCTTGAATACTAGTCTGAGTTTGTATAACTCTGGCACGTAATTTAACCTCATGGAGGTCATGATCGTGCGAGGGCGAGGCTGAAGATAGCGTCGGGCCTCGAGCCAGACCGACGAAGCGCAAGGAGAAGGTTCGATGTCGGAATTCATGCCTGGCTGGGAGCTCGTCGTGGGCCTCGAGGTCCACGTCGAGTTGGCCACCCGCACGAAGCTGTTCAGCGGCAGCCCGAACCGGTTCGGCGACGAGCCCAATGTGCACATCGACCCCGTGACGCTTGGCCTGCCCGGGGCATTGCCAGTGCTCAACGAGCGGGCGGTTGAACTGGCCATGCGTGTCGGTCTGGCACTCAACTGCACGATCAAGCCATGCACGTTCCACCGGAAGAACTACTTCTATCCGGACATGCCGAAGGCGTACCAGATCTCGCAATACGACCAGCCGCTGAACGTCGACGGGTATCTCGATCTGCCGGACGGCACCCGAGTCGGCATTGAGCGGGCGCACATGGAGGAGGACACGGGCAAGTCCACTCATGTGGGTGGCGATGGACGCATCCACGGCAGCGTCGGCAGCCTCATCGACTTCAACCGGGCCGGCGTGCCGCTCGTCGAGATCGTGTCCCGGCCGGACATCCGCACGGTGGACCAGGCCAAGGCGTATGTGAACGAACTCAGGGCCATCCTCGTCGCCATTGACGCGTCGGACGCCAAGATGGAGGAGGGCTCGATGCGGGTGGATGCGAACGTGTCCGTTCGCCACCCCGGTGACGAGCTCGGTACCCGATGCGAGATCAAGAACGTAAACTCCGTGCGGTCGCTCGGCCGGGCCATCGAATATGAGGCGGGGCGCCAGATCGAGCTTCTCACGAATGGTGACAAGGTTCGCCAGGAGACCCGGCACTGGAACGAGACGGACGGGCGCACCCACACCCTTCGTGTGAAAGAGGACGCCGACGACTACCGCTACTTCCTGGAGCCGGATCTCGTACCGCTCGTGCCGGATGCGGCGTGGGTCGAACGGGTGCGGTCTGAACTGCCGATGCTGCCGGCGGCTCGCCGGGTGCGCCTCGCCGAGCAGACGGGGGCCGAGTCGGCGAGCGACGTCGTGGCCATTGTCGTCGACCGCCAACAGGACGACTACGTGCTCACTGCCATCGACGCCGGTGGCGCGGCCGGCCGCATCCTCGTCCACGTCCAGCAATCGTTTGCCGATGCCGGACCTTCGCCCTCGCTCCCTGCCAAGGACCTTGCCGCCCTCACGCGGATGGAGGCCGCCGGCGAGCTCACCGCGACGCAGGCCAAGGACGTGCTGGCGGTCATGCTCGAGCGGGGTGGGGGAGATCCTGTCGCGCTTGCCCAGAAGAGGGGGTACGAGGCGATGGATACCGGCGCGGCGGAGTCGGCCGTCGATGAAGCGATTACCGCCGACCCTGCGGCCTGGGCGAAGT
>JBKJJS010000402.1:0-2590 GCA_046597895.1 Ilumatobacteraceae bacterium
CTGCCGAGCCCGCTCGGTTCGACTGATGTACCTGCTCGACACGAACGTCGTCTCCGAACTCCGAAAGTCCAAGGCAGGGACCGCTCACCCCGCCGTCATCGACTGGGCGGACGATGTGCCAGCGGCACTGATGTTCGTGTCGGTGGTCTCCATCCATGAACTCGAGCACGGCGTTTTGCTCGCCGAACGCCGCGACCGAGCCAAGGGCGAGATACTGCGGCTCTGGCTAGACGACAGTGTCGTACCGGCATTCTCAGGGCGGATCCTCGACGTTGACCTGCGTGTCGTGCGCCGCGCCGCCAGTCTGCACGTGCCAGACCCGGCACCATATCGAGACGCACTCATCGGCGCGACAGCACTCGTGCACGGGTTGGTCATCGTTACTCGGAACGTCCGAGACTTCGAGCGATTCGACGGTCTTGCGGTCTTCGATCCGTGGACATACCAACGAATCTCGTGACCCCGGGGCGCGCTCGCCCGGATACCTCTCTCAGCCCCAATCGGGGTCGGCATCCTCGGCAAGGTCGTTGTTGGTGAGGCGCGTCTGGTCGGTGCCGTCGGCGTTCATCAGGTAGATCTCGACGTTGCCATCACGGTCCGAGCTGAATGCGATCTTGGTGCCGTCCGGCGACCACGCCGGCTCTTCGTCCTTGGAAAGGTCATCGGTGGTCAAACGCTTCTGGTCGGTGCCGTCGGCGTTCATCACGTAGATCTCGTACTTACCCTCACGGTCGGAGGAGAAGGCGATCGCGTTGCCATCCGGCGACCACAGCGGGCTGCTGTCCCGACCTGGGCTGTTGGTGATGTTCGTCGGGTTGGTGCCGTCGGCACTCATCAGGTAGATCTCGCGGTTGCCGTCGCCACGAGTTGAGAAAAAGGCCAGCTTGGTGCCGTCGGGCGACCACACCGGGCCGTAGCTACCGTCGGGGTTGTTGGTGAGGTTCGTCAACTCGGTTCCATCGACGTTGATCACGTACACGTCCGTACTGCCGTCACGGTCGGAGCTGAAGGCGATCTTGGTGCCGTCCTGCGACCAGGAAACCGGGCCGTTGTCGTAGGCGGGGCTGTTGGTGAGGTTCGTCTGGTTCCCTCCGTCGGCGTCCATCACGTAGAGCTCACGATTGCCGTCCTCGCGGTCGGAGTTGACGGCAACCTTGGTGCCGTCGGGCGACCAGACCGGATCCCAGTCGTCGTAGCCGGGGCTATTGGTGAGGTTCGTCTGGGCCGTGCCGTCGGCATTCATCGCGTAGATCTCGCGGCTGCCGCCGTCACGGGTGGAGGTGAAGGCGATCTTGGTGCCATCCGGCGACCACACCGGGTGGGCATCGTAGCCGGGGCTGTTGGTGAGGTTCGTCTGGTCGGTGCCGTCGGCACTCATCACGTAGATCTCGCCGTTGCCGTCCCGAAATGAGGTGAAGGCGATCCGGACTCCGCGATCGTCCGCCGTCCCTGTAGCCGCGGGACCCGCGGTAGTCGTCGGGGCGATGGTCGCTGCGGTGGTCGCGGTCGTGCTCACAGGCCCCGTCGTCGTACCGTCAGTGCCCGTCGTCGAGTCGGTCCGGGTGTTCTTGGTATCGGGGCTACCCGAGGAGGAGCAGGCTCCCATCGCCAGGGCCGCGGCGAGAAGCGGAATTGCGTGGCGCGTTCCCAACCGCCACCTCCAGTCTTTCGGGGTTGGAGCCCTAGGTTAGTTCGTTAGCCTGCCCGGCCGATGAGCACGCGTCCGGGAAGGGCCAGTGGCGGCGCCGATGAGGCGCTGCCCACAGGTGACGCCAAGCGTCGCGCCGTCCGGGAAATGTTCGACACCATCGCCCCCCGGTACGACCTCGTCAACCGTGTGATGACGTTCGGGCTCGACACTCGATGGCGCCGTCGGGCCGTTCGGTCCCTCCATTTGCCTCCCCACTCCCTGGTACTGGACCTGGCATCCGGCACAGGTGACCTGTGCATCGTGCTGACCCGCTACGGGCACCGCCCGATCTCGGTGGACTTCAGCTTCGGCATGCTCAGCGCCGACCATCGCAGCAACGCTCCTCGCGTTCAGGCCGACGTCTGCTCGATGCCGTTCCCGGATGCCTCGGCCGATGGCGTCACGTGCGGGTTCGCCCTACGGAACTTCGTCGACCTCGGGGCCTTCTTCGACGACCTTGCCCGGGTAGTGCGCCCCGGCGGACGCGTCGCGCTCCTCGATGCGTCCGAACCGGAGAACCGGTTCCTGCGGTGGGGCCACGGGCTCTACTTCCGCGGCGTCGTCCCCCGGATCGGAGGACTGCTCTCGGACCGTCGCGCCTATCGGTACCTGCCGAAATCGCTCGCCTACCTTCCGCCGCCGGCCGAGATGTTGGCCCGACTCGAAACCGCGGGGTTTACCGCGGTCACGCGTGTGCTGCTTACTGGCGGCGCGGCTCAGCTCATGACCGCGACCCGGTCGTGACTTTGCCAATGCGAGCGGTCACCCGCTCGCTACCGGACGACATCGATCTCAACGACGTCGCCGGCGCAACGGGATACCTATTCGTCCGCGACGGCGTCGGCGTCGCCGGACGCGGCATCGCGGCGCGCGTGCGGATATCCGAAGTGGCGGAGGTAC
>JBKJJS010000479.1:0-3490 GCA_046597895.1 Ilumatobacteraceae bacterium
GTCGATCTTCTCGAACGGGCTCCCTCGCTCGTCGGTGCCGGCGGCGGGGTCGCCGATGGAGATCAACGTCTGGATGCCTTCGTCGAGGTCGCCGGCGGAGATCGTGACCTCTTGCTCCACCGCATCGTTGGGGAACAGTTGCGCCGTCCACGCACCGGTGAGGCAGTCGCTCGTCAACGCTCGCGGTTCACCAACGAGCGTGGAGCCGAGGGCCGTCTGTACGGACTCGGAATAGGCGTTGGCGAGCATGACGCCGACGGCGTTGTCACCGAATGTGTCGTAGAGCTGGCGGAGCCGGCGGTCGCTCGCCACGATCGTGTTCGTTGACTCGCAGTAGAACGCCACCTTCAAGGCGTTCTCGGGGACCTCGTCGCAGCGGCTGGCGGTGTTATCGGCACCCACATCGATCACCGGAACCGTGAACGACGTGCCCTCAGCAGCCAGTGCAACCGTCCAGACCGCGTTGAGACCCTTCTCGAGTAGGCCGACGATCTCGGCGTAGGGAGCGTTTCCTTGTGTCTGGAAGTCCCCGGTGGTGAATGGTAGGAGCGTGGTCCGAGGGGCGTCGCTGTCGAAGTCGCGACACCGTGCGGCCCCTCCGAACCAGCCCTCCTGAAAGGCCCCGACCCGGTCGAACGCCGATCCATGAGCATCGGGGCTGGCACTCACCTGACCTGGTGAGTCGCGCACGAGGATGAGCCCGTTGATGGCCACATTCAGGTCGTCGTCGTTGAACTTGACGTGCGCACCGTTGCCATCCGAGATGAAGCGCACCCACGCCCCGGCAAAGCAGTCGGCCTGCTGCTCCAAGAGGATGGTGTCGCCGTTGACCGCCGCCCGTTGCTGGATGGCGTGCCCCCACTCGTGGGACAGCGCGACAGCGAGCGCGAATCGTCCGATTTCCGTGTCGACAGTCGGGAAGAGGTCGAAGTCGTCGTACGCGATGAAGTCGCCCTCGCCGCAATAGAAGGCGTTGCCCTGGACGTCCTCGTACGTCGTGCGCCGCATCCCGCAGCCCCCTGGCACGTCCGTGCGGCCGGGGTAGACCGGATACACGCCGCCCTCGAGTTCGTCGTAGGTGCTGCCGTACACGTCAGGGTAGTGAGCGCGCCAGAACCGCTGGATGTCGTTGATCGCCTTCTCGACGAAGGCGTCGTAGGTCTGCTCCGGCTTGTCGTTATCGAGTTGAAAAACCGGTCCATCAGGCACGGAGAGGGGCGGCGCTGTGACCGCCGGCGTCGTGTCGTCGACGGTGGTGGAATCCGGCGTGGTGTCGTCGACGGTGCTGGAATCCGGCGTGGTGTCTGGCGAGTCGGGGGCGATGGTGTCCGTCACCGGGGGTTCGGTGTCGTCAGGGACTGACGTGTCGAGGGCAGGGTCGTCCGCTCCCATCGCCACTGGCGTGGCGTCCCCTGCTCGCACGCCAAGGGATGGGGTCGACCCGCAGGCCGTCGCGCCGATCGCCAGTGTGGCGAGGAGAGGGATCCATCGAACTCGCATCGCACCTTGGAGCATACGCACGCCGACCTGATCAGTGGCCTCGCTGCCTGACTCGAAAGCGGCGACTTCCGGACCCGGGCGCAGAGCAGGTAAATTGACGCAATGTCGACTCCGATCAGCATCCCCAAACTCGGTTTCTCGATGACCGAGGGCACCTTGGTCGAGTGGCTCGTGGCCGATGGTGAATCGGTCACCGAAGGGCAGGTCATCTACCGACTCGAGACCGACAAGGTCGAGAACGACATCGAGGCGCCGGTCGGCGGAGTGATCCACATCAGCGGCATCGAGGGCGAGTTGTACGAGGTGGGTACACCGATCGGAGAGATCGCGTAGCGGGAGCGGGTGCTAGCCCTTGCGGGCGAGGCGCTGCGCGTCAGCGAAGCTGATGTCCTTGTCCACTCGCGGCTCCAAGGGCAACTGCAAGACCCGCTCGCCGATGATGTTGCGCTGGACCTCGTCCGATCCGCCGGCGATCCGATAGCCGGGGGCTCCGAGCACCTGCTCGGTCCATGCGAACGTGCCCCACTCGCCGGTGTCCGCCGTCAGGCGGGCACCGAGGATGGTGGACATGGCGTCGCTCATCCGGCGCATGTTCTGCGTCCACATCAGCTTGGACAGCGATCCTTCGGGACCCGGCGTCTGGCCCGCCTTCAACCGGGCGGCAGCCCGGCGGTTCGTGTACTGGGCCAGCTTCTGGTGGATGTAGAGCTCGGCAAGCATCTGGCGGATTTTCGGATCAGTCGTGAGCCCGAAGTGTTTCGCTGATTCGAACACCCGCTGCGTACCGCCGCCGCCGCCCCCTCCGCCGCCACCAGAGTGGTCGCGCTCGAAGCCGAGGCACGTGAGGGCCACCCGCCACCCGTCACCGATACCCCCGAGCCGATGCTGGTCATCGGCGAGGCGCACGTCGGTGAGGAAGACCTCGTTGAAACAGGCACCACCGCTCATCTGACGGATCGGGCGGATCTCCACGCCCGGCGCCCCGAGGGGAACCATGAACGCGGTCAGTCCCTTGTGTTTCGGGACGTCGAAATCGTGCCGGGTGATGGCCAGTCCCCACTGCGCGAAGAGGGCACCCGATGTCCAGACCTTCTGGCCGTTCAGCACCCACTCGTCGCCGTCGCGCACCGCTTTGGTGGTGACCGACGCGAGGTCGGACCCGGCCGACGGCTCGCTGAACAGCTGACACCCGTACTCGTCCTGGCGCATCAAGGGCGGGATCCAACGCTTCGTCTGTTCCGGGGTGCCGTAGGCGGCCACTGTGGGGGCGATCAACCCCATCGAAGTCGGCGGAAGCTCGCCGGCATCAGGCACGATGAAGCGGGACTCCTCGACATTCCAGGCCCGCACGTACGTCATCGGGAGGCCACGGCCGCCGTTCTCCTCCGGCCAGCTCAGCATGGCGTAGCCAGCGTCGAACTTGCGGCGCTGCCAGCGCTGCGACGCGCTGATCATGGCCTGCTCCTGTGCCGTTGTCCGGTTGTGGAACACGGCCACGTTGTCCGACCCGACGCCCCATTCGAACCCCGATTCGCCTTCCTCGGTTGGGGTTGACACCGTCGGACGCAGTTCGCCGTTCGCTTCGAGCCATTCCCTGGCTTCCTTGCGGAACACGTCGAGATCAGGAAGAGCCGCGGTCATGGGACGCCAAACTACTGGCCTCGGTCCGAGTCGCCACCGGCGCGACACGAACGCGGCTACCTTCTGCGCACCTGTCGGAGTTCGCGGGAGAGGGGATCCGGTGTCGTTACTCGACGTGAACGAGGTCATGGTGCGCTTCGGTGGCATCGTGGCGCTGCAGGATCTGTCATTCGGTATCGCCGAGGGTGAGATCTGCGGTTTGATCGGGCCGAACGGAGCGGGCAAGACGACGATGTTCAATGTCGTGTCACGGATCTACCAGCCGACGGCCGGCCAGATCACGTTCGATGGGCACGATCTCTTGGAGGTTCCGGCCCACGGGATCATCCGTCTCGGTATCGCCCGGACG
>JBKJJS010000093.1:0-3313 GCA_046597895.1 Ilumatobacteraceae bacterium
CGGCCAGACGCTCTACCACTTCGGCTACGTGGGCACTGCCGCCGCCGGCGAGGAACTGCCCCTGCTGGCCAAGGCCTACTCCCAGGGGGAGATCGTCGAAGGCGAACTGCTCGTCGAGGGCGTACCGGATCCGGTGCTCATGATGGCCGTGCCCGTCCGTGCGGGCGATCGGTCCATCGCCGTGCTCACCCGCGAATGGTCCAGCAGATCCAGCCGGCAACCTGGCGAGTTGGAACGCACCTACGTCGGCCTGTTCCAGCGCTTCGCGTCGATGATCGCTGAGGGGTCGTTTCCCTTCCAGGGCCCGGTCGCCGACTCCAGCGCGGCGCCACGCGTGGGCGACGGCGTGATGGTGCTGGATGAGGAAGCGAGGGTTCGCTACGCCTCGCCGAACGCCGTGTCCTCCCTCCATCGTGTGGGCATCGGCGCCAACGCAGTGGGCATGCGGCTTGCCGAACTGGGGTTCAACGACAGCCCGGTGCGGTTGGCCTACGAGACGAAGATGCCGGTGATCGAAGAGTTCGAGCAGACCGCCGACGTGATCTTGCTGGCCCGCTGCATGCCCGTGCTCGCCAGCGGACCCGGCCAGGACAGCGTGGTCACCGGTGGCGTGTTGCTGGTGCGCGACGTCACCGAGGTGCGTAAGCGCGACAAGTTGCTGCTGTCGAAGGACGCGACCATTCGCGAGATCCACCACCGGGTGAAGAACAACCTGCAGACGATCTCCTCACTGTTGCGCCTGCAGGGCCGTCGCCTCAACTCCGAGGAGGCCAAGGCAGCGGTGGCCGAGAGCGTGCGCCGCATTCGCACCATCGCACTGGTGCACGAGACCCTCTCGCGCGAGCCCGGCGACGACGTCGCATTCTTGGAGATCGTGCGCCCCTTGCTGCGCCTGGCCGAGGAAGGCCTGCAATCACCCGATCGCCCGGTGCGCTTCACAGTCCAGGGTGATGGCGGCCGCTTGCCCAGCACGATCGCCACCCCGCTCTCGGTGGTGCTCACGGAACTGCTGCAGAACGCCGTCGACCACGGCTTCCCCGAGGGCAGCGCCGGTGGCGACGTAGTGGTGGTGCTCGACAGCCACGACGGAAACCTGAAGATCCGCGTCATCAACGACGGCCGCAGCCTGGAGCCGGGGTTCGAGCTGAACAAAGCGACCGGCCTCGGCCTGTCGATCGTGCGCACGCTGGTGACCACCGAGCTCGACGGCACGATCACCATGCGCGCCGGGCAGCCCGACGACTTTGCGACCGTCGGCCTCGGCGATCAGCCGCGAGGCACCGGCACGGTCGTCGATCTGACTGTGCCGGTGTGACCAGGGCCACCGACGAACCAGGAATTCTCCCGTTTGCGGGTACCACGACGATGGGCGCATCATCGCACCATGGATGATCCACGACTGGTTGACCGCACGCTCGGTTCGAAGCTCGACGCCGAGCTCGGCGACAGCGACGGTGATGGCGTTTCCGACCGCGACGAACGTGCGGCCGGGAGCGATCCGAACGACCCGCTCGACACGCCGATCGACCTGAACACACTGCCCGACTCGACTGAGGAGCAGGCCCCCGCAGCACCCACCGAACCGACGGTTCCGAACAAGGAGTTCTGGGAGCAGCACTACGACCGGATCGAGAACGCCGACGGGTCGGTGACCGTCGTGCGGAGTGATCCGGTCTACGACGCCCCGGGCGCCTACACCAGCACGGTTGCCGACATGCGCCGCGACAATGACGGCGACGGGCTGACCGACTTCGAGGAATACGAGCGGCGCACCGACCCCCACAATCCGGACACCGACGGCGATGGGCGATCGGACGGCGACGAGCTCGCGCAGGGATTCGACCCCACCGCGCCCACGCCGCCGAACGCAACCCCCGACGACCAGGACGGCGATGGAATCAGCGATCGCGACGAGATCCGGTTCGGCGGCGGTGGCGGCTTCACGATCGACCTCCATGCGGCTGCCGGGAAAGGCACCGACGGGATCGCCATCAAGGACAAGTACTACGAGACCCACAAGACCGGCGACCCGATCGGTGACGCCTCGCTGAGGGAGCAGATGGGCATGGAACTGACTGTGGACGAGCAAGAGGCAATGCTCCAGCAAATTGGCAACGACATGTTCAGCGACAGCGCGGTGCGCCGAGAGCGCGCCGAACGCGCGCTCAACGACTTCGACGACGACAAGGTCGACCCTTCGTTCCGCGAGGCATCGCATGCCGAGATCCGCCAGGACGTACAGGATGCCTACGCGAAGGCGATCGCAAATCCGACGCTGGAGAACGCAGGCGCCGCACTGCGCATGGACCATCTGCTGGGGGGCGGCGACCTGCTCAGCAACGAACAGCGCAATCAGCTCGAAGGGTCACTCGCTGATGCCTTGTCGCGGGCCGGGTTCAACGACCCGAGCAGCCCGCAGCTCTTCGGCCTGAGTGGCAATGCAGGGACATCCGGAGCTGGTGGTACCGGTCAAGAGATCGGACTAACCGGCGCAGGTCAAGGTGGCACGGGTGTGGGAGGCGGTGCCGGAGGCGGCATGGGGGCGGGTCCGGGGACCGGTGCCAGCTCGGGTGACGGTGACGGTGACGGAGGCGGCATCGGCGGGCGGCGCGACACGAGCGACGTCGGTGCGGGTTTGGGCGGTTCGACGGGCGGCGAGGGTGGCGCCCAGTCCACTCTGGGCGGCACGGCCGGCCAAGCACCGCCGGACGCATCCGATTCGGGAGGTGGGCTGGGTGCCGACATCGACACCGCGTTGGGCAACCTCGGGTCGGGAACCGGGGCTGGGGAAACGGATTCAGTGGGTGCTGGGGGTTCTCGAACGGCGGAGCCGACGGCCGGCGCCGGGATGGGCATCGGACCGCTTGGCACGCAGGCCGACGGGTCCGGCAACACACCATCGACATCTCGTTCGACAGACGCACAGTCGAGTGACGGCGATCCGGACAGCATCGAGTTCGGGGGCACGACGATGACGAGCGTGGCAGGTCAAGGCACCACGGCGGTGAACCACACCGGCCAGGGCAATGTCGTGATCCCGCCGAAGTCCCAGCAGCAACTCGCCGAGGAAGCGCAACGCGAGGAGGCCAGGAAAGCGGACGAAGAGCAGAAGGCGAAAGAGCAAGAAGACGAGCAGCAGGATGAAGAGCAGGAAGAAGAGGACAAGGCCGACGATGAGAACGAGGACGACGAGGGTGGCGACGAGGGTGGCGACGAGGGTGGCGACGACGAGGGCGGCGATGCCGAGGGTGAGTACGTCGACGGCGACGTGGCGATGACAGCAGGGGTCGGTGGTTTCGCCGGGGTGACCCGC
>JBKJJS010000253.1:0-3630 GCA_046597895.1 Ilumatobacteraceae bacterium
CTCGTGGTGACCGAACGGTTCTTGGACCTCGACCCGCCCGAAGGACCCGCCCGGGACGCGCTCAACTCGTACACCGTCGTCATCCAGATCGGCGCCATCCTCGCCGTCTTGCTGCTCTACCGCCGGCGCGTTGGCCAGATGTTGTCGGGGATCGGCGGTCACAGCCCAACGGGCCGAAAGTTGCTGCTCGCCCTCGTCGTCGCGTTCGTGCCCGCCGGGTTGATGGCCAAACTCTTCGAAGGGCCTATCCACGACCACCTCCTGGAACCTGCGCCGGTCGCCACGGCCTGGCTCGTCGGCGGCATCGCGCTGCTGGCGGGAGCAACGTGGCTGCGTAAGCGCGGGGCCACCGGCGCAGCGCTCGAGGACATCACGATGCGGCAGGCGGCCATCATCGGCGCCGCCCAGGTACTTGCGCTCTGGCCGGGCGTCAGCCGGAGCCTCGTCACGATCGTGGGCGCGGTCATCGCGGGACTCGCCATCGGGGCAGCCGTCGAGTTCAGCTTTCTCCTCGGTCTGGCCACGTTGTCAGCCGCCACGTTGTACGAGATCACCACGAACGGCGGGGAGATCATCGACCAGTTCGGCATCGGAGCACCGCTCGTGGGCATCCTCGCGGCGTTCGTCGCCGCAGCCGCGGCCGTCAAGCTGTTCGTCGAGTACCTGAACAGGCACGACCTCCGGATCTTCGGCGTCTATCGAATCGTGATCGGCCTCGGGACGTTCGCCCTTCTGGCCACGAACGTCATCTGATCAGCGGCTCCGCCATTCCGGTCTGCCCGCGACTCGGCGATCGCGGCCGACGCTCGGGGGCCAGAAGGTATCGCTGACGCGCTCCGAGGCGATCCGTCATTCGACTGGCTCGTGCCGCGCCTCGAGTTCGTCAAGCTCAGGATGGCGTCGGATGACGACCTCCTGCGGGATGGTTCGCCGTGTTCTGCGCAAATGTCGACCCCGTCGGCGAGGTGCGGTGGGGTTCACCGCTACGGCCCCCACCCGCTCCCGGCGGCGGGGTGCCTTTTGCTCTACAAAATGCGAACAGTCCCTCCCACGGCGCGCCCGGAACAGTAACCCTGACCTGCACGCTCTCGCGGCCCGACTGGGCGGTCAGATCGACGACGTGTTGAAGACCCATCCGCACTGGCAACCCGAACGCCCCGTGGTCGGCATCGCCCCGGGGCTATGTCGACGGGATGATGCGCGCCTTCCACGGACGGGCCTCGTCCCAATGGTGACCGATGGGTACCGCGTCGGCGAGCGAAGCGAGGAAACTCGTCGGCCCATCGAAGTCGGGCATCTCGACATACGCCGCGCCGAGGGCGTCCGGAACGTGGGCGTCGCTCCCGGCGCCGGCGAGCAGCCCGTACTGTGCCGCATACGCCGCCGCTTCGTCGTTGAGACTGCGCAGGGATGTCTTGGCATTGATCACTTCGATGGCATCCACGAGCCCTGCTCCGACGAGGTCGTCCAGCGCAGCCCGGGACAAGTTCCGGCGCATCGGATCGAACGGGTGGGGTACGTAGACCACCCCGCCCTGACCACGGATCGCTTCGGCGGCCGCAATGGGCGGGGCACCGAACGGGATGTGGTCGCGCAGGAACAGGCCGATGATTTCCCCGGCGTGAGTCTTCAGTTCCGAGCCGACAATGACGCGACATGGCAGTGACGATGCGAGTTGCACCGCCCCCTTGATGGCGTTGTGGTCCGTGATGCACAGCACGTCGATGCCGCTCTCCACCACCGCCTCCTCGATCTCGTCGGGCGTCGTGGTGGAGTCGCCACTCCACATGGTGTGGCTGTGGAGGTCGACGCGCACCCACCCCCGCCGAAGGGGCGACGCCAAGTGCGGGTGTCGTTCGATGGCGACAGCCTGGGCGGCGGGCATCGCGTGAACGAACCTACGACCCGCTCACCGTCACGTCGCGGATGACGAGCGACACGCCGGCGGCCCGCATCGGCAACCAATCGAGGTCACCGCCGACCTCCACCACGTCGAGCAGCATCCGCTGCAGCGTCGAGGCGATCGTGAACTCCCGGATCGGTTCGGCGAGCATGCCCCCGCGGATCGCCAGCCCGGAAGCGCCCGTCGAGAAATCGCCGCTCACGGCGTTCACTCCCGAGTGCAACCCCTGCACCATCTGGATCAACACACCATCGTCGACATCGGCGATGAGTTCGGCCTGTGACCGAGACCCCGGAACGAGTTGCATGGCGAGGCAGCCGCAACCGGGTGTACCGCGAAAACCGCCACGAACGGCATTGCCCGTGGACGCCGTACCGGCACGACGCGCCGAGTACGACGAGTGCACGAACCGTTCGAGCGTGCCGCCCGTGATGAGGGTGTTGCGCCGGGCCGCCAATCCTTCGCCGTCCACTTCGGTGGCGGTGTACGCCAGTTCGTTGGTGGGGTCGTCCACCAACGTGATGAGCGGCGATGCCACCTGATCCCCCAGCCGATCCTTGAACAGTGACCTGCCTTTGGCGACGGCCTCGCCGTTCAAGGTCGACGAGATCACTCCGAGGAACATGGCGGTCACGTACGGGTCGAGCACCACCGTGGTCCGACGGCTGGCCGGCTTCACGGCGCCGAGCAACCGCGTCGCCCGCTCGGCACCCTCCTTGGCGGCCTTCGCGAGGTCGAGTGCCATCGGGTCGCGGCCGACGGAAAACCCGAAGCCGGTCTGGGTCTCACCGTTCTCGTCGGCGAGCGTCGAGATGGACACGTAGCACCCGTTCTCACGGCCGGAGACACGGATGCCCGTCGACGTGGCGACCGCGGCCTCGCCAGCGCCATCGGAGTAGTCCGAACCCTCCACCCGCACCCGGCGGTCGGTCGCCTTGGCCAACCGTTCCAACTCCAAGGCCAACTCGATCTTGCGGTCGGTTGGACACGTTTCCAGTCGCTCGTCCCAGAGCACCAGAGCCCTCACGTCGACCCCATCGGGTGCGGCGAGACCGGCCCACTCGTCGGGCGTGCCGAATTGCACGTTGCCGCGGGCGTCGGCGAGCACCTCGTCCACGACCGCGGCGTCCAGCGTCCCGGCGTACGCGAACCCGGTGCGGCCATCGCGGATGACCCGCACGCCGAGCCCTTCGGACTGAGCCGACGTGAATTGCTCTACCTCGCCCTGGTACACGCGGATCGACGTTTCGGTGCCCCGTGAGACGTACGCCTCGACGTGCTCCCCCGGCTTGGCTTGGGCAACGATGCGATCAGCGAGGGCCAACAGTTCGTGGTCGCTCATGCCGCCGTTCCACCGATCGTGAGTGCCTTGACCCGCAGTGTCGGCTGGCCGTCGCCGACCGGTACGCCCTGGCCGTCCTTGCCACAGGTTCCGGGCGGACCCATGGCGAAGTCGTTGGCCACCGCGTCGATGCTGGCCAGGACCGCCGGGCCGTTTCCGATGAGGTTGCCCTCGCGGATCGGCTCGGTGATCTTGCCGTCCTCGATGAGGTAGGCCTCGGTCATGCCGAACACGAAGTCGCCCGTGGCGGTGTTCACCTGCCCACCCCCGAGGTGGGCCACGTACACACCCGTGGGCGTGTCGGCCACGATCTGCGCCGGATCGTCCGGGCCGGCGAGAACATAGGTGTTGGTCATGCGCACCATCGGGAGGTGCTTGTAGCTCT
>JBKJJS010000434.1:0-31576 GCA_046597895.1 Ilumatobacteraceae bacterium
GTGACCTGACCGATCGTCAGTGGCAGGCGCAGTGGCCGCCGCAGCCACCGCCGGAAGGGGCAGGGGCGGGCGAGAAACCACCGGCGGAACCGGCCGATGCACCGACGGAGGCGAACACTGAGAGTAACTTGACCGTGTTGACATGACCATCCGGGCACGGCGCAGGGTCGCCCGCCTCGGCCATGGGGCGGCGTACCTCGAACGTGTCGTCACAGTCGTGGCAGCGGAACTCGTAGAGCGGCACGGAGTGAGTGTAGGTCGCGGTGCGCGTGGTTGACTTGACCGCAATGCCCGACATCATCACGCGCCCCGTCGAGACCACGCGCCCCGACACCGACGAGACACTCGAAACTGGCAAGCCGATCGTGGCCCACATCGTGAAGACCGAAGAGGGTGAGAGCGCGGCCGCCAAAGTCCTCGAAGCCCGGATCTACGGCACCCCGGTCGAGGCCCTCTGCGGCCACGTGTGGGTGCCCTCGCGAGACCCGAAGCAGTACCCGCTGTGCCAGCTCTGCAAAGAGATCTACGACATGTACCGCTCCTTCCACGAAGGCCTCCACGAACGCCCCGGCGAAGGTTGAACATCATATGAATTGAGACAACTGTATGATGAGGACATGCCCTCGACAACGACGATCCTGAAGGTCACGGCGAACGGTCAGATCTCGATTCCCGCCGCGGTGCGACATCGTTGGAATACCGACAAGGTGACTGCGCTCGATACGCCTTGGGGGCTCGTCGTGCGGCCCTTCGACCCCGACGCCATCGAGCGAATCGCTGGGTCCTACCAGCATCGTGGGCCGTCAATCGATGAGGCTCGCCGGCGTGACCGTGCCGCGCAAGCGAGTCTTGAAGCACGCCGTGATCGTGCTTGACGCGCAGGCCCTTGAAGCATTCTTCCTCGGCGAGCCAGCCATGCCTCAGGTCAAGCACATCCTTCAGTCCGGTGAGCAGGTGGTCATCGCGGCCATCAACCTCGGCGAGACTGCAGATCACATGATCCGTGTCCACGGCGCGGACGCATTCCGGGTCGCCGCCGACATCGCGAATTGTGGGATCCATGTCACGGGCGTGGATCGCGATCTCGTTTTGGCTGCCGCATCACTTCGGGCGGCCCACTATCACCGCGTGCGCTGCGCGGTTTCCCTCGCCGATTGCGTCGCTGCCGCGCTCTCACTCGACCGGGTCGCTCGCCTGGCCACGAGCGACCCAGCGTTGCTCGACCTCGTCGTCGACGAGGGCGGACTCATCGAGCCGCTCCCGGGCAGCGATGGCTCGGTTCACCATCCCCTGAACCGTCACGACTGAGCCCGGCCCGCGGCCCGCCGAGATCAGTGGAAGTCGCGGCTTTTCGGGCTGACGCCGACGGGCATCGGCTCGAGGCGTTCCGCTACCACGTTGATCACCCCTTCGCTGCTCTCCAGACGTCCACGGATGAGTAGGGCGGCCGAAGTCCCCGCCACGCGTCGATAGCGCGCCCAGCAGCCCTTCGAAACCACGACGTTGATCAGGCCGGTCTCATCCTCCAGGTTCAAGAACGTGACACCTTGGGCGGTCATCGGCCGCTGGCGGTGAGTGACCACCCCACCCACCAGCACCTTCGTGCGCGGCGCGACGGACTTCAAGCCCTCAGCGGTCACGACACCCATCCGTGATAGTTCGTCGCGCACGAACCGGGTGGGGTGGCCTTCCGGCGCCACTCCGGTGGCCCACAGGTCGGCCATGGCCGTATCCCGCTCATCCATGCCCGGTAGCCGAGGAGCCTCCGCCCCCGTCACCACTCCCGCCAACCGACCCGGGCGGGCGTGGTTGACCGCTCCCACCGCCCACAGTGCCTCCCGTCTCGACAACCCGAAACCCTGGAACGCCCCGCCCGTCGCCAACGACTCCAGGTGACCCAGCGTGAGGGCCGGTACCTTGCGCACGAGATCCTCCATCGACGCGAAGGGCCTGGCCGCTTCGATCGCCTCGGCCAAGGTCCGCGAGAGTCCCCGTACTGATGACAACCCGAGCCGCACGGCCAGTCCCGGCTGCGACGGGTCCGGCCCTCCTACCGACTGCGAACACGGTTCAAGGGTGGCCATAGCCCGGGAGGCGTTGACGCACGGCGACTGCGTGATGACGCCGTGCCGGCGGGCATCCTGCACGAGCGAGTGCGGCGACCAGAAGCCCATTGGTTGGGCATTGAGCAGCGCCGCGCAGAACGCCGCCGGCTCGTGGTGCTTGAGCCACGACGACGCGTAGACGAGGTAGGCGAACGACACCGAGTGGCTCTCCGGAAAGCCATAGTTCGCGAACGCGGCCATCTTGTCGAAGATCTGGTCCGCCACGTCGGGAGTGACGCCCCGCTCGAACATCCCCTCGTACAACCTGGCCCGCAGGCGCTCCATACGTTGGCGAGAACGCTTCGAGCCCATGGCCTGGCGCAACTGATCGGCTTCGGACGGCGTGAACCCGGCGACATCCATAGCCATCTGCATGAGCTGTTCCTGGAACAGAGGGATGCCGAGTGTTTTGGCGAGCGACTTCTCGAGCAGGGGATCCAGGTACGTGATCGGCTCCAGCCCGTTGCGTCGCCGGATGTAGGGGTGCACCGACCCGCCCTGGATGGGGCCAGGCCGGATGAGCGCCACCTCTACCACGAGGTCGTAGAACGTGCGGGGCCTCAGACGGGGCAGGGTGGCCATCTGCGCCCGTGACTCGATCTGGAACACACCGATCGTGTCGGCCCGGCAGACCATGTCGTAGACCTCGGGCTCCTGGGGGATCGTGGCCAGGTCAATGGTGATACCACGGTGCTCGGCGATGAGATCCACGGCGTAGTGCAACGCGCTCAACATGCCGAGACCGAGCAGATCGAACTTCACGAGCCCGGTGGCCGCACAGTCGTCCTTGTCCCATTGCAACACGCTGCGCCGATCCATCCGCCCCCACTCCACCGGGCACACCTCGATGATGGGCCGATCACAGATGACCATGCCGCCCGAATGGATGCCGAGATGGCGGGGGAAGTCCTCTACCTGCAGGGCCATCTCCACGACGTTGGCCGGAATGTCGTGAGCGGGAGAACCGTCAGCATTCTTCTGCCCCGCGGTGACGGCCACGGTCCCCCAGGCATCGACCTGTTTGCTCCACGCATCCTGCTGGCCGACCGCGAACCCGAGCGCCTTGGCCATGTCTCGCACACTCGACCTCGCCCGGTACGTGATGACGTTGGCCACCTGGGCCGTGTGATGCCGGCCGTAGCGCCCGTACACGTATTGGATGACCTCCTCCCGCCGGTCCGATTCGATATCGATGTCGATGTCCGGCGGACCGTCGCGCTCAGGGGACAAGAACCGCTCGAACAACAACCCGAGCGACACCGCATCCGCCTTCGTGATGCCGAGCGCATAACAGACCGCCGAATTGGCCGCGCTCCCCCGGCCTTGGCAGTAGATATCGGAGCGCCGGCAGAACTCGACGAGATCCCACACCACGAGGAAGTAGCCGGGAAAGCCGAGCTGCTCGATGACGTCGAGTTCGTGGTCGATCACGGCCCACGCCCTGGCCCGCAACGACGACGTCTCATGCGGAAGCGGCCGTTCGCCGTAGCGCCGCCGCGCCCCTTCGGACGCGATGTAGCGCAGGTAGCGCATCTCGCTCATGCCATCGGGGCAAGGGAAGGGCGGCAGGCTCGGCGCGATGAGCGAGAGATCGAACGCCGCCGCCCGGCCGAGCGACGCCGCCGCCTCCACCACCCCCGGGTACCGGGAGAACCGGCGGGCCTGTTCCGCCCCCGACCGCAAGTGGGCGAACGACGCCGCCGGGAGCCAGGGGTCCAGTTCGTCAAGGCTGCGCCTGGCCCGTACGGCGGCCAGGGCGGTAGCAAGCGGGCGACGGGCCGGGTTGGCGTAGTGCACGTTGTTGGTAGCCACCACGGTGAGGCCTTCCTGAACGGCGAGTTCGGCGAGGGCGTCGTTGCGGTGGGAGTCCAGCGGGTCTCCGTGGTCCCACAGTTCGACGGCGACCCGGTCGCGGCCGAACGCCTCGATGAGCACCCGCAACTCCTGCCGGGCCGCACTCGGGCCATCGGCCAGCAACGCCCTCGGCACCGTGCCCTTACGGCATCCGGTGAGGACCCACCAGTGACCGGCCCCGACGTCGGCCAGGTCGGCGATCGAGAATCGAGGAGCACCCTTTTCCCCGGCCAGGTGGCCGAGGCTCAGCGCTCGTGACAACCGGGCGTACCCCTCGGGGCCATCGGCTAGGACGACGAGGTGGGACCCGTGCGGATCCGGCCGGGGGACCGGTGGAGTACGCGAGCGGGTGACCTGGGAGACGGTCTCGGCTTCGCTCATGGCCAGGCGCCGTTGGTGCTGCTGGAGATTCTCCCCCTCACTCCCGAGCGCCCCCGTGTCGAGAGTGATCTCGGTGCCGAAGACCGTCGGCATCCCCACCGCCCTCGCCGCCTCGGCGAAGCGCACGATGCCGTAGAACCCGTTGTGGTCCGTGAGGGCGAGTGCCTCCAGACCGAGCCTGGCTGCTTCCTCCACGAGTTCCTCGGGGTGGGAAGCGCCGTCGAGGAACGAGAAGTTCGAGTGACAGTGCAGTTCGGCATAGGGCACATAGGGCGCCGATAACCCCCGACCAGGCGTGACATCGGACTCGGGCGGTGCTTCGTACGCCTGGCGCTTGCGACTCAAGGCCGGACCATCGCCTCCGCCGTTCCAACTCGGGCTACCAGGGGCGCGTCCGGTCGCGGCGCGGCCCGACAACCGGGCCTCCAACTCCTTCCATGGCATCGACGGGTTGTTGAATCCCATTCCCCGAGATTACGAACGTGAGTTCGAATCTGTCAAGAGGTCAGGCGAACATGGGTTCTGATCACGCTACGACGAGGGCCTGGATCTCCCGAACCCGCATAGCGTACGAGCTCGAGGTGCGGAGCTGACCGGAGTAGCCCCCTGCACCCGAGGAGGATCGCCACGACACGTCCCACACGATCGTCACCTTCGACGGGAAACTCGACCCATTGTTCGCCATGACCGAGGAGTGATCGAACGTGTACTGGCACCCGGAGGGCGAGCGGTTCTCGTCGCCGTACGCGCTCACCCAACGGGTTCCGGGGCTGGTGCAGCTCACGCTGCCCGAGCCGAGCCGCCCGTCGCCGGGGTCGAACACGAGCCGCACGGGTCGAGCGGTCGTTGTCGCCCACCTCGTGCCCGAGGGGGTCGGCACCCACGCGGTGACGGAGAACGACGCCCAGTCCGTCGGGTCGATCCAGAACCACATGCCCACCTTCACGACACCTTTCGCGGCCGGTGGGGCGAACGAGGCGACCGGATCGGGCAGGATCCGCTCCAGGTAGGCCGTGGCGTTGAAACTCAGCCGCTTGTGGTCGATGTCCGGGATCCAGATGTACTCGAGCGTCGGGCCGGGGCACCGCTTGTCATAGAGCTGGTAGCGGATGCCATCGACGTTCTTGAAGACGGGCATCAGAGCGCCCCCTGGCATGGCGTTGTGCGGCTCCCATACGCACGACGAGCCTGTCCCCCGCCATCCGCCCCGGTACACGGACACACCGGCGTAGATGGTCGACGGCGCGGTCCCGCCACCTTGATCCGCCCGGACCGGCGCAACCGCCCAGGTGGTGCTGAGCACGAGTATCAGGGCAAGGGCTTTGCGGGGCATCGATTTTCTCCGATCCAGAGTTCGAGTTCGACGATCTCCCACCGCAGCCACCGACCATCCAGCCGGATCAGCTCATGGGTGGCCCTTCGCGACACGAGCCGATCGTTGACGACGATGTCGTCGCTCGTGTCGAGGGTTCCGGCGCTGTCCATCTGCCAGCTGCCATCGACCTCGCACAACGTGACGCGCGCCCGGTCAATGCCGACAAGATCGATGGTCTCGGCAACGACGTACCGCAACGCAGCGACTTCGCGCGAGACCAGGCCGTTGCGGAGGTAGTAGCTGAGTAGGTCGGTGAGGTGCCCGGAGGCAGGAGAACCGGGCGCCGCAATGTTCGAAATGTCGCACGCCGAGGGGAGACGGAAGCAGTCATCGACCCCGTTCTCGATCTCATCGAGACCGGCCTCAACGGCACGCTCGCCGCCGAATGTCGCCGTCGTCGACGCCGGGGTCTGGGTCGGAGTCGGGGTCGGAGTCGGGGTCGGAGTCGGGGTCGGTACGACGACGGTTGTGCGAATGATCGGCGCGCCAAGCGCCGTCGACCCGCCGATCCCGCCACGGCAACCGGCCGCCAGCACCGTGACCGCGGCCACCAGGTTCCAGACCGTCATCCGCCTCATGACTGCCGAGGATGGCGGTTACGAAACACTCTGGCGAGCAAAGGACCAAGAAATGAGTCGAACGACCCATGCCTGGCGCAGTTCAGGCACCGCACGAGCCAGCCCTCCATCGATGTCATGGGAAAAGGGGGCGATCGCCCCCGGAACAGCTGACATCGACGAAGGGCGTCGGTGTCTTCATCGGCCTGCTGTTGAGGCCACCACACCGCGCGCCGCCGTGAGCTCACCCGCCTCCTCGAGGTTCTCGCGCAAGGTCCGTACGACATACTCCGGATCGTCGAGCACATGGGCTGTCGTGAACTCCAACACCCGGCGGCCTTGGCGTTGCAGTTCGTTGCGGCGACGGGTGTCCTTGTCACGGTCCGAGTCGCTGACGTGGCCCCGGCGGCCGGAGACCTCGACCACCACGGTCGACGGAACGAAGTCGAAGTCCACCCGGGCCACGGTCTTTCCGTCACGACGGTGGACCACCTGGCAGCGAGGGCGGGGCAGTCCAGACTCGCGCACGAGTCGCAGGAAGCGGCGCTCGAGGTACGAGTGCCCGCCGGCGTCAAGCACGAGTTCGTCCAGCCGACGGATCCCGCGTGGACGCATCGCCCGCAGCGCAGTCATGCGAGTAGACAGGAACGCCGCCGTGACCAAACCGCCCCGCGTGGCGCTGTCGATGGCGTCGGCGAGACGCGCGGCCGAGATGTCACGGCCCGCGAGGTCGATGATGGTTCGGGCGGCGCTGGTGACCGGGTAGCCCTGCACCATCGCCCTATCGATCAGTTCAAGCTTCACTGTCGTATGCACGATGAACGGCCCGGCGCGCCACCGCGCCGACCGAGGCACCGTGAACTCGACCGGCCCCGGTGGAAAACCGTCGTATCCGGACAACGCGGCCACCGCCAACCCCGACACGACTGCCACCGGACCCAACCATTCGAGGCCGGCGGTCAACTGCTGCTCCCAGGTGACGGGCGCGCCGGCGACGCGCCACACCCCCGGAACGACCAGAACCAACGAACCCCGATCGACCCGCCAACGCTCCATGCTGGCGTTGGTCTGAAGCGTGCGCATGTCGATTCGGCGCACGAGTCCGTGATTCGTTTCAGCCTGGGCGGTGATCCGCCGATCGAGTTCCGGCCCACGGACCGGTTCGGGTGTGTTCGTCATACCGGTACTGATGTGCGGACCGACGCCCAAAACGGAAGTCCGCCCCTCAAAATTTCGTCGATGTCATGGCAAAAGGGGGCGATCGCCCCCGAAAGGCCTGACATCGACGCCGCGGCTGAGGCCGCACGCTGGGGGCGAGACATCGGAGGTCGGCGCATGGTCGGCGGCTAGCGTCGCCGCCCATGCGTGTCGCCATGCTGTCCTGGGAGTACCCACCGCTCGTGATCGGCGGGATCTCGGCCCACGTGGAAGGACTAGCCCAGGCCATGGCCCGCGCCGGGCATGACGTCGTCGTGTTCTCGCTCCACCACCAGGGCACGCCCGACGACACCACCGTGAATGGCGTGCGAATCCTGCGTGCTCGGACGGACCTGCCGTGGATCCCCGATCACGACCTCGTGGCCCGAATGGCCTCGGCGAACCACCAACTCGTCCAGTTGTCCACCATGCTCGGCGACTGGCGACCGGACGTCGTCCACGCCCATGACTGGCTCGTGGCATGGGCGGGCGACACATTGAAAACGCTCTGGGGTGTCCCGCTCGTCGCCACCATCCATGCCACCGAGCGCGGACGCCACGGCGGCCATCTCCCGCCGGGCACACCGGCCTCCGTCAACGCGGCCGAATGGTGGCTGACGTATCAGGCCCAACAAGTGATCTGCTGCTCGAAGTTCATGGCCCGGGAAGTCACCGAAGGGTTCGAGCTCCCGCTCGAGAAGCTCCACCTCGTCCCCAACGGCGTCGATCCCCACCTCTGGGGACCCCCCGGCGGGGCGCCGACGCCCCGCGAGCCGCTCGTTCTCGCCTGGGGACGGGTGCAGTACGAGAAGGGGTTCCAGGTTCTCGCAGGCGCCATGAGCCTCCTGCGCCACACCGTTCCGGGCATCCGATGCGTCATCGCCGGCCGAGGTTCCTACCTACCCGAACTGCAGATGCAGGTCGACGTCGAAGGGGTGTCCGATCTCGTTCATCTGGCGGGATTTGTCCCCGATGACGAGTTGCGGGGCCTGCTCCACCGCGCCGGCTGCGTCGTGATCCCGTCGCTCTATGAGCCGTTCGGGATCGTGGCGCTCGAAGCGATGGCCGCCGGCGCGCCCACCATCGTCGCCCGAACCGGCGGTTTGGCCGAGATCGTGGAAGGAACAGGAGCGGGCCTTGTCTTCGAGCCCGGGTCGAGCGATCAACTGGCGGCGGCGATCGAAGAAGTGCTGACCGTGCCACTGACATCGACGGCGCTCACGAGCAAGGCCGCCGAACTCCTGACCGAGAAATACTCATGGGACGCCATCGCCGTATCGACCATCAGCGTGTATGAGCGAGCGCTCACCTCCTGACCAGCGGCGTCACCGGCCTCGGGAGTGGGCCGGCGGTTGGACCAGTACGGTGCCTGGTCTGTGAGAGCCCTCCACCGCTTCCACGTCCGGCCCCCCATCCCGGACTCCCTCCACGGCCTGAGCGCCCTCGCGGCGAACCTGCACTGGACGTGGGACGCCCCCACCCAGGCCCTGTTCGCCCGGCTTGACCCGGTCGCATGGGAACGAACCGGCCACGATCCGATCATGCTGCTTGAGCAGCTGAGCCCTGCCCGTTGGGCCGAACTCGGCACCGAACCGGCCATCGCCGCCGAGGTCAATGCGAGACTCGCCGACCTGCGGCGCGCCATCACCGAGCCCAGGTGGTTCCAGTCCCGCGCCGACTCGGCGCTCCACCTCGTCGCCTATTTCTCGCCGGAGTTCGGGATCTCCGAAACACTCGCTCAGTACTCGGGCGGGCTCGGCGTCCTGGCTGGCGATCATCTCAAGGCCGCGTCGGACCTCGGGGTGCCGCTCGTGGCCGTCGGCCTGCTGTACCGCGAGGGCTACTTCCACCAGCGCCTCGACGCTGACGGTTGGCAGGAGGAACGCTTCCCTCGTATGGAGCCCCACTCGACCGGGCTCACGGATACCGCGCTCCGTGTCGAGGTCGATCTGGCCGGCGAAACTGTCACCGTCGCCGTGTGGAGAGCCGATGTCGGACGGGTGCCGCTGTACCTGCTCGATACCGATGTCGATGGCAACTCACCGGCCACACGCGGGGTGACCGACCGGCTGTACGGCGGCGATGTCGAACACCGGCTCCGCCAGGAGATCGTTCTTGGCATCGGCGGGGTGCGCGCGCTTCGCGCACTCGGTCTTCAGCCTCAGGTGTTCCATACGAACGAGGGCCACGCTGGCTTTCTCGCCCTCGAGCGCATGAGGGAGCATGTCGCCGGAGGACTCGGATTCGCCGAGGCCATCGAAGCCGTCCGTGCCGGAGGGCTCTTCACCACTCACACCCCGGTCCCGGCCGGCATCGACCGCTACTCACCTGAACTGTTCACGCGTTACTTCGGTGCGCTCGCTCCACAACTCGGCTGCACATTCGATGGGTTGATGGCGCTCGGCCGCGGTGCCGAGGAACCCGACGGTCCCCGATTCAATATGGCCGTGCTGGGCTTGCGCCTGGCCAGCCGGTCGAACGCCGTCGCTCGGCTTCATGGCGACGTCAGCCGACGGATGTTCCAGCCACTGTGGCCCGGGGCGACGGTCGACGAGGTGCCGATCACGTCGGTCACGAACGGCGTCCACTCCAAGACATGGGTGTCGCCCCGCATCGATGACCTGCTGTCCCGGGCCGTGCACCCAGTGTGGGACGGAGCGGACACCGCGACGTGGCAGGGAGTCAACGCGGTCGACGACGACGAACTGTGGAACGCCCGTCACGAAGGCCGAACCGCTCTCGTGCGGTTCGTTCGTGACCGGTTGCACGGAGACGTTCTCGATCCGGACGTCCTCACCATCGGGTTCGCCCGACGGTTCGCCACGTATAAACGCGCCACACTGCTGCTGTCGCAACCGAGCCGGCTCAAGGAGTTGCTGCTCGACCACGACCGCCCAGTGCAGTTCGTGTTCGCCGGCAAGGCGCATCCGGCAGACCAGCCGGGCAAGGAGATGATCCAGGCCATCGAGCGGTTCGCTCGCGAACTCGACATCGCACACCGCTTCGTGTTCGTACCGGACTACGACATCGGCGTCGCCCGCGTGATGTACCAGGGCTGCGACGTCTGGCTCAACCACCCGCGGCGACCGCTGGAGGCGTGCGGCACGTCGGGTATGAAGGCCGCGCTCAACGGCGCGCTCAACTGTTCGATCCTGGATGGCTGGTGGGACGAGTGCGCCGACGGCACCAACGGCTGGATCATCACCTCGGCCGACGACGACCCCGATCCGGCCCGGCGCGACCAGCGCGAGGCGCTGAACCTCTTCAACGTGCTCGAGGGCGACCTCGTGCCGCTGTTCTACGACGGGGCCCCACCGCTGAAGTGGATCGCTCGCATGAAGCATGCGTGGGCGACGCTCGGACCATTCGTGACGGCCGCACGGATGGTGCAGGACTACACGACGACGCTCTACGAACCGGCCGCCGTCAGCGCTGACCGGATGTCAGCGGACGGCGGAGCGCTGGCCATCGAATTGGCACGGTGGAAGGGCCATGTCAGAGATGCGTGGCCCGCCGTGGGCTTCACCGAGTTCATCGGCGAGGACGGCAAGGCCACTGCGACGGTGGATACCGGCTCGCTCGGCGCGGTCGATGTCGTGTGCGAACTCGTCCATGGCCCCATCGACCCGGACGGCAACCTTCTCACCACGAGCTTCGAACCGCTCGCCGAGGTGGACCGCCACGACGCGGCAATCCACTTTGCCGGCACGTTCACCCCGACGGCGGCCGGGCCCTACGGGGTCACCGCCCGTGTTCGACCCGTGCACCCCCTGCTCGTCAACCCCGTCGAGCCCGGCCTGATCACCTGGGCCGGCTAACCCCCGGTGAAGTCCGCCTTGCCGGGGCCGTTGGCGAGGAAGCTCGTCACGCCGATTCGACTGTCCTCCGTGCGGAACACTTCGACAAACGCCGCTCGCTCGAGCGCCAAGCCGTCCGCCAGCGAGCCCGACAGGCCATCGTCGATGGCGCGCTTGCAGAGGGCCTGAGCAGCCACGGCACCCTTGGCCACCTCGGCGGCGAGCGCCAACGCCCGTTCGTGAAGCACTTCGTTCGGCACGACCTCGTCGGCCAGGCCGATACGCAGTGCCTCCTCGGCCTTCACCTGCCGACCTGTGAGGCACAGCTCCTTCGCTCTGGATGGGCCGACGAGCCGGGCCAGTCGCTGCGTGCCACCGCCTCCGGGGATGATGCCGAGCAGGATCTCCGGCTGACCGAACACGGCCCGCTCGCCCACGATGCGGTAGTCGCATGCCAACGCCAACTCGCAGCCGCCACCAAGTGCGTATCCACTGACGGCTGCGATCACGAAGCGGGGAATGGCGGCGACGGCGTTCAGGGCGTCGTGGAACCCGGCCGTGATCGGCCCCGCCTCGTCCGGCCCTCCGAACTCCGAGATGTCGGCCCCGGCCGCGAAGATCCGCTCCCCACCCGTCACGACGACGGCCCCCGGGGGATCGGCCGTGAGCACCAGCGCCGCGGCGTGCAACTGGGCCAGCAGCTCACCTTTCAGCGCGTTGACCTTCGGATTGTCGAGGGTGATCACGGCGACGCCGTCCGCCCGTCGTTCCACATGCACGAGTTCGCTCATGCCGATGAGGCTAGGCGCCGACGCCGCCGAGCATCTCGTCCGCCGCGCTCCATGGGTCGAGCGTGCGTTGAGCCACCCCGAGCTGCAATTCGTCCCATCGATCCCCGGTGCAGATCTCCCGCGCCCGCTGCTCCAGCCGACGCACCACGATTTCCCGTAGTTCCTCACCGAGGCGACGTTGGCGACGCCGCCCCAGTTCCCCGCTCGCCGTGATGTGCGTGCGGTGCTCCTCGATCGTCTTCCAAAGCACGTCGACACCCTCGCCCTGCGACGCGATCGTGGCGATGATCGGAGGCCGCCAGTCGCCGAGTTGTGACAGTTCCAACATCTGCTCGAGGTCGCGCCGGGTTTCCGCCACGCCCTTCCGATCGGCCTTGTTGATCACGAAGATGTCGGCGATCTCCATGAGGCCGGCCTTGTTGGCCTGGACGGAATCGCCCCACCCCGGGTTCACCACCACGATCGTGGTGTCGGCCTTCCCGGCGATCTCGACTTCCACCTGGCCTACGCCAACCGTCTCGATGAGGATGAGTTCCCGACCGAGCGCGTCGAGCAGGCGTACCGCTTCGGGTGTGGCGAGCGAGAGTCCCCCGAGGTGCCCGCGGGTGGCCATGGAGCGGATGAACACACCGGGGTCCGTGGCGTGTTCCTGCATGCGCACGCGGTCGCCGAGGATGGCGCCGCCGCTGAACGGAGACGACGGGTCGATGGCGAGAACGGCCACCTCGAGCCCAAGTGCTCTGACATGCCCGATCGTGGCGCTGGTCAGCGTGGACTTACCGGAGCCAGGGGCGCCGGTGAGCCCGATGGTGTACGCCCGACCGCCGTGCGGGTACGACAGGCGACCTACCTGGCGGGCCGGTTCACCACCTCGCTCGATGAGCGACAAGAGCCGCGCCAATGCGGCGCGGTCGCCGTTGAGGCCGGCGTCGAACAGTTGCTGGGGATCTCGGTCTCGACCGGCCACGGGCGTGTCAGATCACTCGACCGCCACCACTTCGGTGACGCCGTCGACCCGGTCCCTCATGATCCGCTCGATACCTGCTTTGAGCGTCTGCCCCGACGCCGGACATGTCCCGCACGCCCCAATCAGCGTCACCGACACCACGCCCGTCACCTCGTTGACCTCGCGCAAGATGATGTCGCCGCCGTCAGCCTGCAGGGCTGGGCGGATGGCTTCGATGGTCTCTTCAACTTGCTGGCGCATGAGGTGTGGTGCGGTCCGATCGGCGGGGGGCCGGATGAGAGGGCGGCCGAGATTGTGACAGGCGCGCCCATACGATGGCGATTCATGAGAACGTCGAGTCGACGGCGGTGCATTCCCGCGGTCGCGTCGTCCCTGCTCACGACGGTATCGACGGCAGCGGAGATAGCACAATGATGCTCGCGCACGCCAGCGGCTTCTCGTGGGACGAGGCGTTGCTGATCGCCGCCCCTCTGCTGGTCATCGGGAGTCTCATCGCTGTCGCCCGCCGTCGGATCCGCAAGGGCGGGGGATCCTGAACCGCTACCGCTCGACGCGCTCGATGTCGGCACCCAGGCTCGCCAGACGGCCCACTAGGTCGTCGTAACCCCGGTCGATGTGGTGGATCTCGCCGATCGGTGTCTCACCGTGGGCGATGAGCCCGGCCACCACGAGCGCGGCGCCGGCTCGGATATCCGGCGCCCGTACTGGCGCCCCCTCGAGCCGATCGACGCCGCGCACGACGGCGTGGTGGCCGTCCGTACTGATGTCGGCACCGAGACGCCGCAGTTCCTCCACGTACCGGAACCGACCGGGATAGAGATTTTCGGTCACGATCCCCGCACCGTCGGCGACGGACAGCAATGTCACGACGAGCGGCTTGTAATCCGTGGCGAAACCCGGGTACGGCAAGGTCTGCACGTCGAGCGACCGCAAGCGAGTCCCGTCGGCGCGCACGAGAACGCCATCCGACTGAGCCGTCACACTGACGCCCATCTCGCGTAGGCGCCGTACGAACATCTCCATGTGCTCGGCACGGGCGCCGCCAACCGTGACCTCTCCGCCGCAGGCAGCAACGGCCGCCATGTACGTGGCGGCCTGGATCCGGTCGGTGACCACTCGGTGATCAGCGGCCGCGAGGTCGGACGCCGCCACGCCGTGCACGACGAGTGTTGGCGATCCGATGCCCTCGATATGGGCACCCATGGCGTTGAGGAAGTGGCAGAGATCGGCGATCTCGGGCTCCCGGGCGGCGTTGTCGAGCACCGTCGTACCTTTGGCCCGGACCGCCGCCATCACGATGTTCTCGGTGGCCCCGACACTCGGGTAGTCCAGGGTGATGTCGGCCCCGTGGAGCACGTCGGCGCGACCCTCGATGTAGCCGTGGCGCAGCTCGAACGTGGCCCCCATCGCTTCCAAGCCGCTCAGATGCATATCGATGGGTCGGTTCCCGAAGTCGTCGCCGCCGGGCATCGAGACGCGGGCCTGGCCACAACGGGCGAGGAGGGGCCCGAGTACCACGATCGAGGCTCTGATGCGCTCGACGAGCTCATAGGGCGCCGCGGGAATGATGGCCCCCCGGTTCTCCAGAGTCAGCACACCTGGACGAATTGGGTCGGACGAACAACTGACACCGAGCGCCGCCAGGAGATCCCCCATGGTCCCGACGTCGGCGATGGCGGGAACGTTGGTGATCTCGTAGACCCCGTCCGCGAGGAGCGTGGCCGCCATCAGCTTGAGCACGGCGTTTTTGGCCCCCGGTACGCTCACCTCGCCCTTCAGCGGTCCGCTGCGACGGGCGATGATACGAGGGGAAGGCTCGGCGGGAGACGAAGAGGTCGGCACTGACCCTCAGTATGCTCCGCCGGTGCCGTCCCGCGGGCTACATCGCATCGTGCGGCGACTCGAAGAGGGCGATCAAGGACTGGCGCGGGCGGAGGTCCCCCGCGATGACCTGGTCAAAGAGCGTCGAGCCCCCGACGGCACCTTCGAGCAGGAGGCGGGTCCGTTCCGCCATTACCGCCGCACGCTCGTAGCCCGAGGGACCACCGGGGACCACAAGGAGATCACCGAGGAGACCATCGAGTACCGGCTCCACCTGCCCTGGTTCGGGTGGGTGTACCGGCCGCTCGTGCGCAAAGCGCTGCGCCATCGGCCGGGACCGAGCCACGAACCCGGCGGCCAACCGTGGTGGGCTCCACGCGATCGGCTCAACGAGCGCCAGGTGATGGTGCTCGGCCTCCTGGCCGCCGCGTCGATGCTCAGCGCATTCACGAACACCCTCTTCACCCAGACGGTGCACAAGTCCACCGCCGACTTTGGTATCGGCGAGAGAGGACAAGGTGTCGCCGGCGCCATCGTGCGGGCCGGCATCCTGCTGGCGCTGCCCCTCGCGTTCCGGGCGGATCGGGTCGGGCGGCGGCGGATCATCAACGGTCTGGCCGTCGCCGCGCCGGTGTTCTGCGCGCTGGGGGCGCTGGCACCCAGCTTCCCGATCCTCGTCGCCACCCAGACCATCGGCCGACCCCTCGGTCTGGCGCTCGATCTGCTCATCGCCGTCGTGGCCGCCGAGGAGATGCCTCGCAACAGCCGCGCCTACGCCATCAGCGTCCTGGCGTTGGCGAGCGGCCTCGGGGCAGGCGTGTGCGTCTGGATGCTGCCCCTCACCGGCATCGCCGACTGGGCGTGGCGCATTCCGTTCGCCGCCAGCCTGCTGTGGTTGGCGGTCGCCCGCTCGTTGCGCCGCCACCTTCCCGAGACGTTGCGCTTCGCGGCGAAACACGCCGTCGCGCCACGGCTGCGCACGGTCCGCCTCGGCACCCTCGCCACGATCGCCTTCTTCAGCAACCTCTTCGTGGCGCCCGCGTCGTTTTTCCAGAATCGCTATCTCGACGATGTGCGCGGCTTCACCGATATCCGTGTCACGTTGTTCACGCTCGTCACGTCGACGCCGGCTGCAATCGGCTTGCTTCTCGGCGGACGACTCGCCGACAAGCACGGCCGCCGGATCGTCGGGGCGACCAGCCTGCTCCTTGGCACCGCCCTCATCTCCGTGTCATTCGGCGTGGGTGGTGGTGCAATGTGGACCGCCGCCATCACGGGTGGCATCGTCCTCGGAGTCGCCGTCCCGGCGTTGGTCGTCTATCGCACGGAGATGTTCCCGACGGCCAACCGCGGTCGGGCAGGCGGCATCATCACCACATCCGCGCTCCTTGGCGGCATCATCGGACTCGTGGTCACCGGCGTGCTCGTGGATCAGGGCAACAGCTACGGAAGAGTGTTAGGCACCCTCGCTCTCGGCCAGATCGTCGTCGCCGTCCTCGTGTTGCGGCGCCTTCCCGAGTCGGCCCACCGGGAGCTCGAAGAACTCAATCCGGAAGACGCCCTGCCAACCACATAACCACAGCATCGGCGATTCGGGCGTCGGCATCTCTGAGGTCGTGACGACCACCATCGATCCAGATGTGTGTGACCGGTCCGGCGATAGCCGCAGTGTGGAGGGTCAGTTCCTCGGGTGAACCGAACGGGTCCCGCGTGCCGTGAACGAACAGACAGGGAACCGTGACGGCCGGCAGATGGGCAACGCGAAGCTTGTCCGGCCGTCGCGGTGGGTGGAGTGGGTACGCGATCAACACCAGTCCTGCGACCGCCAAACCCTCCGCGGCCGCCATCGAACACATTCGCCCTCCCATCGATCGGCCACCGAGCACAAGGCGATTGGTCCCCACGTTCAGGCGGTCGGCCATGGCAGTGGCCTCACCTCGAACGCACTCGAGCAACACCGGGGCTCGATCAGGAATCCGTCGCCCCACCTTGCGGTAGGGAAAGTCCGCTCGGCTCACGGGCAGAGGCGACACCGCCTCCTCGATGGCCACGAGTGTCGGGTGCGTGCTCGCCGAGCCGGCGCCAGGAAAGAGCAACACACCTGCCGGCGCGGCACTCGCCCGGGTCATTCGCCGAGGATCCTGCGCGCCTCGGCGAGATCGGAGATGAGCTTGGAGGCCGACGATTCGTCCCCACCCGCATCGGGGTGTACGCGGCGCACCTTGGCCCTGAACCGGGCCGTGACGTCCTTGCGGGTCGGCTGGATGGTGCCCGGCGGGAACCCGAGCAGGTCCAGCGCCCACGCCACCGGGTTCACGAGCGACGAGATCGACACCGAACTCGGTCCCATCAGCGACGAAATGAAGGCCTGGCCGAGCGGACCCCTCCACCGGTAGGCCCGGCGCAGGATGGGGGCGATCATCTTGCGTGACTCCCGTTCGATTCGCTCGAGCGCGTACACGGCGCCCAACACCTGCTGGATCGGGGAGCCGGCGCTGCGCAGATCGAAGCTCAGCTGCTCACCATCGCCGTGGAGCGAATGCACGGAGCGCGCCAGGCCATGACGGTCCACTTGGAAGCGATGCCGCAACCGCGGCTGACCGATGTGTTCGTCCCGCTCGACCTCGCCGAGGAGTCGGTGGACGTCGGGAGCTAGATCGTCGTCGACGTCGGGTGCGTGGGCGGCAACGACCGCCGCCAGCAGGAGCCCGCCGAGGCCAGGGGCGGGATCAGTCGGCAACACGAGGTGACCGAGCGACACCCGACGAGTCGGAGCGATTGGGCGGGAGTGCCACACCTCCAACTCGGCCAACAACACAACATCACGCTAACGGCGCTACACGAACGGCCCTACACGAACGGGCGCAGCAGTTGGAACAACTCGTCAGCGAGTTGGTCGACCTCGTCCGTGTCAGCGGCGACGGCGTCCGCCAGATCCTCACCGAGCTCGAGCGCCTTCTCCCAGATCTTCGGATCGAAGCCATAGGGCGGACGCTCAGGGTCGGACATCTCCAGCGACTCCAGCAGACCGCCGTAGATGTCCACGTCCACCTTGTTCTTGCGCATCCGCTCGCTGGCGAGGAACAGGCCCGTCAGCACGGCGGCAGGGTCGAGATCGTCCTCCTCTGCGATCTCCACCTCATCGCCGAGCGTGGCGACATTGCCACCCTCCATCTCATCGAGCACGTCGTCCACGGTGTCCTCGAGGTTCGTGGACACGATGAGGAGATCGCCCTCCCATCGGTGCGGCACGCTCAGCTCGACGAGCTTCTCGACGAGCTCCATGCGCTGTGGGGTCGGCCACGCGCTCAGGTCGTATTCCGTCTCACCACTGGCGTCGGCGACCGCCGGACCGTCGGCATCCGTGATCTCGGACGTGCCCCCATCCTCGAGACCGTGCGCTTTCTCCACGCCCTCGAGTAGCCGGTCGGCCGCCGACTCGTGGATGAGCGGCATGAGCACATCCGTCCCCTGCCACACGTGGGGAATCCCGGACTCGGCGAGGATCTGGGCGGCGTCGCTCTGTGCATCGAGCGGCCATTCGGAGAGGTCATAGACGACCTGATCGTCGCCGTCGAGGTAGCGGGGATCCGTATCGGCATCGGGATCGATGAGCGCGACGCCGCAGTGCGAGCACACGGTCTTGAACTCGAGGAACTCCGCCTGACAGAGCGGACACACGCGGATCGTCATGGCCCGAGGCTACCGGCGCGCCGCTGGCACGATTCGGTCGACGAACGCCCCTATCCGGGCGAACTCGTCGGCCTGGGTGGACGGCATCCGGAAGCCATGCCCCTCCCCCTCGTAGACATGGAACTCGGCATGCCCGCCGGCCGCTCGAATCCGCTCCACGAGCGTGGCGCTCTGGGCCACAGGGACCACAGGATCGGAGTCCCCGTGGAGGATCAGCAACGGGCGGGTGATGCGGCCGGCGTGAGTCAGTGGTGATCGATCTCGATACCGCTCGAGCGCCGCGCCATCCCCACGTCCGAGAACGACGGCGCGCGGGCCGACAAGTGTGTCGTTGTAGTGGGCCTCGAACCGGTCCGTTGCCTCGTCGAGCGCAGCGAGGTCGGTCACCGGATAGGCGACTGCGGCGCCCGCCACCAGCTCGGGATGGTGCGCCAGGACGTTGAGTGCCGTGAACCCACCTGCCGAGCCACCCATCAGCACCGTCGTTTCCGCGTGTCCCCACCCTTGCGCGTGTGCGAACCGGATGGCCGCCGCCACGTCGGCGACGTCAAGTTCACCCCATCGTCCACCGAGTGCCTGCCGGTACGCGCGGCCGTGCCCCGTCGAGCCGCGGTGGTCCGCCACCAGTACGGTCCACCCGCGATCGGCCCAGTACGCGACCCGAGGGAGGAACGACACGGGCCACTGATCAGTCGGCCCGCCGTGGATCCAGCAGATCAGGCGGCGTGCCCCATTCCCATTCCCGCTCCCACCCCCACTCCCACTCCCGGCAACCGGTCCGGGTGGGTAGCGGCGACCGTGCACCAGCGACCCGTCGTCACCGACCCATTCGACTCGCTCTGGCTCGGCGAGCCCAGCCCGATCCCATTCGGCCACTGGCCCGACCGCCAGCACCGTGCGGTCCCACGTCGCGGTGTCGTACGCCACGACCTGGGTCGGCGTGCGGGCGCCCGACCGCAACGCCACGAGCGACGGGCCAACCCACGTGAGTTGGCCGTGGACACCCCGAGCGATGGAGCGGACCTCCCCCGTGTCGGTGTCAGCAAGGCACAACCGGCCGAAGCCCCCCTCGTTACGGGCGAACGCCACATGACGACCGTCGGGGGCGATGGCGTACGAGCGTTGCCCCGGCCCCCACGTGGGTCCGGCATGCTCGAACGACTCCTCGACCACCACGGCGTCGCCCCGATACACGTTCGCCCAACCGGTGCCGTCGCGCACCGTCCAGAGTTGGCCCTCCGGACCGAAGCGCGGCTGCTGGATCTCCACACCGGCGAACCGGACGACGGAGCCATCGGAGGATGCGATCACGGACTCGTCCCACGCCATGTGGGGGATGGACCACGCGTGCCACGACAGGCGCGAGGAGTCCGGATGCCAGGCCGGGTCCGTGACGAAGTCCCACCCGTGGCTGACGACAGAGTCGGACTGATCGGCGATGTCGAGAATGTGGACCTCGGCGAGATCGGTGACGTACGCCAGTCGTTGGCCATCGGGCGAGAGCGTCGGCGAGGTGACGGAGTGGCCGGGCGGCAGTCGGGTCAGCACCCGACGAGACCCGTCAAGCCCGTGCCACCACACCTGGCCATCCACGGCGGCGTAGACGAATCCGCTCGAGTCGGGCAGCCAGGACGTACAGCCCCCACCGAACCCACGGCCGAGAACCGGTGCCGGGTCGCATGCCAATCCCCGCTCCGGCCCGCCAAGGGTGGGGACGAGCAGCAGCCCAGAGCGCCCGTTCGCTCGCACGCCGACCAGTACCAACGTCCCGTCGGGCGACAATCGTGGCTCCGTCAGGTCGCGGCCGGCCAGGCACATAGCGGCATCGATCATCGCCCGACAAGGTTATCGCTCAACAGAGTTAGGGTCTGCCTCGTGGCGTCACGCGAAAACCCCGATCGGAACCTGGCCCTCGAGCTCGTGCGGGTCACCGAGTCAGCGGCATTGGCCGCCTCCCGATGGATGGGCCGAGGTGACAAGAACGGCGCCGACGGCGCCGCCGTCGAGGCGATGCGGACCGTCCTTCGGACGGTATCGATGGACGGCATCGTCGTGATCGGCGAGGGCGAGAAGGACGAGGCGCCGATGCTCTTCAACGGCGAGCAGGTGGGCGACGGCGGCGCTCCCCAGTGCGATGTTGCCGTCGACCCCATCGATGGCACCACCCTCACCGCACTCGGCCGCGGCAACGCGTTGGCCGTGATCGCCGTGTCCGATCGAGGAACGATGTTCAACCCCGGACCGTGTGTGTACATGGAGAAGATTGCCGTCGGCCCCGATGCCGTCGGTTCCATCGACATCACGGCGTCGGCCACCCAGAACCTGCGCTGGATCGCGAAGGCGAAGGGTGAGACCGTCCGAGACTTGACGGCCGTCGTGCTCGACCGACCGCGCCACGCGCCGCTCATCGAGGAGATCCGCCAGGCCGGTGCCCGCATCCGACTCATCTCCGACGGCGACATTTACGGAGCGATCGCCACGGCGTGGGCGGAGACGGGCGCCGACGTCTTGTTCGGCATCGGGGGCACCCCAGAGGGAGTCATCGCTGCCGCGGCGTTGAAGTGCATGGGTGGTGAGATCCAGGGTCGGTTGTGGCCGAGGGATGACGCCGAGCGTCAGGCGGCTCTCGAGGCCGGTTACGACCTCGAGCAGATCCTCACTACGGACGACCTCGTGCGGGGCGACAATTGCTTCTTCGCGGCAACCGGGATCACGGACGGTGAACTCCTTCGCGGCGTCCACTACGACTCGCGTGGGGCAGGTACACAATCGCTCGTCATGCGGTCGAAGTCCGGTACGGTACGCCTCATCAACGCCCGCCACCGCTTGGACAAACTCCAGGGCTTTGCGATGGTGGACTACAACTAATCAGGAATGTTCCGTTCGCGCCCGTGACATCGCCACTGGGAGCGGCTAAAACATTGCAATGATCTTACGATCGGGGCGCAGTGGAGTGGGGCGCGCCGCTGGTGTGGCCGCCCTTGCTCTCCTCGGCTCGATCGTGATCCCAGCGTCCGGTCCCGCCCTGGCGGTGACCACGACGGGCGCACCGCTCGTCGTTGGCTTCACCGAGTCCTGCCCACTCAGCGAATGTCGGATGGTCTTGAATGGCTGGGCCTTCAAGCGGTTCGGTCTCTATGGAGTGACGATCAACGGGACTCCTACCAAGGCAGTCAGCATCGCGGTCGACCCCGGCAACCGGCACCAACCGCCCGGCGCCGATCAACTCGTGCTGTTGAACAACCTCTACAACTCGGCCCTGCTCGACTACGTGCTGTGGAAGAACGCGAACACCGCTGATCCTGTGAAGGCCGCCGCGGTGCACATCACGGCGTGGCATCTCACGGGTCGTACCGTCGGCACCCCGTCCATCGGATCGAGCGGGCCGACCACGCCATCGTGGGGCCCGCCCCTCTCACTCCATCCCGGTATGACGTTCCCTCTCGCTCCCGTTGACGTCACGGGTGCCGCGCTTCCTGCTGATCGCGTTGCCCTCGGAGACCTCATCGAGGACGCCGCCAGGGCGATGGTCACCGGCGTCAATGGCCTCCTCGGCCCATGGACGCTCGACGTAACGCTCAACTGGGGCACCAAAGAGGGCACCGTCTCGGTGCGATCGCCCGCCAACGTCGGGATCCCCGGGGTGACGGTGGCGCTCTCGTCGTTCGACTCTGTCGTTCCGTCGAACCTCATCACCGACAGCGACGGAGTGGCCACTTTCCCGTTTACGCCGGCATCGGACGAGACGACCGTGACGGCCAGCGCTCAAGCGCCTGGCGTGCACGCCGAGTACGACGTGCAGGGCGACTCGGTGAGCGGGGGCTATCAGCGCATCGCCGTCGGCAAGTCCGCCTCGCTCACCGACTCCTTCACGATCCGCGAGCCGCAGATCACCACATTCGCCAAGGACGCCGTCGACGGCGACAAGCTTGTGGGAGCCGGAGGCGCGATCGTCGACACCGTCCAGTACCAGAACTTCGTGCCAGGGGCGACGTATACCGCTCGGGTCATCTGGCAATACCAGGACACTTCCGAACCTTCGTCGCTGACGGCGACCAAGACATTCGTGGCCTCGCCAACAGGCTCAGGCAGCGTGGACGTGGGCCCGATCACTACCGGCCGAGCCGAACTCGGGCGATCGCTCGTGGCGTACGAGTTCGTCTACGCGGGGTCGACCACCGCGGGTTTCCCCGAGGTCATCCACGCCAACATCAACGACCCCGGTCAGGCCGTCACGATCCAGCAGTTGCAGCTGTTGACGGCCGCCCGCGATACCTACGACGGCGACAACACCGCGTTCGCCGGCGCCGCCCTGATGGACACCGTGGCCTACCTCGGCCTGGCTGCCGGAATGAAGTACACGCTGCAGGTCGAGTGGTATGTCACCGACGGGACGAACAGCCTCGGATCCACCGGACTGACGGCAACGAAGACCTTCTTCGCCGACTCGGCCGGATTCGGGACTGTCGATGTCGGACCGATCTCGCTCACCGGTGCCGAGGTCGGGCTGAGTGTGGTGGCGTACGAACGGCTCTACGTGGGGGAAGCCGCGACGGGCGTACCGCTCGGCGTGCATGATGCTCCCGACGACCCCAACCAGACGATCGTCGTCGTTCCTCCGAACGTGCTGACCGTCGCCCAAGACGTGGCGGACGGGGACAAGTTCGTGCAGGCCCTCGGTCTCGTCATCGACGAAATCGTGTTTGCCAACCTGCACCCTGGTGTCGTCTACACCGCGAAGCTCGAGTGGCACTACACGAACGGCCTCACCGATCTCGGGTTCACTGGGTTGTCGGCCACCAAGACGTTCACCCCCAACGCCACCACCGGCTCGGTACAGGTCGGGCCCATTCGGCTCTCGGGGGCCGTGTCCGGCGAGAAGTTGGTGGCGTTCCAACGCATCTACCTCGGGCCGAGCGCGGTCGGCACGCCTGTCGTCATCCACGAGGTGGCGTCCGACCCCGCACAGACCATTCAGGTCTTCGAGCTCGCGATCTCGACGATAGCGACCGAGGGAACGGCCCTTGGCGTCGCCATCCCCGGCGACAAAGAGATTCCGCTCGGGCCCGGTGCCACGATCGTCGACACGGTGACGGTCCAACTGGCGGCCGGAGCGGCGGTGGTCGTAACCGGGTATCTCGTCCGCTACGAGAACGGTGAGTGCTCGGAGCCGTTGTCCACTGTCACCAACTCGTTGCTGATACCGGCGAACAAGACATTCACGGTGGTGTACACCGTCCCCGAGGCCCCTGGCGACTACGTGTCCTACATCGTCGTCAAGAACCCCGGGGGCGTTGAGGTCGCTCAACATCAGGACTGCACTTCAGAGTCACAACGAGTGTCCGTCGTCGGCGGCGGCGACCTCCCGGAAACCCGCTGACTCACCGCGCAGACTCCGGGAGTTGGATGGCCCTGACAACGGCTTCGACGGTCCGAAGCTCACGTCACCACTTACATTCCCCCGGCAACGGTGATGGTCTGGCCACTCACCCAACTGCCGCCGTCACATGCCAGATAGAGGGCCGCCGCGCCCATGTCGTCGGGCGAGCCGAGTCGCTTCAGCGGGATACGGGCCTGTGCCATCTTTTCGAGGCTCGGTATATCCATGTCAAGCGCGGTCATCATCACCTCGGTGGGCACGTAGCCCGGCGCGATTCCGTTGACGCGAACAGACGGGGCGAGTTCGAGCGAGAGCGTCATCGTGAGGGAGTTCACGCCCGCTTTGGCCGCGGCGTAGTGGCCACTTCCCGGCACGCCTCGGTAGGCCGCCGGCGACGACACGTTGATGATGCTCCCACCCTCGGTCATCCGCCCGGCGGCGATCACGGAAGCGATCCACACCGAGGTGAGATTCAGTCGGATGCACGCATCCCACTCGTCGTCGCTCAACTCGCTGAGCGGCGTACGCACCGGTGAGCCACCGGCGTTGTTCACCCACACGTGGAGCCCGCCGAATGTGTCCACCGCGGCGTCCGCCAGCGCCGTGAGCGCGGCCCGGTCGGTGACATCCGTGGCCACGGCGAGTGCTTGTCCTCCGGCCGCGACGATGTCGCCCGCTACCCGTTGAATTCGGTCAGCATGACGGGCGGCGACGACCACGGCGGCGCCAGCTTCGGCGAACGTCTTGGCAATGCCTTCGCCGATGCCTTGTCCACCGCCGGTGACGACGGCGACCTTGCCCTTGAGATCGAAACTGTGCATTTTCGTTCCTTTCCTCAGTCAGAGCGTCAGCGGCCGGCGGCCGGGATGACTCGCTCGCCGAACTCGCTGAGGCGGTCGAGGCCGCCAGGGCCGGCGAAGAAGAACGCAGGGATCATGACGCGTCCGACACCGATGGCCGCCAATTGCTCGACACCAGCGATGGGGTCGGCCATCTGGAAACCGAACATCGCATTGATCTCGATGCTCGCCGGATCTCGACCGGCCTTGTCGGCGGCCTTCTGCACCCGACCGATGAGCTCGCCGAGACGCGTTGCGTCACCCTCACCAGGGAAGTAGCCATCGGCAATGCGCACGGCGCGTTGGATGGCCGCTTCGGTGTCGCCCCCGACGAGAATCGGGATGGACGACTGCACGGGGCGCGGGCTGCAGGTGACCGGGGCGAAGTCCACGAACTCGCCGTGGAACTCGGCATGGGGCCCGGCCCACAGCGCCCGCATGGCCGCGATGTACTCGTCGTTGCGGGCACCCCGGCGTTCCCACGGAACACCGAGGGCGTCGAACTCCTCCTTGAGCCATCCGACCCCGATACCCAATTCCACCCGTCCACCCGACAATTGGTCGAGCGTGGCGAGTTCTTTCGCCAGCACCACCGGGTTGCGCTGCGGCACGATGAGGATGCACGTGCCGAGGCGCAGCGTCGGCGCCGCCGCAGCCGCAAACGCCAGCCAGATGAGCGGATCGGGGATCGGCGTGTCCGGCTCGGCGGGAATCTTCCCATCGGCGGTGTAGGGGTACTTCGACTCGATCGTGGTGGGCAGGATGACGTGCTCACCGCCCCAGATCGACTCGAAGCCAGCGGCCTCGGCCCGGCGGCAGATGTCAAGCGCGGTCGCGCCGTCAATACCGATGCTGCTGGCGAACGCCAATCCGAACTTCATGGGGGCTCCCGGCTCTCGTGATGACGCCGCATGGTAGGCAGACGGGCCGAGAACTCCCGGGTTCAGGCAGTACGACGACGCGTCGCATGAGCGACGAGTTCCGCCGCCAATGCGGCTGGGTCACACCGTTGTGCGAGTCCCCGCCGCACGACATCGGCCTGCGACGGCGGAGCGAGTCCGCCAATCGGTTGGTCGCGGTCGAGGTTCGTCGGAAAGGCATACCCCTCGGCGGCGGCGGCGATGGCGTGCTGGAGCGCACTCTCGGCAACTCCCGACTCCGCCCGCTCCAACAACGTTGGATAGATGGCGTTGGAGATCGCCTCGCGGTCGACCGATTCCAACGCCCTTCCGAACGCCGACGAGACCTGCAGGAGGTTGGCCATCCGCTTGATGTCAGTCGTCTGGTTGTGGCCACCGGCGTGGAAGACCGCAGGATTGAAGAACATGGCGTCGCCCTTTGCCAGCGGCAACTGCGAGTAGTGATCGAGGAAGTACGCCTTGAACTCCGGACGGCGCCACGCCAGGAAGCCGGGCACGTACTTCTGAGAGTGAGGAAGCAGCATCGTCGGGCCGCTCTCGACCGGCATGTCGACGTGAGCAACGGCGCCCTGAAGGGTGAGTAGACCCGAGAGCGGATGCACGTGGGCGGGGTACTGCTCGCCCTCCTCGTCGGTGAGAAAACCGAGGTGGTAATCACGATGCGGTTGCTGCGCTTCTCCCCCAGGATTGATCACGTTGATCTGCGACGTCACTTGGTATGCGGGCCCGAGCCAGGCGGACGAGGCGAGGGCGATCATGTCGTTGGAGTAGTAGTCGACGAACGCCGCGGGGTCTCGAAGCGCGAGCTTCTCGAGCGCGTTCCACACCCGATCGTTCGCCCCCGGCTTGGCATAGTGGTCGCCGACGGCCACACCGGCCGCATGTTGCTCGTCGATCATCGCATCGAACGCGTCGGTGGCCCGGTCGACGACCGCAAGATCCGTGAACGCGCCGCGCAAGACCACCACGCCCGGGCCATCGAGGAAGATCGATGCGATCTCGCCCTGCACATCCCGTCGGCCGGCATCGCTCGCGAGCGCGTCCCGAAGTCGGGCGCTGTCGTACACGACGACGTTCTGCACGACCTCGTCGGCGTTGGCGTATTCGGCCAGATCGGTACGCCGCTCAACGAGTTCGCGAAAGTCTTCGAGCCGGCAGTCGGCTGCCGCGAGCCACTTGCCGGAGTTGGCGGTCAGGCTGCTGTGCGACGTCATCGCTCCTCCGATCCTTTACCCGAGCACCCCATCGTACGCCTCGTCGACGAGAGGCTTGGACACGCCGCAGAGTACCCCCGGTACCCTTCGCGCGGGTGATCGACGATCCTGAGTTGAGCCTTGATCGTCTCACCGCTGACGTCTCGGTGTTCCAACGCAGGAAGGGCCACCGATTCTCCTCGGACGATGTCGTCACGGCCTGGGTGGCGATGCAGGTCTGCCCCAGCCCGGCTCGCGTACTCGATCTCGGCTGCGGCCTCGGCTCCGTGCTGCTGCACGTGGCGTGGTCGGCTCCGCTCGCCGAGGTCGTCGGCGTCGAAGTCCAAGATGTGTCGTTCGAATTGGCGCAGAAGAACATCGCCCACAACCACCTGGAGGACCGGGCGCGAGTCCACCTCGGTGACTTCCGCGAGCCGAGGATCGCCGCCGCGCTCGGCGAAGGATTCGACCTGATCACCGGCACGCCGCCGTACTTCCCAGCCGGCACCGCGACCGCCGCGGCGGACGCGCAACGGGCGCGCGCCCGCATCGAACATCGGGGCGGGATCGAGTCATACGTGACGGCAGCGGCCGGGTTGTTGGCCCCCGACGGATCATTCGTCGTGTGCGGTGATGCCGATGCCAGCGGGCGCTTGGAGCACGTCGCCGCGCGCTCCGATTTCATGGTGTGGGGTCGATACGTCGTGATTCCCCGAGCGGGCCGGCCACCGCTGTTCTCGGTGTGGGTGCTGCGACGTCATGATGCGACGATCGAAGCGACCGAGAGGGAGTTGACGCTGCGCGACTCCAACGGGCAACGGACTGCCGACGCCAAGATGCTGCGAGCCTTCTCAGGTTTCGACGAGGTGCCCGTGGCGGGAATCGACGCGGCTACCAAATGACCGAAATCCTTCCCGAGGATCGAACCGGCTCCCCGTCGGTTGGCGAGAGGGAAGGGTTAGGGTCATGGCGACGAGGAAGCTGGCGACGAAACCATGGACCAACGGGGGCGAGGCCACTACACCGTCAGGATCCTGGCTGGCCTCGGCGCTGACGACTACGGCCGCTCCGATCAACGCCCACCGCTCGTCCTGCTCCACGGCCTGAGCTTCGATCGCAGCATGTGGCGGCCGGCGTTGGCCGAGTTGGCGCGCATCGACCCGGGGCGCCGCGTCCTCGCGATCGACCTTCCCGGTCACGGTGAGTCCCCCGCTTGGTCGTCCTACGACGTTGAGGGCGTATGCGACGGCGTGCATCGAGCCGTCGAGGAGGCGGAGCTGCACTCACCCGTCGTCGTTGGGCACTCCATGGCCGGAATCATCGCCACGGTCTACGCCGCCCGACACCCCACTCGCGGCATCGTCAACGTGGACCAGCCCTTACAGGTAGCCCCCTTCGCTGGTCTGTTGCAGTCGCTCGCGGACAAGCTCCGCGGACCCGCGTTCCCCGCAATCTGGGAGAGCTTCGCTGCCGGCATGCACATCGAGTTGCTGCCCGAGAACGCGCAGAACCTTGTGCGGTCAACCTGCCACCCACGACAGGACCTCGTCCTCGGGTACTGGCGCGAGGTGATCGAACGGCCCGTCGACGAACTTGCCAGCCTCGCCACCGCGGGACTGACAACACTGCGCGCCGCCGGGTTGCCGTACCTCGTCGTGGCCGGCGCCGACCTCGAGCCCGACTATCAGCAGTGGCTGAGCGAGATGCTCCCCCAGGTAACCATCACCGTCTGGCCGGGAAGCGGCCATTTCCCGCACCTCGCTCATCCCGACCGCTTCGCTGAGTGCCTCGCCGCCACGGCGCATTGGCGACGCGCCGAGCCAGTGCTGGCGTGATGAGGGACTCCTCGCTCTACGGATTCACCTGAGCTTTCGCTCCGTGCTGCGAGCGGGGAGTGTCGAGGTGCTCCCAGTGTTCGACACCGATGAAGACGCTGCGAAAAATGGCGGCGGAACGGGACTCGAGGGGTTCTCGTCGTCGAGGTGGGTTCACGGCTGCTACCTTCGGCGAATCACTCTTGAAGGAGGCGTTCGAATGTCGGCACGATGCGGTTCGAGGTCAGCACGGGTGGCGCTCGTTGCCACGCTCATGTTCACGCTTGGGAGCGTGACGTTCAATCGGGTGGCAGTTGCCGGCTCGGCAACCGTGACCTACGAGGCAAAGATCACCATTCCTGTCCCCCCTTCCTCGAGCTTCGCAGGCAGTGCGGGCGGCGACGGCTGGGACGTGTCGATGACCCCCACCGCGGTGTACAACGTGTTCCACCACAACTCCCAACTCCAAGTTGCCTGCCATCTGCAGGTCGATGCCAGCAAATGCTGGGCGGACGACTCGAAGGTGATCAAGGACCTCAGCGACAACAACTTCACTGGTCCGATGCACTCTGGTACCTACATCGACCAGGCCACTGGCAAGCTGTACATCTTCACGACGCGGGTCTTGGACAACACCGCCGGGGTGGTGTGCGTGGATACAACGGCGTTAGCGGCCGACCCGAACCCGTTCTGCGGCTTCACCGCGCTGAGCGCCGTCGGTGATGGAGGGATCACGAGCACACCGATGAAGGTCGGTTCGAAGCTCTACGCGTTCAACTATGTCTCCGGTCAACCCGCGGGCGGCGGTGCGGGCTCGACGGCCAACAAGCTGCTGTGCTTCGACTTGGTCTCGATCGCCGCATGCACGGGGCAGCCCTTTGCGGTCAACCTGGGCGCCGGCAACTTCACCACGCAGGTCTTCCCGAGCCCGGCAACCGCGGCGATCGGCGGCAAGATCTTCGTACCAACGGTCACCGGACAGGAGATCCTCGGCTGCTTCGACCCGGCTACCGGTACGTCGTGCGCCGGTTTGTGGCCCATCACGCTCGCATTCAGTTACGCCTCCATTTCGGGGTCCGCCTTCCCGCTGTTGGACTCCGGTGGTCTGGCCATTGGCCTCTGCCTGCCCGTTGCCACAACTCCGTGCTTCGACTTCTCCGGAGCCAGCGTGGCCACCCCGGCCGGGCTGGCGGCGGTGATCACGGACAACGACAGATGGGGCGGTCAAGCCGTGACGATCGGCGCTCGGGTGTACGTGCCGAACGGCGTCGTGGACGAGGTGCAGTGCTTCAACTACGCGACCGGAGCGTCGTGCGTCAACTTCCCCAAGAGCTTCGTGGGGGCCGACCTCTTGTACACGGTCAACGCGGACCCGCAGCGGCCGTCGTGTCTCTGGATCAACTCCGACAACGGAGTGGCCCAGATCCAGAACTTCGACGCCTTCAGCGGCGGCTCGTGCGGAGAGGGCGCAACCCGGGTGCTCTCGGCCTCCTTCATCGTCCCAAGCCAAGTGTGCGCGCCGACCGAGTGGCAGTTGCTGACCATCGATACCCCGGCGCGCAACCAATACACCTCCGGATCGGTCGACTTCCGGGATGCCGACGGCAACCCGATCTCTGGGGTGTCGGCGAAGGCAATCGACGCCGACGGCTCGGTGGTTCTCAGTGGGCTGGCGCTCACCTCGACGTTGCCGCAGTTCCTCATCACGCTGAGCGGCCCGTCGGTTCCGATCGGATCGGTGGTTGTCACCCTGAACTGGAAGGCGGTCTTCGACCCGTTGTGTGAGACGGACACAGTCGACGGCAACCCGGATCTCCCCCCAACCGGTACCAATCCGGCGCCGTTCACCGTGATCGCAGTCGGCCTCATCGGGGTCGGCGCACTGCTGCTCAGCTACTCGCGACGTCGGCGCCTCGCCCGCTGACGTCCCAGCTCTTCCGATTCCGCGTCACGAGAGCACCCAGCTCTCCCTCGAGGCAACGAAGCGCGTTGGTGGGAGGACTCGTGCAGTCCTCCCACCGTCAGCGCGTGTGATCGCGCGAGCGCCGCGTATTCGGCGTTGTCCCGTGGACGGCGTGGGCGCTCGTGCGCCTATAGGCGGCAACGCCGCTGACGGCATCTCGTGTTCGGTGGTGCCCCCGGCAGGAATCGAACCTGCGTCTACGGTTTAGGAAACGCCTTCGAAGCGTTCGCCGTTGTTCGTCATCGTTCGCAAAAGTGCGGCTGATCAGGGGTGTCGCTCGCCGGTCGTTCGCCGCCGTTCGCTGACGGACGCCGCTGGTCGGCCAGCGTTGCTACCACGCTGCTACCACGGTGTCCTGTCGACCGGCGTCGGCGGCACGCGCCCGGCGCTCAAAATCCGTATTTGGCCTTGCGCAGTTTGAAGGCCTTTTCTCCGCCTTCCATGATGTTCGTGATCTCGTCACGAATCGGAGCCATGTCGATCGCTCCTTCAATCTTGATTTTCCCACCGGACTGATCGCCAGCCGTTCGATAGTCACAGCAAACGACCAACTCGGCATCGCCGTTCACCACGAGGTTCGCATTGTGGCTTGCGAAGATGACCTGACGGTGGAACTTTGCCTTCCAGATTCGCTCCACAACGTCCTGAACCACCTGGCTGTCAAGGTCGTCCTCCGGTTGGTCGACGATCAGGGGCGGGCCGGCCTGCGCAAGCAGAACTCTCATCAGGGCAGTCGCCTGTTGGCCCGCAGAAGCGACGTCGAAGTCGATGAAGTCACCTTCGCGGGTTTGATACTCGAACACCGGATGGTCGTCGATCCGTGCGAGGGCCAGCGAGAGCCACGAGTCTGGTGTGATCTTGAGCGCGACCTTGGTCAGGTCAGCAGCGCCAAGCCCGAGCCGGCCGATGCCCCGGTGCTCGGCCGGCTC
>JBKJJS010000033.1:0-4268 GCA_046597895.1 Ilumatobacteraceae bacterium
GCGAGCGCACGCGTGAGGGCACCGACCTCTTCCTCGAGATGGGCGAGACGATCATGGGCGACGGTGTCACCCGCGTCCTCGACAAGGCAGCACTCGTGTTCGGCCAGATGGACGAGCCGCCGGGAGTGCGCCTGCGGGTCGCACTGTCCGCCCTCACGATGGCGGAGTACTTCCGCGATGTGCAGAACCAGGACGTGCTGCTGTTCGTGGACAACATCTTCCGCTTTGTGCAGGCCGGCTCCGAGGTGTCCACCCTGCTCGGGCGTATGCCCTCGGCCGTGGGTTACCAGCCGACCCTGGCCGACGAGATGGGCCAGTTGCAGGAGCGCATCACCTCCACCCGGGGCCGCTCGATCACCTCGCTGCAGGCCGTCTACGTGCCCGCCGATGACTACACGGACCCCGCGCCCTTCACCACGTTCACCCACCTCGACGCCACCACTGAGCTGTCCCGCCAGGTGGCCGCGCTCGGCATTTACCCCGCCGTGGATCCGTTGGCCTCGACATCGAGCATCCTCCAGCCCGACGTCGTCGGTGACCACCACTACAACGTGGCCCGCCGCGTGCAGGAGAACCTGCAGCGCTACAAGGAATTGCAGGACATTATTGCCATCCTCGGGCTCGACGAACTGTCGGACGAGGACCGCCTCACCGTGAACCGGGCCCGCAAGATCCAGCGGTTCCTGTCGCAGCCGTTCTACGTCGCCGAGGTGTTCACCGGCGTCAAGGGTGAGACGGTGCCCGTGGCCGAGACGGTCGACAGTTTCGACGCCATTCTCCGCGGCGATCTCGACGATGTGCCTGAGCAGGCGTTCCTGAACGTCGGTGGGGTGGAGCAGGTGCTGGCCAAGGCCAAGGCCCTCCAGGAATCGACGAGCTGATGCGCGTCGAGGTGGTGTCGCCGGAGCGAGTGCTGTTTTCCGGTGAGGCGACGATGGTGCTCACGCGGACGCTCGATGGCGACATCGCCTTCCAGGCGAACCACGCACCCTTTCTCGGAGCCCTCAGCGAGTGCCACACGAAGATCTACCTGCCCGACGGCTCGGTTCAGGACGTGGCCGTGCACGGAGGCTTCGTCGAGGTGAGCAACAACACGGTGACCATCCTTTCCGACGTGGCCGAACTCTCGCAGGACATCGACGTCGACCGGGCCCGCCGGGCGCGCGAGCGTGCCGAGTCGGCCGTGAGTCACGAGCACGACGCCGAGGTGGAAGGCGCCCTGCGCCGCGCCCACGCCCGGCTCAACGCCAGCGGCGGGGTCGACGGCCTGAGTGGCGGGGTGCGCCCCAGCCACTGACCCGCGTCCGCATACAACGGTTATGCCATGGCATACAATACGTGCGTGAAGACGGCACCCCCACAGATCATGAAGGTGTCCCGGAATGGGCAGGTGTCCTTGCCCGCCGAGACTCGCCACCGTTGGAACACGGATCGCGTGCTTGTCGTCGACATGGGCGACACCATTCTCATGCGGCCGCTTCCTGACGACCCGATCCACGCGCTCTACGGCAAGTACGCCGGCCCAGGCCCGACCACCCAAGAGGCACGGCGGCAGGCTCGTGAGGAGGATGCGGAGGCGGAGGAGCGGCGCCTTTCGCAGTGATACTGCTTGATGCCTACGCCGTGGTCGCCTATCTCACCGCGGAGCCGATAGTCGGGGAGCGAGTAGCCCATTGGCCGTCGGCGACCTCGGATCCGGCCCTGCTTGACATGCTCCACGAGGAAGGTGGGGGAGTGCTTCCCCTCCCCCAGAGCGACGGCTCAACCTGGACGCCCACTACGGTGCGTTGACACTCAGGACGAAGAGTCGAGGGGGCACCATGGACTTGCGGGACATCGAGTACGAGGTGGACGGCCGCCGGATGATCGGTCATCTCGCCACACCGGACGGCGCCGGGCCATTCCCCGGCGTCCTTGTCTGTCACGAGGGGCCGGGGCTCACCGACCATGCGAAGGGCCGAGCCAGGATGTTGGCCGAACTCGGGTACGTCGCCTTCGCGCTCGACTACCACGGTGACGGCCGGCCGATCGAGGGTGGGATGCCGGAGATTCGTGCGAAGCTCGGCCCGCTTATGGCGGATCCGCTGGCCACCCGGGTGCTCGGACGGGCCGGACTCGACGTGTTGATGGCACAGCCGCAGACGGATCGGTCGCGGCTTGCCGCCATCGGCTACTGCTTCGGGGGCACCATGGCCCTGGAGTTGGCGCGGGGTGGGGCGGCGTTGTCCGCTGTCGTCGGCTTCCACTCCGGCCTGGCCACCGTCCGCCCTGAGGACGCGTCGGCTATTACCGCCAAGGTGCTCGTGTGCATCGGCGCCGACGACCCGATGATCCCGCCCGAACAACGCGCCGCGTTCGAGACCGAGATGAGGGCCGGGCAGGTCGACTGGCGCATGAACCTGTATGGCGGCGCGGTCCACAGCTTCACGAACGAGAACGCCAGCCGAATGGGCATCCCTGGTATCGCCTACCACGAGCCCACGGACCGTCGATCGTGGCGGGCGATGAGGGACCTGTTCGACGAGGTGTGGGGCCCGTCCCTCTAGCCCCAGTCACCCGTCGAGCTCGGCCGGACCTGTATGCGCGTCGTGGCCGTAACACCCTCCAGGTACGGTGCGGCCTATGGCGACGCCGGGCGACGAACGCGGCACGCTGCGCAGTACTTCGACCCGTCCAGTGCGGAGGTCAGCGCTGACGACTCGGCGTGGGCACTGTCGATGGCGCGGATCGTCGTCGACGCGGTCGAGCGGCTGCTGGCGGCCGATCCTCCCGACCTGTTCTCGTAGCCGCCATCGGTATCGACACCATCGGTCGTCCGGCGACTGTGTCGTGAAACGTGCCGCTGCCCTCCGTCAGCCAGTCGGTCGATCGGATGGTCACCTGGATGGCTCGTCCGAGGCGGCGCTCGGCTGAGCTGGCGGCGGCGTACACCTCGGCTCGGTCCGGTCCTCCGAGCAGGAGAAGGTCGATGTCCCCTACGGGTCGGTCGCCCTCCTCACCCGAGAACCGTGCCGCCCAGGACCCGTAGACGTACGCGGCGTCGATCCCGCCGACGTCGGTGAGCGCCTGGCCGAGTACCCACGGCACGCCGAACGCCTTGACCAGCACGTCCGACAGCCCGCTGAAGTACGGGCTCGTCTCGTCAGCTCGGATGAGCCGGGTTCGCCCGACGAGTCGACTCGTCACCAGGCCCGACGCCGCGGCGCGTTCAACCTCGCGGTGAACGGACGCATACGGGATGCCGGTTCGCTCAGTGAGCTCAGCCAGGCTGTGCTCGGCCGCGGGGTCTCCGAGGATGAGCGCCAGCAACTCGGCCTGCTGCTGCGATCGGAAGATCGGCAGGAGTGACGGCGACGGGGCTCTGTCCACGAACTGGATGATAGCTCTCAGTTTGTAAGAAGAGGAGCCAAGGGGTTGGCCCGATGGGAGCGTGCTACGGCTTCCGCTTCGGCCGATCGATTGGGCGGGGAGTAGGTTTGCTCCCCATGACCGACACCGTCACCTCCGCCGTCGACCGCGACACCCTTCTTGGCATCTATCGCACGACCGTGCGCATCCGCGCCTTCGATGAGCGCGCCCGCAAAGCGATCATGAGTGGTGAGACTTTTTTCATCCATTACCCCGTGAAGGGCCACGAAATCATCTCGGCATCGGTGGCCGAGAACATGACCGACGAGGACTACATGACCGCCACGTACCGCGGCACCGCCGACGAGATTGCCTGCGGCGTGCCACTGCGGGCGCTGTGGGCCGAGAACATGGGCCGAGCCACTGGCGGGTCCAAGGGCAAGGCCGGCTCGATGCACATCACGGACGTGAGCCACGGGCTCATGCTCACCACCGGAATCGTCGGGGGCGGCCTGCCCATCGCCGGGGGCCTCGGGTTGGCCTCGAAGCTGAAGAGCGACGGGCGCGTCACGGTGTGCAACTTCGGTGATGGCGCCACCAACATCGGTGCGTTCCACGAGGCCGTGAACATGGCCAGCATCTGGAACCTGCCCGTGGTGTTCGTGTGCCAGAACAACACCTACAGCGAGCACACCAAGCTCTCGGACACCACGAGGGTGACCACGATCGTCGACCGGGCGCCGGCCTATGGGATCACCGCCATCAAGGCCGACGGTGGGGATCCGGTGGCCGCCTACCTCGCCGCCAAGCAGGCGTTCGAGATCGTGCGGGCCGGTGACGGTCCGGTGCTGCTCGAGCTCACGACGTTCCGCCTGCTCGGCCACGTCATGGGCGACCAGAACGAGTACATGGACCCAGCC
>JBKJJS010000141.1:0-3303 GCA_046597895.1 Ilumatobacteraceae bacterium
GGGCCCGTCGGCGAGTACGGGCCCTGGGAGTTCACGCTCGTGATGGTCGACCTCACCGACCGCAGCCGCTGGTGCGGCGCGCTCGATGTGGTCGAGGCCACCGCGCTCGCCGTCGAAGTGGCCGGCGCCCCCCATCACCTCGGTCTGCTGCGCACGCTGCTCGCCCGGGCCGGCCGCCAACTTGCCACTCGTCTGCCAGTGCTGGCCGGCTTCGGCGCGCACCCGGAGGAGGTGGTGACGCTCGACGTGAGCGGTGTCAGTGAAGTGCTGGCGAAGGGGATCGTGCTGGAGGAATTGGGCGTCGAGTTGATCGGCCCGGAACAACTCATCAAGGCTGCGGTGCGCGTGACCGGCACGGCCACCCCGGCGCCGGCCGGCGGCCGCTCGGGCGGGCTCGGTGTCGCCGCGCTCGTCACGTGGACGGCCGAGGTCGACGACGTGACGATCGATCCCGCGGACCTCGCGAGAGCCGAGGCATCGGGCGCGTCCCTCATGCAGGTCGGTGGCCGGTGGGTGCGTCTCGACCGCACGCAGGTCCGCCGGGTGTTGCAGACCATCGTGCGCAACCAGGCCGAGTTCACCGAGGTGGATCCGGCGACACTGCTGCGCCTTGCCGCCCACCCCGAGGAGATCGTCGTCGCGGCGACAGGATGGGCCGGCGACCTGCTCGCCGGCCTTCCGGACGAGCGGCTCATCGAGATGCACGAACCCGAAGGGTTCAGGGGTGAATTGCGGCACTACCAGCGCCGGGGGCTGTCGTGGCTCACGTTCCTCGCGCGGCTCGGGCTCGGCGGGTGCCTGGCCGACGACATGGGCCTTGGCAAGACCGCCACCACGCTGGCCCATCTGCTCGACCGACCAGGGCCCCACCTCGTGGTGTGCCCGCTCAGCGTCGTGCGCAACTGGGAACAGGAAGCGGCTCGCTTCACTCCGAGCCTGCGGGTGCTCGTGCATCACGGTGGCGAACGGGTCCAGGGTGAGGGTGCGGCCGAGGAACTCGCCGCCGCTGACATCGTTGTCACCACGTACGGGCTCGTCACCAGAGAGATCGCCACGTTGGCGCTCATCCAGTGGACGACCGTCGTGCTCGACGAGGCGCAGGCGATCAAGAACCCCAACACGAAGGCGGCAAAAGCCGTGCGCAAGCTTCCGGCGGCCCAAAAGCTGGCGCTCACGGGCACGCCCATCGAGAATCGGCTCAGCGAGCTGTGGTCCATCCTCGATGTCGTGAACCATGGCCTGCTCGGGTCGCTCCCGAGGTTCCAGTCCACGTACGCCAACCCCATCGAGCGCAACCACGACGCCGGCGCGGCCGAGCAGTTGCGCCGGCTCACCCAACCGTTCCTTCTCCGGCGTACCAAAGCCGACCGGTCGCTCATCCCTGACCTACCGGACAAGGTGGAGCAGATCGCCTGGGCGCCGCTCACCAAAGAGCAGGCCACCATGTACCAGGCTGTGGTGGACCAGTTGCTGGCCGATGCCGAAAAGGAGACCGGCATGCGCCGGCGCGGCTTGGTGCTGGCCTCGCTCACCCGGCTCAAGCAGATCTGCAATCACCCGGCGCACGCGTTGGGCGACGGTTCGCGGCTCGGGGGCCGGTCCGGCAAGCTCGTCCGGTTCGATGAACTCGTCGATGAACTGCTCGACGCCGGCGAGCGGGCGCTCGTGTTCACGCAATATCGACAGATGGGTGAGCTGCTGCAGCGTCACCTCGCCGAACACCTCGGACGTTCCGTCCCGTTCCTGCACGGTGGAGTGGCCCGGCGCCAGCGGGATTCGATGGTCGAGCGGTTCCAGGCGGGCCAGGGCGAGCCGCTGTTGCTCGTCTCGTTGAAAGCGGGCGGCACGGGGCTCAACCTCACGGCGGCATCCCGGGTGATCCACTATGACCGGTGGTGGAATCCGGCGGTGGAGGACCAGGCCACCGATCGGGCATGGCGTATCGGCCAGGAGCGCACGGTGTTCGTCCACAAGCTTGTCTGCACCGGCACGCTGGAGGAGCGCATCGGCCAGATCATCGACGACAAGCGGGTGCTGGCCTCGGCGGTCGTCGGCAACACGGGAGAGGCCTGGTTGTCCGAACTGAGTACCGACGCGCTGCGCGACCTCGTCACGCTCGACCGACATGAGGCGGTCGGATGAGCCGGCCACCCGAGCGACCGATCGGTGCACGGCCGGGAGCACTCCTCGCGATGCGTCTCTCTGTGCTCGCCGCCGAGGTGTGCGACCCTGACCGCTTCCGGCGGGGTCGGGTCTACGCCAAGCAGCGCGCCGTGATCTCCGTCGAGGTACACCCTGGCGAGGTCATCGGCCTCGTTCAGGGCAGTCGTTCGCAGCCGTATGCCGTCACGCTGCGAATCCGCAAGGGCGCCGCAGGTGGGGCGCTGATTCCGGCCAGGGGCGATCTGGCCGCGTACTGCACCTGCCCCGATGGGGTGGCGGTGTGCAAGCACTCCGTGGCGGTGCTGCTGGAGTTCGCCGATGACGTCGGCCGTAGCCCAGAACTTCTCGCCCTGTGGCGCAACGTCGATCCGGAACTCGTCAACGACGCGCCAGCGGCCCCGGAGGCGTCACGGGTCGCTGTGACACCGAGCGAGCCGGATCCGCTGGATGCATTCTTCGGGGTGCGGACTCGCTCAGAACATCACGAGTCACCCCCCGGCGTCATGGCGCCGCTCGAACGTCCGGTGCGCATGCTGAGCGAGAGCGAGTCGGAGTTGGTTACGCTTGCGGCGCTTGACTCGGCCATCGCCGCCCTCGAATCGCTCTACGGCTGAGCCGCCCCGCCATCGGGGCGCAGTTCGTTCACCGTTCACCCCGCGTCCGCCTGTGTGTCGAGACGTCGCCAGGTCCATCCACGACGTGGTGTCGGCCGGACTCAGCCGACGCAACCTCCTGAAGGTTGGCGCCGCGGCGGGGTCCATCGGAATCTCCACAGGCTTCGCCGGCAGTGGCCGGGCCAGCGCCGTTGGTTCCGGGGTGCCCATGAAGGGCAAGCCCCTTCTCGGGTTCCAATCCGTCCCTCTCGCCGCGGTCGCCATCGACGGAGTCGTCGTACCGCCCGGCTACATCGCCGACGTGCTGTTCGCCTGGGGGGACCCGGTGTCCAACGGGCCCGCCTTCGCCTTCGATGCGTCACAGAGCTGGCAGGACCAGGAGTTGCAAGCCGGACAAGGTGCGCAAGGCGCTGGCGGCCCACGGGGTATCGGTCATCGAGGTTCGGCGCCACAACATTACTGCTCGTCGCCGCGGGTGGTCGGTGAACCGTCCCTCGAAGTATGGGCGTCGCATCACCGGGGTCAC
>JBKJJS010000355.1:0-5027 GCA_046597895.1 Ilumatobacteraceae bacterium
GTCCTCGATTCGCACCCGTTCGTCGGGACCGAGATCCTCCTGATGAGCGTCATCATCGTCAGCCATCTCAGTACCGGCCTGGTGTTCGGCCTCTACCGAGGCAGGTTCTGGTACGGCAGCTCCCGTGAGCTCGTGCGTCTGTACGCGGCAGCGGTTGTGGCCGCCACCGCTGGTGGACTCGTTGCCGGACTCGACGGTCACGTCGGGCTGGCGTACATCGCGCTCGCCACGCCCCTCATGCTGTCGTTGGCCCAGTTCGTCAGACTCACCCACTATCGCCGACGACGACGGCGCCTGGCGCCCATCGTCAATCCCTCAGCCCGTCGTATCATTGTCTTCGGGGCAGGGGACGGGGGCGAGATGGCACTCCGCGCCCTCACGAACTCCGCGACGAGTCCCTTTACGCCGGTGGCGTTGCTCGACGACGATCCCGCGCGCCGACGGCTCGAGATCAGCCGCGTCAAAGTGATGGGAGGCCGCGACGACATCGGTAAAGTCGCCCAGGAGACCGGTGCCGATGCCATCCTGATCGCCATCCCGAGCGCATCCGGCGACACGCTTCGCGAGCTCACAGAGCTCGGCCGCTACGCCGCGCTGGACGTGTTCGTCCTTCCGCCGGTCGAGGAACTCTTTGGCACGCTGGCCGCTGGCGACATCCGCCCCGTGTCGGAGTTGGATCTGCTTGGCCGACACCCCGTCGAGATCGACCTTGCCACCGTGGCAGCGTTCCTCACGGGGCGACGGGTGCTGGTCACGGGAGCGGGGGGTTCGATCGGGTCGGAGCTGTGCCGCCAGATCGAACGATTTGCACCTTCGGCGCTCTACATGCTCGATTGCGACGACAGCGGCCTGCACGGCGTGCAGTTGGCAATGGACGGTCGTGCGTTGCTGCAGAGCGACCGCCTCGTGTTGGCCGACATCCGTGACCGCGATCGGATGTTCGACGTCATTGGTTCCGTCGCCCCCGACGTCGTGTTCCACGCGGCCGCGCTCAAGCACCTCAGCCTGCTCGAGCAGCACCCATCCGAGGCCTGGAAGACCAATGTGCTCGGGACGCAGAACGTCCTGGATGCCGCGCTCCATCACGGCGTGGAACACTTCGTCAACATCTCGACGGACAAGGCGGCGGATCCTGTCTGCGTGCTCGGCTGGTCGAAGAGGATCACAGAGCGACAGACGGCCCACGCCGCCCTTGAGGCCGGCCGTCACTATGTCTCGGTTCGGTTCGGCAATGTGCTCGGTTCCCGCGGCTCGGTGCTGGAGATCTTCGACGCTCAGGTGACGTCCGGCGGTCCGCTCACCGTCACCGACGAGGACGTGACCAGGTACTTCATGACGGTCTTCGAGGCGGTGCGCCTCACGATGAACGCCGCCGCCATCGGACGGGGCGGCGAGGTCCTGGTGCTCGACATGGGCCAACCCGTCCGCATCGCCGACGTGGCGCGGCGGCTTGCCGCGGCGGCCCCCCGCCGGGTGGAGATCCAGTTCACGGGCCTGCGTCCCGGAGAGAAGTTGCACGAGACGCTCCTCGGAGCCAACGAGGTTGACCGGAGGCCGGTCCACCCGATGATCAGCCACGTCGATGTGCCTCCACTGGCGCTGGCGAACGCCCTCCCGTCGGCCAGCTCTGCGATCGATGCGGGTGTCATTGCCGGAGTGGCGATGGCGAGCTCGATTCCGAGCGGCTCCTCCCACTAACCCACGTCAGCTCTCGGGGGAGGGCGGTCAGGGATTCTCGCCGGACTTGGCGACGAGTCGCTCGTGCTCAGCGTCCGTCACGGTCTCCGACTCCTCGACGAGCATCACCGGGATGTCATCACGAATGGCATACCGCCGGTGAAGCCGCGGGTTGTACAACGAGTCCTCGTCGGCGAAGTACCACAGCGGACCTTTGTCCTGCGGGCACGCAAGGATCTCGAGGAGCTGCGGATCGAGTGTGCTGGTCATGGGCAGCTCCTGAATGTGTAGGTGGACATGTGTGGTGGATAGGGGTGGAGAACTCATCCACCGGTGAGCACCCTGAGAACCTCGGCGACGCGGCGATCGCACTCGTCGCGTTCACGCGCCTCGAGGTTGAGTCGCAGAAGCGGCTCGGTGTTCGAGGGTCGCAGGTTGAACCACCACGCACCACAGTCGGCACTGAGCCCATCGAGTCGGTCCTGGGGGAAGCGCGCGTACACCGCGGCGACGCGCTCGATGGCCGCTTCCGTGTCGTCGACCTCGGTGTTGATCTCGCCGCTGTCGGCGTACCGTTCGAACGGCTTGCGCAGGACAGACATCGGGACCTCGGCACGGCTCAGCTCCTCCAGAACGAGTACGGACGCGATGATGCCACTGTCGGCCCGGAAGTTGTCTCTGAAGTAGTAGTGGGCCGAGTGCTCGCCACCAAACACGGCGCCCGTCTCGACCATGACCTCTTTGATGAACGAGTGTCCGACCTTCGTCCGCACCGGGATTCCACCGTGTTCACGGACGACTTCGGGGACAGCGCGCGAGCAGATGAGATTGTGGAGGATCGTGCCGCCCGGATGCCGACGCAGCACCGCCGAGGCCAGAAGTCCGGTCGTGACCGAGCCCGACAACCCGCGACCCAATTCGTCGACCACGAACACCCGGTCGGCGTCGCCGTCGAAGGCCAAGCCGACATCGAACCCCCCCGACACCACCCGCGCCTGAAGGTCTCGCTGGTTCTCGGGCTGCAACGGGTCGGCCGGATGATTGGGAAACGTGCCGTCGAGGTCGCCGTACATCACCTCGAGAGTCAGACGAGGCAACCGCTCGAACACCGCGGGAACGACGAGGCCGCCCATACCGTTGGCAGTGTCTGCCACCACCCGCAGGCGACGAAGCCGGGCAGGATCGATGAAGGAAACGACGTGGTCGGCGAAGGCGCCGAGGAGGTCCGAGAACGTCCTGCGGCCGGCAGTGGCCGCCGCTCGCGGGCCTCGGCCGTCCAGCACATCCTGCGCCACCCGTTTGACCTCAGCGAGTCCAGTGTCCTTCCCGACCGGGCGAGCGCCGGCGAGGCACAGCTTGACGCCGTTGTACTGCGCCGGATTGTGCGACGCCGTGAACATCGCGCCTGGTCGGTCGTGGCGACCAGCGGCAAAGTAGACGAGATCGGTCGACGCCAAACCCAGATCGATCACCGAGGTTCCCTGCGTCTGCACTCCGCGGGCGAACGCCTCGACGAGTGCGACACCCGACGGCCGCATGTCCCGGGCCACCACGATGGTGTCGGTGGAACAGAATGTGGCGAACCCGACGCCGAGGGCGTAGGCGATGTCGGCGTCGAACTGATCCGGGACGGTGCCCCGGATGTCGTACGCCTTCACGATGGAGTCGAGTGTCATGGCGGGGTGGCAGGGTACACGGCGAGCACTTCGGCTGCCGGCGTTTCAGGGCCGGGAGCTTCGTCATCCGCCGGCCCCGGGCCATCGAGATCGGGAACGGGCTTGCGGAGCGGGGGCGACTCGAAGTCCACGCGCCGACCGCGCCAGAAGAACACCAGCAGTCCGATGCCGGTGAGGGTCAATGCGTAGGAGCCGAGATCGAGCTTCGAGTACCCGTACTTGAGTTCCACATGAGTGCTCGTCGGCACCACGACCATGAAGTTGGGGGCGGCTCGGTAGGGGCCGTCGGCTCCTGAGACAGTCCAATTCGGGAAGTAGCTCACCCGGACGAGCACCGGTTGACCGATGGCGCTCTCGGGGACATCGAACGCAATCGAACTCTGGCCCATCACGATCGAGGTGGGATCGATGGTGAACGCCGGGACCGCGCGCGCCTCGGTCACCGAGCTGGTGGTGAGGAGGTCGACCCGGTCCGGCTCGATCCGCGGCGCGTCCGGCGCGACGGTGATGCGTTGCCATTCCTCCGGGCCATCGGCGACGAGCAACCCATCCCACTCGTCGGGATGCTGGAAATAGCTCAGGCCAATCTCGAGCCACCGCTCGCGCTGATCCCCGCCTCGGTCCCGCACGACGAGCGGTTCGGTCGCGAGAGGAGTGACGAGCGACCAGTCCTGCACCTCGAAGATATGCCAAGGCCCCGATGTCGCCACCTCGACGAGATCCGCCCGCTGCGATGCCTGACTGACGAGGTCTGGAGTGAACGCGAAGTAGTAACGCACACCAAGTGAACGCAGGTAGTCAACTCCGAGATCGAGGTTGTTCTTGTCGTACCGCACCTGGCGCACGGGGTCCGAGGCGTTCTCGCTCACCGCTGAGGCGGCGACGAAGTGATACGGAGTGGTGCCGGAGGCCTCGAAGAACAGGCCCTCCATCGAACCGATGCAGCCATCGGTCCAGAACGGGAGGAGCATGAGTGCCATTGGGGTGCCGTACGACCCGTACTTGTCCGATTGGTGCTCCCAGAGCGCTCGTCCACAGCCCCGCTCCGCCCCCAGTTGCTTCGAAGTGTCGAGTAGGCCGCGGTATTCGTTCCACGCCTCCCGGCCCTCATATCCGCCGAAGTTGTAGCTCGCCCAGCCGTCCGAGTCAGCACCGTCGTCGACGATGTCACCCTTGATGGGACCCCACTTGTGCTTCCACTGACCGTCCTCGTAGATCTGCTTCTGGTACGGCAAACGGTCGATGCCGAAGGCCACCCAACCGACCGCGACGACACCGACCACGCTGAGTGCGGCAAATTGGACGAGCGTGCTCTGCAATGCCACGCGTTCCGGACGGACCTTCCGGCGCAGCCAGGACCACTCCTCACTCCCGACGGCCGCCCGCTCGAAGCGTTCGGCACGGCTCATGGCGACGTAGCGGACGACAAACTGAATCGTCTCGCCGATGCCGATCATGGCGAGCAGGTAGCGAAGCAGGAACACGAACGGCAGGCCGCGGTAGTTCCAGAAGAGATCGCCCACAAACGGCAAAGGATCCTTCGCCGCCACGACGAGAGCCACCCAGAGCAGGCACGAGATGCCGAGGAACGCGCCAGCCCGGTTGCGCCGGATGACCGACGCCACAAAGCCCACCAACGCGAACACCGTGAGGACGAGCGTCATTTGCGCTGAC
>JBKJJS010000391.1:0-5910 GCA_046597895.1 Ilumatobacteraceae bacterium
GACTCCTTGTAACAATCAGCAAAATAGTCATCCGGGAACACACGATGCCCCTCATCAGCCAACAACCGATACACGCCCTTCAACCGGTCACCCAGAATCTCGCCAGGATTCTCGAACCGCTGCTGCACCACCGTCGAACCCAAAGCCATCCCGACATTCTGTTTTCGCGAGACACACCAATGGTGGATACCCACGGCATTATTTCAGTGGTCACCTAGGTGCCGTCCAGCCAGGCGTTGGTCACGGCCGCCGGGCGGCAGCGGCTCGGCCAGCAAAGGGTTGTCGAGCAGGTAGATCTGACCGACCGACAGGTAGTTGGCGGCCCGTCACCACCGGTCGAGGCGAGCGAGGCCCTCGCCGGTGGCCACGCGGGCGGCGGTGACTCGGTTATCAATCATCGAAGGCATCTTCCTTCGGTAGGGGTGCAGCAGATTCGGGAGTTCGTTGTGCCGCCACCGGGCACGCCACGCGCGCCCTGACGAGGGCCGAGCGGAGCGCGTCGCCGAGATCCTCGGCGACGCAGTCGCGGCTCAGCCACGCGCCGGCGCCGCGGCTCAGCGCAGCCTGACGGTAGGCGGGATCCGGCTCGGGGCCGACGACGATGAGCCGGTTGAGCGCAAGGCTTTCGGGTAGCTCGCGGCAACACGACTCGAAGTCGCCGGTGTCGACGATCACGAGGTCTGGGTGCGCCGAGGCCACGTGGCCGAGTTCAGACAGACTGTCGACGGCCGAGACCGCCCAGAAGCCTCGATCGAGGAGGTCGACGATGAGCGCCCGCATGACGTAGTGAGCGACGGCCACCACGACGTGAGGCCGGCCAGCGGGCATGGCGCACACCTCGGCGGGTGTCGTCGTCATCCCTCCATCTTGCGGCCCAACCCGTGTGCGGGCATCCGCGCTGGCTACGGAGTGCCACTGCGGAAGGTCACGGACCGGGCTCGTCGACGTCGAGCAGCCCGGCCTCCTTCGCGCAGCGAACCAGTTCGGCGCGGTTACGGACATTGAGCTTCTGTTGGATGTGGGACCGGTGGGTCTCCACGGTTCTCACTGACACGAACAGCCGCTGGCCGATCTCGGCGTTGGTGAGCCCGAGCGCCACCAATCGCAACACTGCGAGCTCGCGGTCGGACAGTTCGCCACCGGGTCCGCCGAGGCGGGCGGGGGGCGCGTCGGCGGCGAGCAGGGCAGCACCCAAACTGGGGTGCACGTACTGCCTGCCGCTGGCCACCTGTCGGACCGCTTGTACGAGTTCGATGTCGGCGGCCTCCTTGACCAGATAGCCGGCCGCGCCGGCCTTGAACGCGCGGCGCAAGTAGGCGATGTCGTCATGCACGGTCAGCACGAGCACCCGGGTGGCCGGGCTGACTCGGACGACCTCGGCGGTCGCCGCGATCCCGCTCCCGTCGGGCAATCCGAGATCCATCACGAACACGTCGGCTAGGCAGGTTGCCGCCAAGGCCACGGCCTCCGTCACGGTGCCGGCTTCGCCGACGACTTCCAGGTCGTCCTCGGCGTCGAGGATCCGTCGGAGCCCGCTGCGAACAACGGCATGGTCGTCGCACAATGCGATTCGCACGACGTCAGCCAAGGGGCAGATCCAGAAGGACCGTTGTACCGGAGCCCGGCGTCGAGGACAGTTCGACCGTTCCGCCGGCAAGGTCAGCCCGTTCGGCCATGCCCTTCAACCCGAGATGCCCACGCGTCGGTGCTGCACTGGCGTCGAAGCCGCTGCCATCGTCCTCGATGAGTGCGCGTACCCGTCCTTCGGCCACGATCACGGTGACGCCAGCAGTGGCTGCACCGGCGTGGCGGGTGACGTTCGTGAGCGCTTCCTGCACGATCCGGTAGACCACGGTCTCGACCTCGGGCGGCAACCGTGCTTCCGCGACACCGTCGACGGAGAGGGCGAGGGCGATGACGGTGTCGCCCCGGGCCGTCGTGTCCTGGACCAGGCGTTCCAGCGCAGGCAGCAGCCCGACGTCATCGAGGACGGTCGGCCGTAGGTCGAAGGCGAGCTTGCGGGTCCGGCGCAGCGCGTCGGCAACGAGCTCGCGGACGTCCTCGGTGCGCCGACGGGCGTCGTCGAGTTCGACCTCGTTGCCGGTAAGGGAGGATTCGACGAGCCGGAGGCCGAGCAGCACCGCAGTGAGGGCTTGCCCGACGTCGTCGTGGAGGTCGCGCGACACCCGCGCCCGTTCCGCCTCTTGGGCGTTGAGGATCTCGCCCAACATCTCGCGCTTGAACGCCGCCCGCTCCGTGGCGGCTGCGAGGTCGGCGATGGCCTCGGCGCGGGCCCGTTCTGCCTGTACGAGCTGGGCGCTCTCGATCGCTCCGACCGCGAACGCTGCGAACGCGACGACCAGCGCCTCGTCTTCGTCGGCGAAGGGTGCACCACCAGCCTTCTCCGTCAGGTACAGGTTGCCGTACCGCCGCCCGCCCCTGCCGACCGGCACGCCGAGAAACGTGCGCATCGGCGGATGGTGCGGAGGGAACCCGCCCGAGCGGGGGTCGCAACCCAGGTCCGTGAGCCGGATCGGTCCGCTGGCGACGATCACCTCACCGAGCAGACCGCGTCCATCAGGAAGGCTCCCGATGCGGGCCGCCGCGTCATCGTCGATTCCGTGGTGGATGAACGACTCGAGCGTGCCGGTCGCGTCGTAGATCCCGAGCGCGGCGTACCGGGCCTCGGCGATTCTGGCGGCGCCCACCACGATCAGGCGGAGCACGGTGTCCAACTCGTGCTCGCCCGACAACACGAGGACGGCCCCGAGCAGGGTCTGAACCTTGGGTGGCCAGCTGGCATCCCCGCCGTCGAACTCCTGGGTCGTCGGTACCATCAACGACGAAGTGTAGTAATGATGCCTCCGGTGCGAGAGGTCCGCACCGGACTCTGTGTTCACTGGGGAGGGCGACCCTGTTTGGGGTGCATTCGACCGAAGCCGGGGTCCGTAGCCCACACCGATGATTGAAGCGCCACAGCCGGGGCAAGATGGCCACCACAAGCGGTAGCACTCGGTGATGCACAACCGCGCCAGGAGGAACGATGACCAAGACCCCGACCCACCACGCCCACGCCGCTGGCGGGGACGTGGTGGCAGTGACCACGGTGCTCCATGTCGGCAATCTGCATTGGGCGACCGAGAAGGCCGTGGTCGAGTCGTTCCTCACACGCCTCCCAGGTGTCCAGCGGGTCGAGGCGAACCCCATCGCCCAGACCGCCACGGTCACCTACGACCCGGGTACCGCATCGGTCGCCGACCTTCGCCGATGGATCGAGGACTGCGGCTATCACTGCGCCGGCCAGTCCGTGCCCAGCCACCTGTGCCTCCCGATGCAGGAGCCCGGTGAGAACTTGAAGCCGGGATCTCCCGCAGCTCCCGCGCCTGAGGCCCCCACCCATCCCGCCGGCCATGGTGACCCCTCGCCGACACGCTCGCCTCACGACACCATGGGCCACGGTGGCCACGCCGGCATGTCGATGACATCCATGGTCGCCGACATGCGGCGGCGCTTCGTCGTGGCGGCGTTACTTTCGATCCCGATTCTGCTCTGGTCTCCTGTCGGCCGCGATGTTCTCAACTTCAGCGTCGGCGCACCGTTCGGGCTCCGCGACGACATCTTTCAACTGATCCTGAGCATACCGGTGGTGTTCTGGGCGGGTTGGATCTTCTTCGACGGCGCCACCAGAGCCTTGCGGGCCCGCACGTTGGACATGATGGTCTTGGTAGCAGTAGCGGTGGGGGCCGGGTGGTTGTACTCGGTCGTGGTCACCCTCACCGGTGGTGGCGAGGTCTTCTACGAGGCGGCCTCGGTATTGGCGACGTTCGTGTTGCTCGGCCACTGGTTCGAGATGCGGGCTCGCGGCGGCGCCAACGAGGCCATCCGCGCCCTGATCGATCTCGCACCACCCAAGGCCACGGTGCTCCGCGACGGCAACGAGGTCGAGATTCCCACCTCGGAGGTCGCCGTTGGCGATCTCCTGTTGATCCGTCCGGGCGCGAAGGTGGCCGTTGACGGGATGGTCGAGGACGGCGACAGCGACATCGACGAGTCGATGGTGACTGGAGAAAGTCTCCCCGTTCACAAGGCGTCAGGCGACCAGGTCATCGGGGCAACGCTCAACACGACCGGCACCCTGCGGGTCCGCGCCACCAAGGTCGGCGCCGACACGGCGTTGGCCCAGATCGTCGAACTGGTCCAGGAAGCCCAGAACTCCAAAGCCCCCGGCCAACGCCTCGCCGACCGGGCAGCGTTCTGGCTCGTATTTGTGGCGCTGCTCGGCGGCGCCGCCACGTTCGCCGTGTGGTACTTCCTCGCCGACCGTTCGGTCTCGGACGCCATGCTGTTCGCCATCACCGTGGTCGTCATCACCTGCCCGGACGCGCTGGGTTTGGCGACCCCGACCGCGATCATGGTCGGCACCGGCCTCGGCGCGCAGCGCGGCGTGCTGTTCAAGAACGCCATGGCGCTCGAAACCGCGGCCCGCATCGACACCGTCGTCATGGACAAGACGGGAACCCTGACCAAAGGCGAGCCCGAAGTGACCGACATCGTCACCGACGGCATCGACGAAGCCGAGATGCTGGCGCTCGTCGCCGCCGTGGAACGCGAGTCTGAGCATCCGCTCGCCCGGGCGATCGTGCTCGCTGCCGAGGCTCGCGGGGCGACGGTGATGCGCGCAGAGGCCTTTGACAGCGTCCCCGGCCATGGTGCCATCGCGACCGTCGAAGGTCGCCGCGTTGCGGTCGGCAACCGACGGTTGATGGAACGCGAGAAGATCGATCTCGGCCCGCTCGCCCAACAGCGCGAGGCGCTGGCCGAAACTGGACGCACGGCTGTCGTCGTGGCCCTCGATGGGCGGGCCGTCGGGCTCATCGCCATGGCCGACGCTCCGCGCGAGACGGCCGCGGCGGCGGTGGCGACGCTTCGGGCGCTCGACATCGAGGTGGTGATGCTCACCGGGGACAACGAGGCAACGGCCCGGCGGATCGCCGGGATCCTCGGCGTCGACACGGTCATCGCCGAGGTCCTGCCCGGCGATAAATCGGCCAAGATCGCCGAGCTCCAAGCCAGCGGTCGCAAGGTGGCCATGGTCGGCGACGGTGTCAACGATGCCCCTGCCCTCGCCCAGGCCGACGTCGGGATCGCCATCGGTGCCGGCACCGACGTCGCCATCGAGACTGCCGACCTGGTGTTGATGCGATCCGACCCGCTCGACGTGGCCGTCGCGCTGCAGATCGGGCGGGGGACGCTGCGCAAGATGCGCCAGAATCTGGGCTGGGCGGTGGGCTACAACGTCATCGCCCTCCCCATCGCGGCCGGGGTCTTCGAGCCGGCGTTCGGACTGGTGCTGCGCCCCGAGATCGCGGCCCTATCCATGTCCGGTTCCAGCATCATCGTCGCCGTCAACGCCGTGATGCTCAAGCGCATCAGACTGCCGAAGGCGCCAGGCCCAGTCGGCTGATTCACGCGGCGGCCGCAAGTGCGCGGAGTGCCATTGAGGCAGACGCGATGAGCTCTCCCACTTCCCGATCTTCGGATCAAGGGATGCTGACGCTCTCTCCTGGCCAGAGTTCGATCAATCGGTCGCCGAGATCGTGAACATCGAGCGCGTCGCGAAAGGCGTGGAGCGGGCGATCCAGCCACAATGGATTCCCACGTCGTGGCCGAACCGGGCTGTATGTGCCCCAGTGGATGGGAATCACATGCTTCGCCTGTAGCAGCGCAGTGGCTCGCGCTGCGGTTATTGGGTTGAGGTGTCGGTCGCCGAGAGTCGGCCCCCACCCCCAGACCGGGACGAGCGCGAGATCGACCGGGCCGATATCGGTCATCCCCTCGAAAAGGTCGGTGTCGCCGGCGAAGTAGACCGACCGGTTGGTCGAACGGAACACGAATCCCATCGCCTGTGCA
>JBKJJS010000407.1:0-4276 GCA_046597895.1 Ilumatobacteraceae bacterium
CTCGCCGTCCACTCGGCGGACATCGCCGAAGCGGTCGGCACGCCGTTCGACCTCCCGACGCAGGACTACGTGACCTGCCTCGACTTCCTCAAGGGCGTCAAGCCAGTGTTCGGTGCCAAGCACAGAGTCGCCGGGCTAACGCTGCGGGCCACTGACACCGACTGGTCCACTGGCGCTGGCCCCATCGTGTCCGGGCCGATCAAACAACTGCTCCTGGCGGTGGCCGGGCGCCCGACCGCGCTCGACAAGCTAGAAGGCGACGGCCTCGCCACGATGCGCACTCGATGACGCCTCCGCGAGGGACGCGAGGGTGTACATTGTACGTACGAAACGGTGCACGCTGGCCGTACAGAGGAGACCACCATGCCCAACAAGTCCACGACTGACCGCGCGCAGCGGGACGGGCGTCTCAACCTGCGGACGTCCGCCCACCAACAACAGCTGATTCGCAGTGCCGCCGTCGCTCTCGACAAGAGCGTCACGGACTTCGTGCTCGAAAGCGCCACGGCCACAGCGGAACGAGTCTTGGCTGATCGCCGCTGGTTCGTATTGTCCGCCGCGCGCTGGGCCGAGTTCGAGACGCTGCTCGATTCGCCCGTCGCTCACACCCCGAAGCTCGCTGCTCTGTTGGGTGAGCCGACGGTGTTCGACCAGCAGGTCTAGGAGAGTTCGTGGACGAGGCGCCGCTGGAGCCTCCCCGACCGCTCGAGAAGCACCATGTCACGGCGGACTTCGAGAGCGGCGCGCCGGAGTTGGACGCGTGGCTGCGTGACTACGCGTGGGTCAACCACCAGTCCGGCAATGCCCGAGTGTTCGTCGCGGCCCGAGCAGTGCGCGTGGTCGGCTACTACGCGTTGGCCACGGCTGGCGTCGAGAAGGCCGAAACGCCGCCGCAATTGACGAAGGGCGGCGTCCCGATGCAGGTCCCGTGCCTTCTGTTGGCGCGCCTTGCCGTTGACCGAACGGAACGCAACCGGGGCCTGGGTCGCGGGCTCCTAGTCGATGCGATCCGCCGCGCCGTCCGGGTATCGGAGGACGTCGGAGTCAGGGCGCTCCTCATTCACGCTCGCGACGACGAAGCTCACGCGTTCTACGAGCACCACGGCGAGTTCATACCCTCGCCGACTGACCCACTTCACCTGTTCCTGCTGCTGAAGCACGCCCGGACGCGGTTGCTCGGGGGCCGATGGTGATGGTGTCGTCGACCGGGGACGACTTGATCCCGACCGGTCATCCGATCGCCGCGAAGCTGTGTTTGCCGGACATCGGTTGATCGAGAACCGCAACGGGCTGATCGTGGACATGGAGCTCACCACCGCTGACGGCTACGCGGAGCGCGACGCGGCAATCGCCATGCTGGGCCGTCTACCGAAACAGGCCCGTCGGCGCACCACGACAACCGACACCAACCCCCACACCACAACCCCGCCCAGCCGGCCCCCGCGACCAGGCGTCTTCCAGCACCCTGCTAGAGCCGCCATCGCTACGTTGGTCCCCGCGAATGTCGACAGACGGAGGCGACAATGGGCGTCGGGGTAGCGTGTTCATGTGGTGACGCCGACGGCTTCCTGGGCAGTCCATGAAGGCCGCGCCCTATGGAACGGTGAACTGCTGTCGTACTGGGCGAGCGTGCTCACCGCTGACCTTGCCGCAGAGTTCGGGCCTGTAGAGATCTGGCTTTTCGGCTCCGTCGCGCGCGGAGACGACACCGGCGACAGTGATCTTGATCTCTTGGTAGTCCTCGACCGCTACGACCCGACCACAGCCATCGAACTGAAGCAACGGGCCCTGCGCGCCACGGCCGCACCTGCGCCGTTCGATGTCACCTTCACGGACGTGAACCGACTGGCCACGCGGCAACAGATTGCGGGCACCCTCGAGCGTGCGGTCCTCCTCGACGGCCGATGCCTCTACCGACGTGGCTGATGCGACTCCTCCGGTCCCGTCGGCCGTCGCGGCTGCTCGTGCACGCAGTGACGGCGCGCGTCGTGGCCTGATGGTGATGGTGATGACACAACCGTCTTCCACGAAGCCCAAGGTTCGACCGGCACCCTCGGCACCCTCGGGACCGTCGGCGCTTTCGACCACGGTGTCGACAATCCCGCGGAGTCGAGCCCGTGCCACTCGTACGTCTCTCGGCCGTCGGGGGCCTATGTCAGCATGGTTGGTCCTCCTACAATGAAACGATGCCTGTCCAGCACTTCGTCGACGAGCAAGGGCGCTGCGACGGACGGACCCTGCAGGAGCTCTGGCCATCGGTGGTGGACGAGGTGGTCCGCGCCGTCGATCCGGACGAGGTGATCCTGTTCGGCTCGGTGGCCCGGGGCGACGACGGACCCGACTCCGACATTGATCTGCTTGTTGTGTTCGAGCACATCGATCCGGCGGAGAAGCGGCCGATGATGGCGCGGATCCGATCAGCGATCACGACGTTCGCGCCGGTCGACGTGATCGTTTCTGATCGGGCCGAGATGGCGGAACGCCACGACGACGTCGGCTCGATCCTGTACTGGCCAGCCCGCGATGGTCAGCCGGTGTATCGGCGGTCGAGTGGCCAGGCAGTCTGACCCGTACCAGTGGCTGCGGTTCGCCAGCGACGATCTCGCCGGGGCCCGGCTGCTCCTCACCGACATCGGGCTTCCGGCTCGCATAGCTTGCTTCCACGCTCAGCAGGCCGCCGAGAAGGCCCTGAAAGCCTCGCTCGTGCACGCGGGCATCCCGTTCCGCAAGATCCATGACCTCGTCGTGCTGGTGGCGCTGCAACCCGAACCGGTCCGGGCCGCGGTCGGCAAGCTCGATCTCCAGCGTCTGCAGCAATGGGCAGTGGATGCGCGCTACCCGGCCGACCTGCCGGACGTCACCGCCGGCGAGGCCACCGCAGTCGTCGACATCGCCGACCAGATCGTCGCGGTCGTCCGCGCCGCCTTGTCGGAGAACAGTCCTACGTAACCTCGGATCCACCGATGAGGAGCGGACTCGGCGATCCCACGTCGGCGCGTTCGGACAGGTCCACTCCCCATCAAGAAGGCGGTGCGGGCCGGGGCCCGGTCGAGCCGGGATGCTCCTACGGATACCACGTCCGGATGTCGGGCTGCCCGAGGGTCGGGCCAGCGCAGGTCGAGCCTGACCGAGAGATGACGCGCCTGGTCGGCACATTCCCGCCCAAACGCGTCATCTCCCAGCTGGCGAGGCTCAGGCAGCAGACCTGATGATCTCGAGGGTACGCAGTGCGGCGGCATCGAGATCGGGGTCGAGGCCGTCGCTCGCATCGCTGGCACTCCGCTCCGTGTTGCTGAAGGTCGCTACATCGGTCAAGCGTTCGAACCACTCCCTGATCCGTTCGTCGTGGGTGCCGAACCATCGACGGTTCCGGATGGTGCGGGTCACGCTGGCGGCAATCACGGTCAATCGCTGCACGGCCTCGGACTTTCCCGATCGCCGCGCGAGCTCCGCATCACCTGCCAGCTTCGACGGCCACCAACGATGCCGGGACGAGCCTCACCAGCGCTGCGGGCGTCTCCGCGGGCGCCGCCACTGCGGCGACCGCGGCACACAACTCGGCCGCCGTCACAGTTCAGGTGGCAGTGGTGACGTTGTAGCGGACGAAGGCTCGGTCCACGGGTTGACGACCGTGATCCCGGTACCGAGAAAGTCCCCCGTGTTGCGGGTGGCGAGGACGGCACCCCGGCTGCGACAGATGGCCGCGATCTGCGCGTCGGCCGAACTGATGGGTCGCCCGGCTCGTTCGCGCACCACCACGATGTCCGCGTAGTGCGCCGCCGCCGATTCGTCGAACGCACTCACCCGATGATCGAAGTCGTCCACGACCATGGCCTCGAGCTGCTGGGCCAGGGTCGTCCTGCGTCGCCCGTCAGGCAGGCGGGCGATCCCGTACAGAAGCTCGGCCAACGTAATCGCAGACAGGTACAGGTCATCACCAGGCTGGCGGTCGACCCATTCAACGACGACCTCGGAGGGCTCACCGCGCATCAGTTCCGACACGACGTTGGTGTCGAGAATGATCATGACGGTGACGTGGGCACCCGTGGCGCTTCACGCCGTTCCGGCAGCTCCAACTCGACGCCTCCCACCGCGGCGAACCGTTGATGGATCCGGGTACCCAATTGATCGGCTGACCGCGACTTCGTCAGGGTTTCCCCCAGAATCGCCCGTACCTCGGCCTCCATCGATCGGCCATGTCGGGCCGCGCGAACCCGGAGCTGCCCATGCAGACCATCGTCGAAATCACGGATCGTCAACGTCGCCATCAGTTTCC
>JBKJJS010000062.1:0-4109 GCA_046597895.1 Ilumatobacteraceae bacterium
CGGGAAAGGGTCGCAGTGAACGAACGAACCTGGGCTTTCTTGAGCGAGGACAAGCGGTTCGCCGCGAAGTGGTGGGCGACCTTTGGATCGCCTACCAGACGCTCGTAGAAGGCGTCGACGATGGTGACCACCGTGTCGTGGCCACCGATGGCCGAATACACCGTGTCGGTCACGCCGCCCCCTCGGCGACGAGAGGGCGGAGCGCGTCGGACAGCTCGCTCCGGCTGCGCACCCCGAGCTTGTCGTAGATCCGGGCGAGATGATTCTCTACGGTACGCGCCGACAGGAAGCAGGCATCGGCGACTTCCCGGCTCGTATGGCCGTTGGCGACGAGGTGGGCGATCTCCCGCTCGCGCCGTGTCAGCGGCGAAGCCGAGTCGGCCGCCGTGAACATCAACGCGGGACCTGCTCCCGAGGCGAGGGAGAGTCGCTTCACCTCACGATCCCACGTGCTCGCATCGCGCTTCGCGCCGTCCTTGGCGTAGGCATCGCGCGCGGCCGCGGCGGCGGCGATGGCGAGGCCGCCGTAGCCCACCCGCTCGAACCGGGTCGAGGTATCGGCCAGGCGGGCTGGGTTGCGGGCGGCGAGCGCGCTGACGAAATCGACACAACACGGGAGAAGCTCGCCGTCGAGTTCCACGTCGAGGGATGACATCACTTCCAATGCCTTGGCCGGTTCGCCCATACGCGCCGCATCGACGAGGGCCCGGACGGCGTGGTTGATGCAGCCCTCGTCGGCGAGCCGACGGGCGAGCGCGAGTAGATCGTTGACCGCTTGGGTCGTGTGGCCCCGGGCGAATGTGTGCCAGGCCGCGCCGCGTCGACCGTAGAGCTCGAACAGTTCGGCCGGGTGCCCCGGGACCTCAGCGAGGCCAGCTGAAGCCGCGTCGGCCGCCACCAGATCCCCGAGCTGTCCGGCGGCGAGGAGTCGGCCGCACAGGGCCCAGCGCACACCGAAGCGCTCGCCGACGGATCGCGACAGGGCGGCGGATCGTTCGAACCAGGCCATTGCTGCGGAGAGTCGACCGGTGTCCACATGGACATGGCCGAACGCCAGCGCCAGCCGCGCCTGCCGGTGACGGTCGCCGACCTCGACGGCGGTGTCCCACGCTAGGTCGAGCTCGGATTCCATTTCCACGGCCTGGCCCGACTCGATGAGGGCGACCCAGCGAAAGTCGAAGAACAGCGAACGCGGATCGGGCTCGCCGTGTGCGACGACGTACTCGTCGGCGACCCGCCGGGCCTGGGCCGGTCGGCCGTTGACGGCGAGCGAGCCCACGAGCGCGGTGTACGCCTCGGCCTCGGTGGCGCCGGCGGCGATAAGGCGCTCGGCGGAGATCAGTCCGTCGGTCGCCCGGCCCTGGAGTAGCGAGATCAAGGCCATCATGGCGTGGGCCCGCCCGCGCACCCGATCCGTGGCCCCGTCACCGATCTGTGTGAGCGCAGCGATGCCAGCTTCGTAGTCGCCTTTTCCACGCGCGAGCACGAGACCTTGCAACAGCTTGATCCGAGACAGGTCGGCGGCGGAGAGGTCGGGATACGCGCAGGCGACGTCGAGCACGGCGAGAGCGTCCTCGTGCCGCCCGAGCAGGTGACGGGTCATCGCCAAGGCTCGGGCGGAGAGCTCGCCAGGATGCGCCTCGTGGGCAGCCTCTGCCAGCCGTTCCGCGAGGTCGATGTCCTGCCGGCGCAGGGCCTCGAAGGCGCCATTCGCGAACAACGCGGGGTCGATGTCCTGGGCGTCGAGGCGCCACGTGGCCACCTGGATGAGATCGTCGAGCCGTCGTTGGCCCCACTCGCTGACCGCTTTGGCGAGTGCGCGGCGCATCTGACGCACGCGCAACTGCGAGGTCATCGTCCGCACGACATCGCCGTAGAGCGGGTGAACGATGGACACCACGAGCCGACGGCGATCCTGGCGCACCTTCACGAGCCCGGCTTCCTCGAGCGATACGAGCGCGCCGGGATCGGCCACCCGTTCGATCAGTGGCACCCCAGCCGGCTCAGCGAGTGCGACGGCGCACAGGGCCGCCTGCTCGAGGGGGCTGAGCAGGCTCACGCGGTGTCCAACAAGGTCGGTGAGTGCGTCGGAGGTGACGAGTTCGCCAGTGCGCGACCAGACATCGCCGACCAACGCGATGCTGCCGGCGGCGCGTGACCCGAGGATCAATTCCCTGATGTGTAGGGGGTTGCCAGCGGCCCGACGCCACACCTCGGCCTCGAGGGCAGGGTCGACGAGTCCGCCGAGGACGCTCCCGGCCACGTCGGTTGCAGCCTCGCGTGTGAGTGGCCGAAGATCGATGCGCTGGGCGATTCCTTGCGTCCAGAGTGCGGCGATCGGTTCGGGGGTGGGCTCCGCGGTGCGGACCGAGGCGATCATGAACGCCGTGAGCTCGCGCGCGAGTTGGGCGATCAGCGCAGCCGACGCGTCGTCGAGGTGGTGGGCGTCGTCAATGACGAGCATGAGCGGGCGCTGCTGGCTGCGGTCGCGCAGGGCGTAACGCACGGCGACGAAGCGCTCCACCGTGGCGCTCTCGTCGCCCCGACCGAGCAGCGTGGAGAACACGAGCAACGGGATCGTCGACGTCGCCCGATTGGCGTGGAGTCGGATGACCTCGAAACCCTGCTCCTCGGCGCGTGTGGCGGCGGCATCGAGCAGGGTCGACTTGCCGGCGCCGGGCGAGCCGGCGAGCACCACCCCGACGAGGTCCGGTCGGCGAAGGGCCTGGCCGATCTGGTCGAGTTCCGAGGCACGTCCGAACACAGGATCCTCAGGCCGCAGCCAGGTGCTCGGGCGACCACTCACACATGAGAGAGGAGGGCCGTCGGAAAGTCAGTCGATGCGGCGCTACCCCGGGTGGAGGCTGACACCGCTCCGGTTCCTGACGCAGTGTCGCCCATGGCCGCAGAGCGTAAACGAAACAGGCGAGCGCGACTGTCAGGCCGGTGATGTCGTTGGCACCGACCTTGACCAACGTTTTGAAGAGACGTGATGGTTGTTTCAGCGTACGCATGTACTGTTCTGTTCATGATCGGGACCGTCGGCTACGAGGACCTCACCGGGTGGGTCGCCGATCTCGCTTCCAGCGCATCAACGTTCGCGACACACGGTCAATGTGAGGGTTCCACATCGGTGTTGCAACGTTCCGGGCAGAGCGATGCCGGCCACGCCGACATCATCGCCCGCTGCGCGGGAAAGGCCACGATCGCGGTCCGGACCGAATTGTTGGGACATGCCGCTGATCTGATCGAGTCCGCCAGAGCCATGTCGACTGGAGCGTTCGTTTCTGCGGGCGACGGTCATCAACGGTTGCCGCAACCACCACCGGTGGGCTGCGGTACGTCGACGATTTCTGGCCGTGGGTGCTAGTTCCGCGGAGGCGACTGCCCCCGCTGGCTTTGTTCCGGCCGGGTGGGCAAGACCGCGGGATACCGTCGAGTGACCTTCAGGTGGACCGAGTTGCCCGGCTCAGAGAGCTGGAATCGAAGCAGCCGGTGGATGCCGTGGATCTGGTGGCCTGTGATGATCGCTGCCACCGCATCAGCGGCCGCAGGGTTCGTCATCGCTCTCGTCACGACGGAACGTGTCTGGCTCGTCCCGTCCACGGTGTTTCGGTGGTTTGTCTTGCCGGAGTGGAGACACTGGCGGGAAGTCTCTCGACGGCCGAGTCGGACCGAAGATTCCGATCGGCACGCCGAGCGCTGACACCGATGAAAGCTGGGGTCACGGGTGAGTCCCATCAAGTGGTGTAGGAGTCGGCCAGCATCCGCCGGGTGAGGGTGGGTGACGTTCATCGGGTGGGCCGTCGGCGGGTTCGGCATGGGTCTGTTGTTCAACCCCACCTCCCACGTCGCCATGGGATCGGCCGACGCCCAGACCGTCGGCCTCGCCTCAACGCAGTTGACGGTGGCCGATGTGCTCGGCTTGTCCGTCATGGCGGCGTTCGGCGGCGCGTTCGTCTCGCTCGCTGACCAGACGTCGCTGCGCCTTGCCCCACGGGCACTCGAAGAAGCCCGACGACGCGCACTCCGGCACCCGCGGTGCGTGCACTTCTGGAACAGGCAGATCAGGCAGCCGGCAGACCGTCGTGCATGGCCTCGTCGTACAC
>JBKJJS010000092.1:0-3670 GCA_046597895.1 Ilumatobacteraceae bacterium
GTCGTTTCACGCGGAGCGACAACGTTCGCTTCGAGTTGGAGATACGCCGCGTAGACCTCCGCTTTGCCCCTCTCAAACCGCTGACCGCAAGCGAGATGTCTGCCCTTCATCGAGCCGCACTCAGCTACGCGGCGTATCTCCAACTCGAAGCGAACGTTGTCGCTCCGCGTGAAACGACATCGTGAGGGAGCGCGGGATCGCTACGTCGTGCGGTGTTTCACTATGTCGTCGAGGGTGATCGTCGACCCAGCGGCCACACTCGCGGCCTGGATCTCAGGATCACCGAGCGGCGCGGTGTCGAAGTAGTCCGCGGCATAGACGAGCCAGCCGTCGGCGAACCGCCGCACGCTCGTACCCCGCAGCATCATCACCCTGCTGGCATCGGGCAGCACCGCCATCTGCTTCCACTCTTGCACGGACGTGGTGCCGTCAAAAAGCACCGGCCCGACCGGCTCGAACGCCAGATTCCCGACCTTGGCCATCACATCGGTGATCCAGGCGCGAATGGCGGTCTGGCCCCGGAACTCACCGAACAGCGGATCGATGTACACCGACTGCATCGGATGGAACATGTCGCTCATCAGGTGGAAGTCGGTTCCGGTCACGGGGTCGTTGAGGATCTCGTGCATCTCCTGGTGGCTCAATCCAGGCGGCCCCGCGAGGTCCGGCCCGGATCTGTCGACCAGCCGTGCAGTCGTACGGGAAGAGATCCATTCGCGAGCGGCCGGGCTCAACGGTGCCGGGACCACCGTGCCATCAGTGACCCACTCCACTCGAGGCCATGGTGGGAGCGCGGGTGCGTCGACACCTGCCTCCGGCGGCGGCGGCTGGCGAAAGCTTCCGGTGTCGTACACGTCGCACGCCCACGTGATCCAACCGTCTCGGTAGCGCCGGACACTCACCCCTCGGGAGAGCGGGATCTTCTCGCCGCCCATGTTCGCCACCATCTGCCACTCGTCGAGCGACGTGCCTCCCTCGCCGTCGTCGAACAGCACCGGTTCGGCCATCGGAACGAAGTCGATGAACTCGATGTCGGCCATGGCCGGCACCAGCCAGCCTCGAATGGCCGCCTGGCCGTAGTACGCACCGAAGATGGCGTCGTAGTAGATGGACCCGGCCGGGGCCATGAAATCGGCCATGAGTTGGATGCCGAAGCGACCCAAGCTCGTATCGCTCATCGCGCTGATCATCCCGGCCGCATCGAGTCCGCTTGGTTCGGTGACGAACCGATCGACGCCCATGGTGGTGCCAGCGACCTCGGCTGCGTACCCCTCGATGAACTGTTCAGGTGTGATACCCACCGCGCGTTTCCCTTGCTACAGAGTAATTTCGTCGTGCTCCGGAATCGCCACCCAGTCTGCCGTGCGGGCCTCCAGGTCGATGAGGATATGAGCGGGAATGGGCCCTGCTTGGTGCCCAGCGTTGAACACCCAGGTGCTGCCGCGCCGGTCGACCCATCCACCACCCTCCACCCATGGCGCCTGATGGATGTGACCGCAGATCACGATGTCGGGCTTCCAGCGATCGATCCAACCAGCCAGTTCATGATCGGGGAACTCCCGCGTGCCCGTCGTGCACAGCCGCGTTCCCGCCGGCGGCGAGTGATACACCCACACCCAACGTTCGGGTCGGTCGACGGCAGCGCTCTCCAGTTGGACCTCGACGAGGTCTCGCGTGAGCGGCCCGTCCCACCATGGGCACACCGTGAATCGCACCCCTGCCAGATCGACGCTGTCGCCATCGACGTACAGCCTGTCGACCTGTACGCGGCGGATCCAGCCGGCTACCTGCTCACCGTGACTCCCGGGGCCATCGAGGTCATGGTTCCCCGACGACGCCAGTACCACGGTGCGTTCGGCCAGTCGCTCGAGGTACTTCGACACCACCACGACCTGCACCTCGAGCGGTGCACTGCCGACGACCTGGAGGTGATCGCCCGGCATCACCACGACGTCGAAGTCGGGTGCTTGCTCGACGAGCCAGTCGAGTTGTGGCAGCCGGTAGTGCAGGTCCGACGTACAGAGCAGCCGCATCAGCCGCTCGCCACCACGACGCTCGGAGGTGCCCAATTCTGCCAGTGGCCGTCCGCCTCGGTCATCGTCCCATCATGCCCGCCATCATGCCCGACGGAACCTCAGTCGGTAGCGAGGGTGGACATCCGCACAGGGCGGATCCGCTGGCCGACGGCCGAGCCGATGAGCGCGCACATGCCCACCACGATGGGCACGGCGGCCACGATGCCAACGGCGACGAGCCACGGAAAGACCACACGCTCGCCGGGCTGGTCCATCTCGGAGAGGACGACGGCCACGGGCACGAAGCCGGTCGGCACCGCGAGCACCCCGCCGAGCGCCGCGAGCAACGCCGCCTTGATGGCCGACGCCCGACGCATGGCACGAGGTCTGGCCCCGATCGCGAGGAGCACGTCGCGCTCATCGCGGCTCTCGGCCGCCGACAGCGCCATGCCCACTGCCACGACACCAAGTGTGAAGAGCAACGCCGCGACCACGATCGTCGCGTCGACGAGGCTCCTCGGTGGCGTCCAACTCTCGGGCTGCCAGACCAGGAAGTTGTAGACCTCGTTCTCGGCTGACGTCGGCGTGGCGACCTCGGCAGCGAATGGGTTGGAGCGGTCGTCGGACTGGCGTTGCGCCAGGTCGCTGACCGCTCCGCGCTGGTCGCTGGTGAGGTCGTGGTCGGCCTGCACGAGGAGCCCTGACTCTCCAACCGTGAGTCCGATTCGCTGGGCCGTGTCGGCGCCGATGATGAGGTTGCCAGACAGGATCGGGAGGAGTGGCTGCCCGGACATGGGCACAAGCTCGACCGAGATCGGTCCGCCCTGCGTCCTCAGCACCACGGACGTCGAATTCTCATCCCTCGTCGTGAACGAGGGGCCATCACCCGTCAGTAGCGATCCCCGATCGAGAGCAGCAACGTCGGCGGACGTGAGCCCCAGCGCTTTCACGATGGACGCGTCGGCAACCAAGAAGCGGTTGGGGCCGCAGCAACCATCGTCGAGTCGCGCCGGTGCCGGGTCGTAGACGGCGTACCGCAGTGCACTGAGTGTGGAGCCCGGAAGAATCGACAGCAACTCAGCCTTGACCTCGTCGGTGACCGGGAGCAGCCCGGGGGCGGGCTCGTCGAGCGAGGCGTCTGGGGTATCCGAGCTCTCCGAACTGAGGGTGGGCTCGACCCAGCGGTAGCCGTCGACCACCACGGTGTCCCGGGCGATCCAGGGCGCGATGGATTCACTCGATGTCTCCCACTGCGAGGCGACGATCGTCGCACCCACCATCGACAGCGCACCGGCCGCCGCAACCGCAGTGACCACGGCGGCACTCCGGGTCCGTGCCCTGGCCAGGCTGCGCGCCGCCAGTCGACCGACGCCGCCGAGGCGCTCGCCGATCGGGCCGAGCACCGCCACGGCGGCAGGCGTAAGGCAACACATACCGAAGAGCACGCCGAGGCCGCCGAGCACGGCGACTGCGGCGTATAGATCGCCGTCGGACCCTTCGCTCGAGGCCGTTCCCGAGGCGATCAAAAACAGCAGGAGCACGCCGAAGGCGAACAGTCCGAAGCCCGTGGGGATCAGTCGCCGAGGCACCGTGCCGAGCGGCCGACGGCCCCCGAGAGCGGCGAGCACCGGTACGCGGGTGATGGTGCGCGCCGG
>JBKJJS010000169.1:0-4697 GCA_046597895.1 Ilumatobacteraceae bacterium
CAACTGGTCAACGGTCGCGTAATCCTCGGCGATGCGCACTGGGTCGTGGTGGGGGAGCAGCGCCACCGCGGTGGACAGTCGGACCCGAGTCGTCCGTTCGGCCACGGCGGCTAGCACCGGGGTGGGAGACGACAGCACGTACTCGCAGAAGTGGTGCTCGCCGAGGTGGTACGAGTCGTAGCCGAGTTGTTCGGCGACGACGCCGAGGTCGACGAACTCGCGGAATCGTTGGGTGGTGGAGACCCGCTCACGCGTGTACGGGTCGGGCAGGTGATCTCCGAGCGTGGTCACTCCGATACGCATGGGGTCGTGTCTCGCCTGTTCAGGTGTACAGGTCGAAGAGTTCGCCGATGGCCTTCGCCTGGCCCCCGGAGGTCGACGACATGACGGCCACCGGCGTGACGCCGAGCGCGTACCACGCGTCGAGCCGCTCGCGTACCACGGCGGCGGGTCCGTAGAGCGTGCAGTCGGACAACCATGCGTCGGTCATGGCCGCCTGCACGCCGTCGCGGTCGCCGGTCGACAGGGCGGCCTCGGCGGCGTTCATCTCCTCCTCGTAGCCGACGGACTTCCAGTAGTTGCGGTAGTTGGGCATCGAGACGTAGCCGACCATCGTCTTGCGGTTCACCGCCGCGGCGGCCTTCAGGTCGTCGGAGATGACGGTGGGGATCATGCAGGCGAGGAAGTGGCTGTCACGGGCGGCATCGGGAACCCGCTCGAGCTGATGGCCGACATCGCTGAACGCGGCGTTCGCCCAGATGGATCCGGCCGCCAGCTCGGTGGTGAGCTTCAGCATCTTGTCCCGCATCGCCGCGAGGTAGATGGGCGGGAGCGGACCAGAGAACCGCTCGTTGGCCTTCAAGCGTTCGACGTAGTCACGGACATCCGCCATCGGAGAACCGAATGGCACGCCAAGGCGGCGGTTCATCGGTTCGTGACTCACCCCGAGGCCGAGCGCGAACCGCCCGGTACTCAGCTCATGGATGTGAGATGCGCAGGCGCCCACTTCGGCGACGGTGGCGTTGTAGATCGGCTGGATCGACGTGAAGAAGCGGATCTGATCGGTGGCGTGGGCCAGCGACACGCACAGCGCGAGTGAGCCCCCGAGTGAAGGGCACGCCAGCGCCGGGAAGCCACGGCGGTCTGCCTCGGCTGCCAACTCGATGATCGCGGCCCGCTTGCTCGGCGTGGCGATGACGGAGAGGGCGGGAAGTCGGCTGGCCATGGACCTGAACGTAGACCGGTACGGTGTGCGTGATGGAGTCGGAGCGGGGAGAGGGCGCCCCACCCGCCACGCCACGACCGCTGCGGATAGGTCTCGTCTGCCCGTACAGCGTCGGCGTCCCCGGTGGTGTGCAGGGCCAGGTGATGGGTTTGGCCAGGGCGTTGCGCCGCATGGGTCACGAAGCTCGGGTGCTCGCACCATGCGACGGACCCCCGCCGGCGACGTGGGTGACGCCCCTCGGGAACAGCATTCCTACTGCCGCGAATGGATCGGTGGCGCCCGTCGCACCTGATCCCGCGTGCGCGCTGCGCACGATTCGCGCCATACGCGACGAAGCGTTCGACGTGCTGCACCTCCACGAACCGATGGCGCCAAGCGTGACGGTGACGGCGCTGATCGTCGACCTCGCGCCGGCCGTCGGCACCTTCCATGCCGCTGGCGCGACCACCCCGTACCGCTTTCTCACCAGCGGAGCGCGCTACCTGGCCGACCGGCTCGACGCCCGGATCGCCGTCAGCAAGGACGCCAAGGACCTCGTCAACAGCTATCTGCCGGCGGAGTACGAGGTGTTGTTCAACGGAGTCGAGGTGGACCGCTACCGGCACGCCGAACCGTTCGTCGCCGCGGGGCCCACGATCTTCTTTTGTGGGCGCCACGAGGAACGCAAGGGCCTGAGCGTGCTGCTCGACGCGATGGCGATGCTGCCCCCGCAGGTCACGTGTTGGGTGGCATCGGATGGCCCCGAAACGGCGGCGCTCAAGGCCATCTACGGGGCGGACCCACGGATCGAGTGGTTGGGCCGAGTCTCCGACGAGGACAAGATCGCCCGGTTGAAGGGGGCGACGGTCTTCTGCGCCCCATCGCTGCGCGGCGAGTCGTTTGGCGTCGTGCTCATCGAGGCCATGGCGGCCGGGACGCCCGTCGTCGCATCGGCGCTCGCCGGCTACCGGAACGTGGCGACCGATGGTGACACTGCCCTTCTCGTGGCACCTGGCGATGTCAACGGTCTCGCCGACGCGCTCGGCCGCGTGCTGTTCGATACCACGCTGGCCGAACGACTCCGCCAGGCTGGCGACCGCCGAGCGGACGACTTTTCGATGGCGAAGCTGGCGGAGCGATATGTCGAGATCTATCGGCACGTCATTGCCACGCATCGAACGAACCGCCGGACCGCCGGTCAATCGGCGTCGCAACGGTGGCGCGGACGTATGATGCGCGTCGTATCGACCTGGCGTGACCGGGTTCAGAAGCTTTTTCATCGAGGAGGTAAGGAACGCTCGTGAAGGTCTTCCTCATCATCGTGGCGATCGTGATCGTGATCGGCGTCGTCTGGGTGATCGCGGCGTACAACGGACTGGTCCGGCGTCGCAACCGCGTCGAGAACTCGTGGTCGCAGATTGATGTCCAGCTCAAGCGCCGGCTTGATCTGGTGCCGAACCTCGTGGAAACGGTCAAGGGCTATGCCGCCCACGAACGCGAAACGCTCGACGCCGTCGTTCGGGCTCGAAACGCCGCCATTGCCGCCCCCTCCACGCCAGGCGCCCAGGCGACCGCCGACAACCTGTTGACGGGGGCGCTGCGGCAGCTCTTCGCGCTGAGCGAGGCCTACCCGGACCTCAAGGCCAACCAGAACTTCCTGGCGTTGCAGGAGGAGCTCTCGGCCACCGAAGGTCGAGTCGCCTACGCCCGGCAGTTCTACAACGACTCGGTGCTCGCCTATAACACCAAGCTCGAGACTTTTCCGACCATGTTCATCGCCCGCTCGATGAAGTTCGAGAAGCGGGAGTACTTCGAGGCTGACGAGGCGGCCCGCACCGCACCGAAGGTCGAGTTCTGAGCCTCGCCGGGACGATCCGCCGACATCTGCCCGGCGCGACCGGCGCATCGTTAGCCTGATCTGGCCATGTTCGAGGTCATCGCATCCAACAAACGCCGCTCAGCGCTACTCATCGCCGGTTTCATGGTGCTGGTCGTGGCGGTCGGGGCGGCAGTCGGCGTGCTCGTCGGCTACGGGGTCGCCGGGACCTTGATCGCATTGACGGTGTCGGCGCTCATGGCCTTTGGTTCCTACTGGAAGGCCGATGCCATCGCGCTTTCCGTGAGTCGAGCCCGCCCGGCCGACCCGCAAGAACACAAGCGGCTGTTCAACCTTGTCGAGGGACTGTGCATCGCCAGCGGGTTGCCCCAGCCGCGGGTGTACATCATCGACGACGCGGCTCCGAACGCGTTCGCCACGGGCCGGAACCCGAAACATGCCGCCATCGCTGTCACCACAGGTCTGCTCGAAAAGATGAATCGGGTCGAACTCGAAGCGGTGCTGGCGCACGAGCTCTCGCACATCAGGAACTACGACATCCTGGTGTCGACCCTTGCGGTCACGCTGGTGGGCACCGTCGCACTCATCTCGGACGTCGTCATCCGGACGATGTGGTGGAACGGTGGACGGGTGCGGCGCGACGGCGATCGCGCGAACTCCAACAACCCACTGGCGTTTGTCGGGTTTGCCCTGCTGATTCTCGCCCCGATCTTCGCCAAGATGATGCAGGCGGCTATCAGCCGCCGACGGGAAACGTTGGCTGACGTGTCCGCCTGCCATATGACCCGCTACCCGCCGGGCATGGTGTCCGCCCTGGAGAAGCTGCGTGACGACTGCACCGTCACCCACTCAGCTTCGGCCGCTACCGCCCACATGTGGATTGAGCAGCCCCTGTCCGGTGTCGGCGACGCCGGTCGCCTCGGGTGGATGCACAAGATGTTCTCGACGCATCCGCCGATCGAGGAGCGCATCGCCCTTCTGCGGGAGCTGTGACGCCGGTACCATTTCCGCCATGACGCAGAGCAGTGAGCGCATCACGGGAACGTTCCAGGTCAAGCGGGGCCTCGCCGAGATGCTCAAGGGTGGCGTGATCATGGACGTGGTCACACCGCAGCACGCCAAGATCGCCGAGAACTCGGGGGCGTGCGCCGTGATGGCGTTGGAACGGGTGCCAGCCGATATCCGCCGCGACGGCGGGGTGGCCCGCATGAGCGACCCGGAGATGGTCGAGGGCATTCAGGCCGTCGTCTCCATTCCCGTCATGGCGAAGGCCCGCATCGGCCACTTCGTCGAGGCCCAGATCCTGCAAGCGCTCGGCGTCGACTTCGTCGACGAGTCCGAGGTGCTCACCCCGGCCGACGAGGCCCATCACATCGACAAGTTCGGGTTCACCGTGCCCTTCGTCTGCGGGGCCACGAACCTCGGCGAGGCACTGCGGCGCATCAGCGAGGGAGCGGCACTGATCCGGTCGAAGGGCGAAGCGGGCACCGCTTCCACGACGTTGCCGGTGCCGGCCTCGCCCTTCGAGCGGATCATGCAGGCGCCCTCGCTGATGCGCCGCAGCGCCTCGCCGAGGTTGGTCGCGCCACAGACGAAGGGCACGGTGAACGGCCACTTGTCGATGTGGTTGGTGTAGTCGGCCGGGGTCAGGACCTC
>JBKJJS010000182.1:0-15050 GCA_046597895.1 Ilumatobacteraceae bacterium
TCGTGGCGGGTCAGCCTTGAGACTCCGGAGTAGCGCGGCCGAAAGTGGATCGGCACCTCGTCGATGGCGAAGCCCTGAGCTTGGGCGAGCGTAGTGGTGGCGGCGTAGTAACAGGAGATCTCGCCCAGCGCCTTCGCCGGGGGGACGAGCCGTGCGACATCGGGGTGGATGACCCGGAAGCTCGTGGTGGCGTCGCGGACTCCCTTCAGCCCGGCGATACGCCGGACGAGGAAGTTGCCGGACCAACTGACCGCGGCGCGCAGGCTCGAGGTGCCGGGTGATGAACCGCCACGGGTCCAGCGGGATCCGATCGTGACGCCGTTGCCCCGAGCGAGATGGGCACGAACGAGGTCGGGGATCTGCCGGGCGTCGTGGCGCCCTCCGGCATCGAGCGTGACGAAGAACGCCACCCCGGCGTCGGTCAGGGCGTGCTCGAGGCCATCTAGCAGAGCGGGGACGAGCCCGCCGCCTGCGCCCTTTACGACCTGCAGCGCCAGTCCGAGCCGTGCCGCTTCGTCAACGGCGACATCGACGGTGCTGTCGGATGAGCCGTCATCCGACACGAGCACGTCAAGGTCGACTCCGCCGCGTTCGAGCACGGATCGCGCCTCGTCGATCTCCTGTAGGACCGGGCCGATGGACCGGGCGTCGTTGTGGGTCGCCAGCACGATCTTCCCGCGCACCCGTTGAAGGGTAGCGGCCGCCCCGCCAGGATGTCTCTTGTAACCTCGTTCACCGTCTGTTCGCCGTCTGTTCAACATCGTCAAGGGGGAAGTGTGCACGACCCGATCCAAATGCCGGCTCGGCTGGCGGCGTTCCTGGCGGACCAGGAACCGTCGTGGCAGGACGTCGAGGTGACGTCGTACGAGGTCATGACCGGCGGGTACAGCCGATTGCTGGCGAAGGCGCAGGTGCGTCACTCGCTCGGCGAGATGACGGTCGTGCTGCGCGGCGACCCGCCGAAGGACAAGCAGCTCATCGATACTGATCGTGGCGAGGAGTATCACGTGCTGCGCGCTGTCGCGGCCAAGGGGGTGCGCACGCCGGCAGCCCTCTATTTCGACGATCGCGGTGAGGCGCTCGGCACGCGAGCACTCGTTCTCGAGTTCTCCGAGTCGCAATCGTTCGTGCCATACGCCGCGGCCCGTGGGTCGCTCGAGGGTCTCCCCGAGCGCCTTGCCGAAGCGATGGCCAGCTTCCACACGATCTCGCTCGACGAACTCCCCGCTCATCTTGACCGACCCGCGTCGTATGGTGCATACATCGCCGATCGCATCGACGAGTGGCGGCGTACGTCAGCTGCACACGTGGAGGATCTCCCGGTGCTGCGGTATGTCGCGGCGTGGCTCGACGCCCATCGTCCCGAGCCGGTCCCGCTGGCCCTCATCCACGGCGACTGCTCGACGGCCAACATGCTCCTGACGCACGATGGGCACTTCGAGTTCGTGGATTGGGAGTTGGCGTCGATCGGCGATCCTCGGGAGGACATCGGGTATCACAAGGCCAACGGAATGGCGCTGCCCCCTGACCTGCTCACCGGTGAGGGCGCGGAGTCGTTCTGTCGCCGCTATCGCGAACTCACTGGTCTGAGCGAGACACAGATGAACCCGGTCGTGATCTCCTACTTCACGGTGCTCGGGGTGATCGGCGTGGTCCGCAAGCTGCTCGAAGGCGGCGCCGCCTATGCACGGGGCACCAACCGTCTGTTGGCCGCAGTGTTCAGTTCGTGCTCGGTCGTGTTCGGCCAAGGCATGTGGATTGCTGCGACCAAAGAACTTGAGCCGCTGCTCTCCGGAAAGGTCTGAACGATGCACTCCAAGCCGACGACCGAGCAGATCCTCAACGGGATCGCTCGCGACCTACACGAGACCGTCTTGCCCGATGTCGCCAGCCAGGCAGGCAAGGTGATGGTGGGGATGATGGTGCAGTTGTTGCGCGGCTGCGCCAACCGGGCCGCCCACGAGATCGCCTGGGCCCACGAGGAAGCAGTGGCGATCGGCGCCGCAGCAGATCGCGATCCCGGATCGCCAGCCACCCTCCACCTCGATGACGTGATCGAGTGGTACGGCGTCGTGAGCCGAGTGTTGTCAGACGGTATCGAGGGCGCGTACGGGAGCGGTGACACCGCCGAGATCGAGAAGTGGCGGGCGCTCATCGAGGCGCGGCAGGCAAATGAGACACAGATCCTCGGGACGTTCGACTTGGTCGGCCGGGGCTGATCACTTTCCGGTGGGCAACCGGTCCCGCAAGCCCAGCAGCTCGCTGGCCTGATCGGGTGTGGCGCACGGGCGTCCGACCTCGGCACACAACTGCACGGCGGCCCGCACGAGGTCGACGTTCCGAGCGGCGGGTGGGTCTCCGGCCCAATCCTCCAGACCCACCCTTACGTGACCGCCCGCCTCGAGGGCCATCCGCGCCATTCCCGAACCGACGCAATCACCGCCCAGTACCGCCACGGCCCACGGAAGGGCAGAATCGCGCAGCATGTCGAGGTATGCGTCTAATGCCGATCGAGTGGCCGACAGCCCGAACGTCCAGCCGCCCCGGCCGGTCCGTCCGCCGGAGAAATAGAGCTTCACGAAGGCACCGGCGGGTAGCCGTCCGGCCCGCTCGTATGCCAGCACCGCCTGCAGGAAACCTGGCTCGAAGATGGCGATGCTCGGTCCGAGACCCCACTCACGGCAGCGGTCGAGTTCGTAGTGGAAGTCGGCGAACGTGTTCGTGTACACGAAGTTGGACGGCGTCTCACCCTCGCGCGCGCCGACCCGCCCGAGGTTGACCGATCCGGGATCGGCGAACGCCATCCGGATCAGACCTTCTTCGTGCAGCGGCGCGTGGTGGCGCCAGCGATGTGTGATGTCACCGCCGAGTGCGCTGGTCGGGTACAGAATGGCGTCGGGCCGCTCGGCGAGCACGAGGCGGTACATCGCCGCAGAGTCGGCCGCCATCACGTCGGGATCGGTGCTGCGGTCGTGTTGGTGGACGATCGCCGCCCCCTCGGCGAGACATGCGAGGCCGTCGGCCGCCAAGGTCTCGGGGTCCGACGAACGCGGCCCGTTGAGGGCAACCTCGATGATGACGGGGCTGTCGTGCCGGGCCATCAGCGAGCCCGATGTCGCCTGGGTGTCGTAAAGGTGTGGATGTCGACTCTCCTCGCTCGTGAACCCCGACGGGGAGTCTGGCATTTGGCGAGGGCGACCAAGGTTGTCGGTGCGCGGAACCCCAACGCGAAATGACGCGTTGTGTCGTCGACGTGCCGTCCACACGCGTCATCTCTCTGAGCCGAGGGCTCGGGCGACAGATCGCGTACGGTACGGGCGAGGCCCGTGACGACCGGATGGGCCGAGGGGAGACACATGAACCAGGACCTGGAACGCCGCATCGCCCGACTCGAGGCCATCGAAGCCGTGCGCTTCACGTTCAACCGCTACTTCCATGCCATCGACAACAACAACATCGACGTGCTCATCAACGACGTGTACACGCCTGATGTCGTCGTGGAGATCTCGAACTATCCACCGGGCAGCGGCAAGAATCTGCTCCTCGAGACCGAGGAGAGGATTCGGGCGGTGTATGGGCCGATCCCTGCCGATGGGCATCGTCACAACTCGACGAACACGTCGGTCGTCGTGAACGACGAGGTCACGGAGGCGTATCTCACGTCGTACTTCGTGACGACGATCGCATGGGGCAACCAAGGTGGCATCTACGAGGCGACGTTCGTGCCGATGGGTGACGGCACGTGGAAGGCCAAGCACTGGATGGTGGCGAGCCAGTGGGGCTGGCGGCTTGCCGACATCCCCCTGGAGGTGCCGGCGCCGTACCTCTACGAGCCTCCGTCCGCCGGCTCCCATCACGGCGGCATGCAGGCGAAGTAGTAGGGGCCTCCGCATGAGCGCGACGACAACCGTCTTCAACCCCTACTCCGACGAGGCCATCAGCCCCCTCGAGGAGTTCATTCGCGACCCATTCCCGTTCTGGGCGCACCTACGCGAACACGCTCCCGTGTGGTTGCACCCCCAGACCGGGATCTACCACGTCACCCGCTACCAGGATGTGGTCGATGTGTTCGCCGACAGCGAGCACTGGAGCAACCAGATGTACGCCAAGACGCTTGGCGTGGTGTTCGGCCCGACGATGCTGCAGTACGACGGTCGTGAGCACGTGGTGCGCCGCACGATTATCGCTCCCGAACTCGTCGGCAAGCGCCTCGATGGCTACAAGGTCCTCATCGAGCGCAACGCCGAGAAGCTCATCGACCAGATGCGTGGCAAGACCGAGGTCGACCTCGTCGCCGAGTTCTGCACGTGGCTCCCGGTGCAGGTGATCTGCGACATGCTCGGTCTACCCCCCGAGGACATGCCGTTCTTCCACGACTGCTACCAGAAAATGATGACCGGCCTGTCGGCGTACGAACCCGACAAACGCCGGATGGGTATCGAGGCGGCTACGGCGTTCAAGCGGTATTGCGCGCCGATCGTCGAGGAACGCAAGCGCATGCCCGGGCACGACTTCATCTCGCGCATTCTGAGTGCGGAGGTGGAGGGCGAAAGCTTGTCGAATGAGGAGGTCGAGGCGTTCCTCGCCCTCCTACTCACGGCAGGTGGGGAGACGACGGACAAAGCCATGAGCGGGATGTGGGCGTGCCTGCTCGGCGACGAGGAGCAGCTCGCGCTCGTGAAGGCGGATCCGGAGCAGCTCGATCCGGCGTTTGGCGAGACGATGCGCCACTCGTTTCCCATCCTCGGCCAGCAGCGGTTCTCCGTCGCGGAGGTGGAGATCGCCGGGTTCACCATCCCGGCGGGAACGCACGTCAATATCTCGATCGGCTCGGCCAACAACGATCCTTCCGTTTTCAACGACCCTCGGCGATTCGACCTCCAGCGGTCCGACCTGTGGCTGTCCAAGGAGTTGCGCAAGGGCTACGACGACGGCGAGAGGTTCGGTCACCTCGGCTTCGGGCTCGGCAAGCACTTCTGTCCCGGTTACGAGATGGCCCGGGTGGAGGCCGTGATTTCCGGCCAATACTTGCTCGACGCCTTCCCGAACCTGCGCCTCGCGCCGGGAGCGGACCTGCACCCCGTGATCCGTGGTTCGACGAGAGCTCCGATCGCCGTGTGGGCGCTCCTGTGAGCTGACAAGTCAGGAAAACACGGTGTGTCTCGCTGTTCACCCCTGGGGTCAGCACGTTGGTGGTTCGTGTTCCAACCCGACTGAATCGGCGTGAACCAAGGCGAGATCTGGCTTCTGGAATCGCCGGAGGCCAAGACCCGTCCGGCCCTCGTCGTCACCCGGCCGTATGCACTCGGTGCCATGCGGCGCGTCACCGTTGCCCTGATCACCTCGACACTGCGAACGGGGCCGACCCAGCTCCACCTCGGACGCGATGAGGGGTTGGCGAGAGAGTGCGTTGCCAACTTCGACGACCTCACCGTCGTCAATCACGCGATGCTGACCCGATGCATCGGTGGGCTCGGGCGGCGGCACCATGAGTTGTGCACGGCGCTCGCCGCGGTGGCCGACTGCTGAGCCGATTCCCGACTGAATCGGCGACAAACCCGATCGAGTCGATCACCGACATCCTCGCCGATCTCGACGTGGGGTTCCGCGCCTCCGCAAGCGCATAGGAGCAGCGGCGGGCACCACGCGTAACGTGCGCGTATGCCGTACGAACAGACCGCCACCGGTCGACAGATGCTGGATGACGTCCTGCGGTTCATGGACGAACTCATCTACCCCGCCGAGCCGACGTACTACGGCCAGCGCGAGGAGGTCGGCCTGCTCGGCTACCCGCCGATCATGAACGACTTGAAGGACGCCGCCCGATCCCGTGGGTTGTGGAATCTGTTTCTTCCCCACCTCGCGCCGGACGCCCCGGGCACGAAGTTGTCGAACGTCGATTATGCGCCGATCTCTGAACATCTCGGCAAGGTGGAGTTCGCCTCCGAGGCACTCAACTGTGCAGCACCCGACACCGGGAACATGGAGATCCTCAACCTCTACGGCTCGCAACGAGTGAAGCGTGACTGGCTGTCACCCCTGCTGGAAGGAGAGATCCGCTCGGCGTTCTCGATGACCGAACCAGACGTGGCGTCGTCCGACGCCACGAACATCGGATTGCGCATCGAACGCGACGGCGACAGCTATGTGTTGAACGGCACCAAGTGGTTCAGCTCGGGGGCCAAATCGCCGCGTTGCAAAGTGCTGATCGTGATGGGCAAGACGGATCCCAAGGCATCGCCGCATCGCCAACAGTCCATGATCGTGGTGCCCAAGGACTCACCAGGGATTACGTTCGGCCGCGAACCGCACGTGTTCGGGTTCGAGGATCCTGGCGGCCATCCCGAGATCATCTATACGGACGTCCGGGTGCCCGCCGACCATCTGCTCGGCGAGGAGGGTGGCGGGTTCGCCATCTCCCAGGCCCGCCTCGGGCCAGGGCGAATCCATCACTGCATGCGGGCCATCGGCGTGGCCGAGCGGGCGCTGCGCTACATGATCGAGCGCTCGCTCCAGCGAACGACCTTCGGGTCGCTCGTCGCCCACAAGGGGGTCATCCAGGACTGGATCGCTGAATCCCGCATCGAGATCGACATGGCTCGCGAATACGTGATGCGCACTGCCCATCTCATGGACACGGTGGGCAACAAGTCGGCCGCCACTGAGATCTCGGGCATCAAGGTGGCGGTGCCGAACATGGCGCTCAAGGTGATCGACCGGGCCATCCAGGTGCACGGAGCAGCCGGCGTCACGCAGTTCTATCCACTCGCCCGGATGTGGGCGCACATGCGCTCGCTACGCCTCGCCGACGGCCCGGACGAGGTCCACAAGATGACCATCGCCCGCCGCGAGATCATGAAGTACGCGCCGGAGTTCCGCATGTTGTCGAACCGCACGCCAAAGGAATCCGGCGAGCCCCAGGTCTTCATGCGCCCGTGACGCTGCGAGCGGGGATCTTCGATTTCGGGGGAGTGATGGCGGTGTCGCCGATCGCGCGTATGCACTGGCTGGCCGAGCAGTTCGGCACCACACCCGACGTCGTGCTCGGCACGATCTTCGGTGGGCTCGGTGATGGGGTCGACAATCCGTGGCACGACGCGGAGCGGGGACTCATCGACATCGGCCCCGAGTTCGGTGAACGCATGGCGGCCCGCTTCGCCGTGCACGGTGTCGGGTTTGATCTCGCCTTGTTCCACGAGTGGGTCGCCGGGGCCGTGAACTACCCGGAGTCCGCCATGGTGGACGTCGTTCGGGCGCTCCGGGCGGCCGGTATCCCCACGGTGATGCTGACGAATTCGGTGCGAGAGTTTCGCCCGGTCATCGAGCGGACGATTCCGGTCTCGGAATTGTTCGATGTCGTGGTCGACTCGTGCAAGGTCGGGATGCGCAAGCCCGAGCCAGGGATCTATCACTTGGCTGCGGAGATGGTGGGCGCACCGATCGGGGAGTGTCTGTTCCTCGACGATCATCTGGGCAACGTCGAGGCCGCAGTGGTCGAGGGAATGGCAGCGATCCACGTGACCGACGCAGCCGTCGCTGCGACGGAGGTCCGGCGTCGCTTCGGTCTGGAGTAGGGGCATCGGCCTCGACGGCATCCGATCTCGGCGCGGAAAAGCTCGGAATCCGGGTCACTTCGCGCCGAGAACCTGACGATGGCTGGCTCGAGCGTGCCCGCAGTTCGACACGGCGGGCACGAGCTAGGTTCTGCCCTCGTACCGCCGATCATCGGCGCAGACAAGGGGACCGCATCAATGGACACGGGCAACGCACCCATCCTTCCCGGTCGGCTCGGCTCGCCGGCCATGACGTTACAGGACGACCCGCGCGCCGACCCGCGCATGATCGCCGCGCTCGTCCCGCTCGGCCTCGGTGGCCACCCCGAGCCGGCGCCGGTCGACACCGAGTCGTCGCTCGAGGATCTCCTCGAGTACTGCGGCGAGGCGGAGGCCGGTTTCGAAGGACTGTTCCCGTTGCTTGCGATGGGCGTACCCCCCGTCGAAGGGGTCACGTCGACGGTCGAGATCATCAGGGGCATCGACGGCAACGACATCACGCTGTTCGTCCATCGCCCTACCGCCGGCGTGGGACCCCTTCCCGGCATCCTCCACATCCACGGCGGCGGGATGGTCCTGTTGGAGGCGGCAGGGCCAGCGTTCGTACGTTGGCGCGACGAGTTGGCGGCGACCGGAATGGTGGTCGTCGGTGTCGAGTTCCGCAACGGCGGCGGCAAGCACGGTCCGTATCCGTTCCCCGCCGGGCTCAACGATTGCACGTCGGCACTGCAGTGGGTGAACGACAACAAGGGTCGTCTCGGCATCTCCACAGTGATCGTCTCAGGAGAGTCTGGTGGAGGCAACCTCACGCTGGCCGCCACGATCGCCGCGAAGCGCGACGGCCGCCTCGACCAGATCGATGGCGTGTACGCCATGTGCCCGTACATCTCGAACGCGTACGCGGTCAAAAATCCGGAACTCGCGTCGCTGTACGAGAACGATGGGTACTTCCTCGAGTGCGCCATGATGGGCGTGCTCGCGAAGATCTACGACCCGAGCGGCGCGAACGCCGACAATCCTTTGGCCTGGCCGTTGTACGCCAACTCGTCGGACCTCGAGGGGTTGCCGCCCCACGTCATCTCGGTGAATCAGCTCGACCCGCTGCGCGACGAAGGCCTCGCGTACTTCCGCAAGCTGCTCGGTGCGGGGGTGAGCGCCGTCAGCCGGACGGTGAACGGCACATGCCACGCCGGCGACACAATGTTCCGCGACGCGATGCCCGACGTGTACCTGGCGACCGTCCGCGACATCAAAGGATTCGCCGACTCGCTATAGCTCAGCGAGCGGGTGAGGGGGAGCCGCTAGACAGTGCGCCCACTGAAGGCGACGAGACGGAGCAGACTCGAGGCGTCAGGTGGTGCGTCGGTCTCCTGGGCGAAGGTGTCGCCGTCGCGCATCTCCGGCGCGATTGCTTGGCGGGCGAAGGCGTCGACCTCGGTCACGACTTCCTCCGGCGGATCCCAGGCCTGCTGAGTAGAGGTGGCGAGATCCCAGCCATGGATGAGACCGTCGAACGCCACGAGACGGGCGAACGTCGCCCCTGGCATCGGCCCGAATGGCGTGTCGATCGTGCGCTCGAGCGCTCCGGGGCTTTGGACGGCGTCAAGCAGCGCGTCCATGGCCAGTTGGAACCTCACTGTCAGCTCGCGATGGTCGGGCTCGGAGGCCGCGCCTTCGTTGGACGGCGGCGCGTCGCCCCGGAATGCGGGGGCGTATGCCGACGCCAGGCCTGTCATGTGGTCGAGCACGCCCGAGACGGTGAACGACACACACGGCGTCGGGCCATCGAGTTGCTCTCGCCGGATGCCAGCCCCTACCCGATTCAGCATCGGAATGATGACAGCCAACTGCTCATTGCCTTCCATGTGATCTCCTTGATCGTGAGTCCGGTCTTCGTCCGTTCCGCATGTGTCCGCTCTGATCAGCCGGCCATCGTCGCGATCATGTGGTTCATGACCTCGGAATGCTCGACCTGGGGGCTGAAGAGGATCACCTCGGCGTCTTCGACCACCCGGACACTGTGCCCCGGGGGCCAGTAGAAGAGATCGTCGCCGGTGCAGCGTTCCTCGCGGCCGTTCGTGTACGTGATCACGACCTCCCCTGAGATCATGAACCCCCAGTGGGGCGAGTGGCAGGCATCGCCGTCGAGGCCCTTGAGCAGCGGCGCGATGTCGGTGCCAGCGCCGAGCGAGAAGTACTCGGCCGACAGGGACCCGTAGTCCGACGCATCACCGAAGTTGATCGCCTGGCGGGCGATAGCTCCTGGCACGTCGATCTTGATCGGGATGTCGTTCTTGGTGATCCGCATCGGTTCCTCAGTTTCTCGGTTCGATCGAGCGGAGCTAACGCTCCGTGTGTCATCGCTCAGCCAACACCACCGAACGGCCGCCGTCCAGTTCCAATACTGAACTGTGGCATGGTGGCGCATGCAAACCTACGGCCAGTACTGCCCGATCTCTCGATCGGCGGAACTCCTCGGCGACCGCTGGACGATCCACATCGTCCGCGATCTGCTGACGGGTACGACGAGGTTCAACGAGTTCATCAGCGGCAACCCCGGGTTGTCGCGCGCCCTGCTGAGCCGACGGCTCCAGCAACTGAAGCGAGCCGACGTCATCGCTCAGGATGACGATGGCGGCTATCGGCTCACGCCCTCGGGCCGTGATCTCGAACCAGTCGTCTTTGGTCTCGCAACGTGGGGTGCACGCTGGATGTTCGGCGAACCCGAACCCGACGAACTGGACCCTGACCTGTTGTTGTGGTGGCTCCACCGCAGGATCGACCCGAGCACGCTGCCTGCCCGCCGCTTCACGATCCACGTCAACTTCACGGACCATTCCAAGCGCTACTGGATCGTGGTGGACACCGCCGCGTCACTCTGTCTTGCCGATCCTCGATTCGACGTCGATGTCACGGTGCGCACCGATCGTTCGACGTTGTACCGCACCTACCTCGGACACACGACGCTGGTGGATGCCCATAGGGTCGGCCGGGTCGAACTCACGGGCTCGAAATCCGCTGTTCGGCAGTTCATCGCCGCCTTTCAGCCATCCGTCGTGGCCTCGATCGTGGCTGCCGAGTCGCCCCAGTGACGAACGACTAACGCACGAGACGGAAGAAGTTGCGAACCTCCGCGACGAACGCGGTCGGCTGTTCGAATGCCGCGAAGTGGCCACCCTTGTCGAGTTCATTCCAGTAGCGGATGTCCGTGTAGCGCATCTCGGCCCAGCGCCGCGACGGACGGAAGATCTCTTTCGGAAAGATCGACATCCCGGAAGGGATCGTGACGGGGTCACCGGCGGCCGCCGCGCCGAAGCTCTCCCAGTAGAGCCGCGCCGAGGAGGCGCCCGCGCCGGGTAGCCAGTAGAGCATCACGTTGTCGAGCAACTCGTCGCGGCTGAGCACGTTCTCTGGGTGACCATCGCAATCGGTCCACTGGTAGAACTTCTCGACGATCCACGCCGCCTGCCCGCTCGGCGAATCGACGAGGCCATAGCCGAGCGTCTGGGGGCGCGTGGACTGCTGCTTGGAGTAGCCGGAGTCGTGGTCGTTGTAGAACTGCATGCTCGCCAGTGCGCCAAGCTCGCGTTCAGTGAGATCGGCCATTTGATCGGGCCCCGGGAAGGCAATGGGCATGTTGACGTGGATGCCGGCGCAGTGCTCGGTTTCGGATCGACCGATCCAGGTGGTCACCATGGCGCCCCAATCGCCGCCCTGGGCCCCATAGCGGTCGTAGCCCAGCCGGGCCATCAACTGGCCCCACGCCTTGGCGATATGGTCCACACCCCAGCCAGTGGTGGCGGGCTTGGCGCTGAAGCCGTAGCCGGGTAGTGATGGGCACACGACGTGGAACGCATCGGCGGGATCGCCACCGTGGGCGGCGGGGTTCGTGAGCGGTCCGATGGCCTTGTGGAACTCGACGACGGAACCGGGCCAGCCGTGCGTGAGGACGATGGGCATAGCGTTCGGCTCGGGTGAACGGACGTGGAGGAAGTGAATGCCGAGCGGCGTGCCATCGGGCCCTGTCAGATCAGTCTTGAACTGGGGGAACTCGTTGAGGTGGGCCTCAGCGCGACGCCAGTCGTACGACGTCCGCCAGTACTCGCACAGCTCCTTTACGTACGCGAGGGGAATGCCCTGCGACCAATCGATCACGGGCTCCTTCTCGGGGAAGCGGGTGCGGGCGAGGCGACCGCGCAGGTCGATGAGTTCGGCCTCTGGTACGTCGATTCGGAACGGGGTGATCGCATCGGACATGGTGGGGGACCGTATCGTGGTGGGCGTCATGCGCGAACCCTTCCGTCCTGATGCCGTCGAGGCGTTCCACTACGTAGGGTGGGATTTCGATGCCGGCAGTGGAGTCGTGCGTCTTCGCTACGCACTCGACGCACTGGAATTCGAGGAGCGGTTCTCGTTCCCTTTGATGGACCACTCTTTGACAGGACGCCAGTTCGAACACGCCGTCACCGTGCTGCACCTGTGCGCGGGAACGAGCTATTACAAGGCGGCAGGCCCGCCGGTGATCACGGGTGTGCCGCAGTGGGCCGAACGATTCGTGCGCGACCTGTATCTCAACGGCCTCGCCGAGTACTCCATGCAGAACGGATTGGAGCCGGTGACACCGATTCTCGAGACGGTGTCGGCGGCCGACGAAGGGCCAGTGTGGCCGCGGCGCGACGCGAACGGGCCGGCGCTCGTCGCCGTTGGTGGGGGCAAGGATTCCATCGTCACCATCGAGTCCGTGCGCCGATCGGGCCAACCGTTCACGCTCGCGTCGGTGGGGACGCATCGGGCGATCGAGGAGACGGCGGCCGTCGGAGTGCAGGAACACCTCGTCATCGGCAGGATGCTCGACCGTCGGCTGCTCGAACTCAACGAGTGCGGGGCACGCAACGGCCATGTCCCTGTGACCGCCATCAATTCGGCTGCGCTCTGCGTAGTGGCGGTCGGGCTCGGCGCCGCCGCCGTCGTGATGTCGAACGAGTCATCGGCGTCAGTGCCCACTACTTCGCATCGGGGCCAGCCGGTCAACCACCAGTGGTCGAAGAGCCTTGCCTTCGAGCGGGCGCTCTCTGCGATCGTGCCCGTCCCATACTTCTCGTTGTTGCGGCCACTGCACGAGGTGGAGATCAGCCGCCGGTTTGCAGGGTTGACTCGGTACTTCGGCGTGGTCACGAGCTGCAACCAGGCGTACACGGCCATCGGTCGTGCGGCCGGCCTGCGCTGGTGCGGCGACTGCCCGAAGTGCCGGTTCGTGTTCCTCGGGCTGTCGGCATTCCTCCCGCCCTCGACGGTGGCCGGCATCTTCGATGGTCTCGATCTCCTCGCCGACCCCGCCGGGATCGAGCCGTACCGGGCCATCCTCGGCCTCGGTGGCGAGCCACCCATGGAGTGTGTCGGCACGGCACGCGAGTCCCGGTGGGCGATGGCCCGGTTGACCGAATCGAAGGAGTGGTCTGGACACCTCGTCGTGCGGGCGTTAGCCCTGCTGGTCGACGACGTGGGCGGTTGGGACCCGATCCACGAACGGGGCGAGCACTCCATCCCGCCCCTGTGGGAGGTCGCCGCCGATGCGCTTGCGTGAACTCGACGGGTGCCGGGTGCTCATCTGGGGTATGGGTCGGGAGGGTCAGGCCGCAGCCGCACTGCTGGCAGATCCCGCCCGGAGTCGTCCGGTGATGGTGACCACAATGGACGACGGGGCACGTGAAGTGCTCGGACCCGAGCGGCCGCTCGTCGATCTCGATGGTGTCGATGTCGTCGTGAAGTCGCCAGGGGTCACCCGCTACCGCCCCGAGATCGAGGCGTTCCGCGAACGTGGCGGGATCGTCACGAGCCTCACCGACCTCGTCCTGTCGGAACGGGCCGGGCGGATGACCATCGGCGTCACCGGTACCAAGGGCAAGTCCACCACAGCGAGCCTTATTGCCCACCTCATCGGTGCGGCGGGCGTGCCAGTGGAACTGGCGGGCAACATCGGCCGGGCGCCCGTCGAGGTGTTGGACACCACGGACCGCTGGATCGTGCTGGAGTGTTCGAGCTACCAGTGCGCCGACGTCTCGGTCTCACCTCAGGTCGGGGTGTTCACGTCGATCTACGAGGAACACCTGGACTGGCACGGGTCGTATGAGCGTTACGTCGCCGACAAGCTGAACCTCTTCCGTACGAGCGAGACCACGTTCGTGAACGGGATGCAGGATGCGGCGGTCGAGGTCACGGCGGCGTTGCCAGGGCGCCGGCTCGTCACCGATGCCAACCTGCTCGTGCCGCTCGGCGGCCTTCGGCTCCGGGGCGAGCACAACGAGCGCAACGCCAACCTCGCGGTGCACGCGGCCGCACACGCGCTCGGCGGCGTCCACCCCGGGTTTGCGGCCGCGCTGGCCTCGTTCGAACCCCTCGAGCACCGACTCCAGACCATCGGCCGCTACGGCAACCTCACCGTCGTCGACGACGGCTTGGCGACGGCGCCCGGAGCGGTCGGGTATGCGCTCGACGTGTTCGCCGACCGGTCCGTCGTGCTGCTGGTCGGCGGCTACGATCGGGCGCTCGACTACACGGACTTCGGGGCCGATCTTGCGAACCGGCCATCGGTGCGAATCATCGCCATGGGGCCGGCCGGCGTGCGGATCGCCGACGCGGTCGAAGGCGCCGCTGGGGTGCGTCCGACGACCGTTCCGACGCTCGCCGCGGCCATCGACCACGTCGACTCCGAACTCGATGGGGTGTTGCTGTTGTCGCCCGCCGCCACGAGCTATGGCGAGTACGCCGACTACCGCGCACGAGGCCAGGCATTACGGCTGCTCCTGACCGAACGCGGCATGCGCCCCAGCGCAACGTGACGGTGTTGGGTCAGGCCCGTTTGGCGCCGAGTATCACGGAGAGCACGACCGTCGGCTGATCCGAGCGGTTGTCCCAACGGTGGCGGGTGCCGTTCTGGATGACGACATCGCCGGCCTTCAGGTGGGTCTGCACGCCGTCGTCGACCTCCATCCAGATCTCGCCGCTGAGAATGACGTCGACGTCGATGGTCTGGGTCGTGTGCATGCCCGGGTTGTCCGCCTCCATGTGCGCGACGAGCCCCGGCGCCGCGGCCTCCATCTCCTCCATCGTCGCTGCTCCTGCTTCGACGCTGCCGGGTTGCGCCACCCACGTGAACACCCGTGATTCACCGAAGGCCGGGAAGAACGTCGGATTGGTCGGGATCGACCCGTCGTTGGGAACGACCGCCTCCACGTCGCTGGCCCACATCGGGTCGAACGAGAACCCCCCTGCGGTCACGGAGGCGACCTGTTCGTCCGCCAGGATGACTGCCTTGCCGTTGCTGTCGTGACCGGTGATGACTCGTCGGATTCCCATAGCGACATCCTTGCACGCGTCACTCGATCGAATCTCCGGTGCGTTGCGACGAGCCATCGTGCGAGGCTGTCGGAGTGACCGAGGATCGCCAGCAGCGCCACGTCTTCTGCCTGGTCACCGATCCAACGGGGGCCGCGCTGC
>JBKJJS010000324.1:0-5558 GCA_046597895.1 Ilumatobacteraceae bacterium
CTCGCCCGCTTCGAGGGTGCCTCCGAACCCGAGCCGGCGGTACGCCACATACTCCGCCACGTCCTTGGCGTCGCGCATCATCTGGAGGGCGATCTCGCGTTCCTGGTTGGGCGTCGCCAAGGACGTGGCGGAGTACGTGGCGTACCGCCGGCTCGGGTTCGGAGGCACCCTCGAAGCGGGCGAGGTTGTCGTCTCCCAGGTCCTGTGTCTCAACGGCCGGGTCGAGGACGATCCCGAGTGCGACACGGTTGCTCCGGCCGGGGAGTTCCTCGAGCGCGGCGCCACCATCACGGCCATCGACGGAACACCGACGCCGACCATGGACGAGCTCGGTCCGGTCATGGCGGCGCGTGCGCCGGGCGATGTCATCACCGTGACGTTCCGGTCGCCGAAGGACTCCGCGGAACAGGAAGCGAAGATCACGACGATCGCCGCGCCCGACGATCCGGCGCGAGCGCTCATAGGGTTCGCGTCTCACGACACGTTCTCCGTGGAGTTGCCGTTCGAGGCGACCATCGACACGGACCGGATCGGCGGGCCCTCGGCCGGCCTGGCGTTCACACTGACGCTCATCGACGAGCTGACCCCGGGTTCGCTCACTGGCGGCAAGACCGTCGCTGTCACCGGCGCGATCGCCGAGGATGGCACGGTCGGGGCGATCGGCGGCCTGCATCAAAAAGTCATCGCGGTCAAGCAGGCCGGTGCCGACTACTTCATCGTCCCGTTGGCGCAGGGGCCCGAGCAGTTGGCCGACGCCCGCAAGGCAGCCGGCAAAGGCCTGGAGATCATCGCTGTGTCCACCTTGGAAGAGGCTCTTGCCGTGCTGTTGGCCCGCGGTGGTGTCGCTATTCCACCGCCACCGGCCGCGATCTGAGCCGTCGGCGCCCTTGGCTGAGATAGCGTGACGTCACCATGCGGCCCCCCTCGGACCTCCCCTCCCGTCGACCGCGCGTGCGCCGGTTCCAAGTCTCGTCCAAGTGGCGCATCGTCATGGCCGTCGTGGCGGTGGTGTTGGTCGTCCTGATCCTGTCGGCGAGGAGCCTCGCCGGCTTCTACGTGGACGCCCTCTGGTTCAAGTCCGTGGATCATTCCGAGGTGTTCTGGGGTGTGCTGCGGGCCAAGATCTTCTTGGCGGTGGCGTGCACGCTGATCTTTGCCGTGCTGACGTACCTGAGCCTTTCCATCGCCGACCGGGTGGCGCCGACGGTGCGGGCGAGCGGGCCGGAGGAGGAAGTACTCGAGCGGGTCAGGAGCTTCATCGAACCTCGTCAGCGTCTGGTCCGTCTGGGCATCGCGTTGCTGTTCGGGCTCATCGCTGGCGTACCGGCGGCCGCCCATTGGCGGGACTGGTTCCTCTTCCGCAACTCCGTCTCGTTCGGCGTAAAGGATCCCCAGTTCGGTGAAGATGTCTCTTGGTACGTCTTCCGCCTGCCGTTCCTGAACTTCATCATCGGGTGGGCCTTTGCCGCACTCGTCGTCGTCACGCTACTCACGACCGTTGTGCACTACCTGAACGGCGGTATCCGAACGAGTGGTGCCGTCGGCCGTGTGACACCGCAGGTGAAACTGCACTTGTCAGTGCTGCTCGCCGCCGTGGCCATTCTGAAGGCAGCCCAGTACTGGTTGCGTCGCTACAGCCTCACGACCTCGAAGCGCGGGTTCGTCGAAGGTGCCGGCTACACGGATGTGAATGCGCAGTTGCCAGCGTTGAACCTGCTGATCCTCATTTCGTTGGCCGCTGCTGTATTGCTCATCTGGAACGTGCGCCAACGAGGCTGGCGCCTCCCGGTGATCGCTGTCGGTCTGTGGGCCGTCGTCGCCCTCGTTGCCGGCACCGTGTACCCGACGCTCGTCCAGCGGTTCCGGGTCCAGCCGAGTGAGTCCACTCGGGAGTCCGAGTACATCCGGCGCAACATCGAAGCGACGCGTCGTGCCATGGGACTCGACAGCGTCGAAGTGCGGGACATCACTATCGGCACCGTGGATCGGGCCCAGGCGGAGGCGGCCGTTCCGGCACTCGCCGAGGCGCGCCTGATCGATCCGAGCATCATGGGCAGCCGCTTCCAGGTGGACCAGGAACGCGAACAGTTCTACGCCATCGACGATGTCGACGTGGATCGATACGTGCTCGATGGCCGGGTGCAGCAGGTGGCGCTCGCCGCCCGCCAACTGAACCAGAAGGGGGCGCAGGTCCAGACGTGGGAAGCTCGTCACCTCGCCTACACCCACGGTTACGGCATCGTGGCGGCACCGGCGAGCCAGGCCACGGCCGAAGGCCGCCCCGATTACGCCATCGGCGCGGCAGGCATCCCCGTGGCGGAACCCGGGTTGTACTTCGGCGAAGGGCTCGGCAACTACGCCGTCGTCAAGACGAACCGTGCCGGGGGCGAGGAGTCGCTCGATCCGACGAAACCGTCCTATGCGGGCAACGGTGGCGTCCGATTGTCGTCCCCGCTACGGCGGGTGGCGTTCGCGCTGCACTTCGGCGAATACAACCTCTTCGGGTCCAAACTCATCTCAGAGGACTCCCGGATCATCTACAACCGCGACATCCGGAATCGGGTCGAGAAAGTGGCACCCTTCCTGGACTTCGATGCCGACCCGTATCCCGTGGTGGTCGGCGGACGGGTGCTCTGGGTGCTCGATGGCTACACCACGACCTCGCACTACCCATACGCGGAGTCGGCCGACCGCAAACAGTTGCCGCTCGGTACGGGTCTCGACCACGATTTCAACTACGTCCGCAACTCGGTGAAGGTCACGATCGACGCCTACGAGGGGACGACCACGCTCTACCTCGTCGACACGGAGGATCCCATCGTCCTGGCGTGGTCGAAGGTCTTCCCCGATCTCTTCACTCCCGTCAGCGAGGCGCCGGCCGAATTGGTGGCGCATTTCCGTTACCCCGAGGATCTCTTCCGGGTGCAGACGAACCGCTACGCCCGCTACCAGATCGATCAGCCGGACCCCTTCTACACGCTCGCCGGTGCATGGAGCGTCGCTCAGGAGGCGCCGGCCACGCAGTCAGGTCAAAGTACGCCGGCGCTGACGGCCGGATCATCCGAGACCAGCAGTACCCGTCAGGGTGATGCCAACACGTTGCGGTTCGATCCGTACTACACGCTATTCCGGCCGCCGGGTAGTACGGATCCAGCGGAGTTCGTACTCCTTCGCCCCTTTGTCCCGTATTCGAAGGACGACAAACGACGCGAGTTACAGGCCGTCATGACCGCGTCGAGCGACCCGGATTCGTACGGGAAGCTCGTCGTCTACCGGATCGCCAGCCCGCTTCCCGATGGCCCGCTGAAGGTTGCGGCGCAAATCAGTGAACAGCTGGCAGCGGATCTCACGCTGCTCGACCAGGCTGGGTCCAACGTGAGCTTTGGCGACCTCCAACTCATCCCGGCCGGCTCAGGCTTCATCTACCTGCGGCCTTTGTTCGTGACGGCCCAGACGAATGGGGTGCCCGCCCTTAACTCCATCACGCTCACCTTGGGCGATCGCACGGTGCGGGGCACGACGACGGGGGAGGCGCTGGCGAAGTTGTTCCCAGGGCTGAACGTCGATGTTGGCGACCGCACCGGAACGACGACGCCGGACGGCACCACCCCGACCGACCCGTCGGCGCCGATCGAAGCCGACACGGTCGAGACCTTGCTGGTGAGAGCCAACCAAGCGTTTGCCGAAGCTGCCGTCGCGCTGAAGGCCGGCGACCTCGGCACGTACCAGAAGAAGGTGACCGAGGCCGAACAGTTGACGACACGCGCCTACGAGTTGGCTACCGGCAACAGCACGAGCACGACGACGCCACCGACCACTGTGACCCCGACCACTACGGCTCCGTCAGGCTGAGCCCAATCAGGCGCCCGCCACCGGTACCGAAAGGTTCTCGTCGCTCAGCCGCACATTGACGGGGATGGCGCTCATGATCGGCAGGCCGTGGATGGGATCGAAGTCCCTGTCTACCGGCGAGAGGCGACCCGTGTTGGAACCGATCGTGCGGACCTCGCTGTCGTGCTTCGGCGCATCGCCGAAGCTGTGGGCCATGGAGATGGCGCCGCGCCGGACGTCGGCGGCCGCCTCCACCACGCCGAGGATGCTGGCGTGCCCTGAGTCGATCTCGATGATGTCGCCGGCGTGGAAACCCTCGGCCTCGATGTCGGCAGGGTTCATGAACGCCGGGTTGTACTGCCACTTGCGCACGAGATGCGGGATATCGCGGCCGGACGAGTTGTAGACGTCGAGTAGTCGTCGTGAGATGAGGCGGTAGTGGAACACGTCGTCGTCGCCGTAGCCGGCATGGTCGACCAACGGCTCGGCCGCGACATCGGCAAGTTCCGCCATCATCACGGGGTGGCCGACGTCGAGGCGTTCGGTCCAGCCGTCGTCCTTTGCAAGGACGCGGATCGAGTCGTCGCGGAACATGGCGCCGTGCGGGTGCTGCTTCACGTCGGCGAGTGGAATGCGTGAGCCCCTCGACATCAACTCGAGCAGGTCGCCGGTAGTCGCCTCATTCGCCATGTCGAGTTCGACACCGCTGAACTTCAACTGCAGACCCATGCGCCGTGCGAGCCGGTAGAAGAACTGCCACTCCTCGTACACCTCGCTGCCTTCGGGTGGGTTGACGAGCGCCGGCGCCCACTGGGCGTACGGGTCCGGGTAGCCCGTGGTGGCGGCGCCGTAGCCCCAGATGGTCTCGTTCGGCATGGACGTGCCCTCGGCCTCGAGGCCGAGTTTGCAGCCGATGACGTGGGTCGACATCTTGGCGGTGGCAGACCAACGGATGTCGAGCTGTACGAGCAGGTCGAGCTCTTTCAGCGCGTCGAACGTCTTGAGCTGGTCCGGCCAGGCGGCGAGCGGATTGCCACCGAGGCTGAACAGGGCGTGCACCTGGCCCTCGCCGGGGGTGAGGATCTCCTCGGCCAGCGCCGACGTGGGCAGGCCGCCAGCGTTGGCCCCGAGGCCGCGGATGCGCAGTTGTTCGCCAAAGCCATGCGACGGCGTCTTCACGTCCGCCTGCGCCTTCGACACGCGCGCCGGGCGCAGCACGTACGGGTTGGGGACGATGTCGCCCTCGCGCAGCCAGCGTCCGCACACCGTCTGGAGGGCGGCGATGAGGTACTCGGTGAGCGTGCCGCGGGGTGCCATGTTCGGGCCGGTGCCAGCCGTGACGGATCCGACCTTGCCAGTGGCGAACATTCGGGCCGCGGCGATGAGGTCGGCTGAGGGGACGCCGGCCCGACGCTCGACGTACTCCGGCGTGAACGGCTCGACCGCGGTCCGGAGCGTGTCGAGGCCCTGGACATCGCCAGCGATGAACGCGTCGTCGGTGAGCCGTTCTTCGACGATGACGCGCAACAGACCGGCGAGCACGGTCGGGTCCTCACCGGGCTTGAGCTGCAGGAAGATGTCGGCCACCTGGGCGGCTTCCGTGAGGCGGGGATCGATCACGATGAGTTTCATGCCGCGGGCCTTCGCCTCGCGTAGGCGCTTGGCCGGGTTGTACTGCGGGATGCCGCCCCACATCGAGACCGTTGGGTTGGCGCCGATGAGGATCC
>JBKJJS010000398.1:0-8345 GCA_046597895.1 Ilumatobacteraceae bacterium
CCAGCGGTTGTAGGCCTGGAAACAGGCGTGCTTGTAGTCGTAGTCGCGGTGGTTGCACAGGATCATGCCGATGGTGGGGTAGATGATCTCGGCGTCGACCCCGTCGCGGATCTGGTCGGCTCGGCGGTACGTCGGATCCCAGCCGCCGCGGTGCAGGTTCTCGAACACGGCGCCCCGCAAGCGGAGCTCTTCCGGCGGCTTGCCCGCGGCCGCCACCGTGCCGAGGTTGATGTGCTTGGCGAACCCGTCGACTTCGAAGCAATCCCCCGAGACCTCATCGTGGATCAGGCGCGGCGCCTTGTCCCGCCAGGCCGGATCGATGTAGTCGATGTACGCGTGCCCGGGCTCGGTGATGTGCGAGTCCGCGGAGATGATCGGATAGCGCATCGGACGAACGGTCTCCATGGCGGGTCCCCCAGTCGTGTCGTCGCGACCCTAGACCCGGCGTGCTCAAGACGTCGACGCTGGTGCACTGGTACGTTCCGGAACCATGGCTGAGCGCTTCACTTACGACGACGTGAGTTCCTACACCCTCGATCCCGTGGACGAGGGCCGACTCGTGGCGGAGCAGAACGAGTGCACCTTCATGTGGTCCAACCAGGAGGGCTGGCCCGTCGGGGTGATCATGTCCTACGTGTTCAAGGACGGCTGCTTCTGGCTCAGCGTGTCGGACTTGCGGGTGCGGGTCCGGGCGGTGCAGCGCGACCCCCGGGTGTCGATCTCGATCACGAGCAAGGGAACGTCGATCAAGGGTGCGCAGACCGTCACGTACAAGGGGACGTGCGAGGTGCTCGCCGATAGCGAGACCATCGGTTGGTTCCTGCCCGCTCTGGGAGAGAGGTTGCGGCCGGGCGATCCGGAGGCGCTGGCGGAGTTCGTCCGCCTCAACGACACGTCGCACCGTCGAGTACTCAAGATCACGCCCACCCAGACGATCGGCTTCGACGGCAAGAAGATGGGGGCGGCCACGTTGGCGGCGCGCCGCCTCTCGTAGTTCAGCCTGTGTCCTTCAGGTCCTCGTCGTCTTGGTCGGCGTCGTAGCTCCTGTCGTACCCGCGGTGTCGGATGCGCCATCGGATTCGTGCTCGGAGTTCGTCGAGGCGGGTGAGGGTTCGTTCGGGTTGGGGGGTGGCGCCGTGGTCGTGTTTGGTGCGGTTCCGGTTGTGGGGTGGGCATTCGATTCGCCCATCGAATTGGCTGGTGATGCCACCGTCGGCGACGGGGATGATGTGGTCGACATCGCAGCGTTCGGCGGGGGTGTCGCACCCGGCGGGGTGCTGGCAGTGGCAGTCGCGGACTTCGACGGCGCGGCGCACGGCGCCGGTGAAGTTGCGTCGGTATGACGCCGAGATGATGGTCGATGGTCCGTCGAACAGGATGGACTCGAGGAGTGCGGTGTCGAGGTACGGCACGAGTTGGCCGGGGGCGATGACGATGCCGTTGGAGAGTTCGCAGATCCGTCGGAGAGTGTCGTCGCCGATGAGTACGGTGAACAGTGGTTGGGGGCGTCGCCCGTTGGCGGGCATGGTCGCGGATCTGGTGGCCATCTCGATGAGGGCGGCAGCGCGTCGTTCGGCGTTGGATCGTTCGACACCGTTGCGTTGATCGGCGAGGTACAGCTCGCGTTCGAGGCGATCGAATTCGGCCTTGAAGATCGCACCGCCGATGGGGTCGAGGTCGGCGTCGACGCGAACCTTCTTGTCGAGTGTTTCCGAGACGTGGGCGTCGACTTCGTGGAGGCGTCGTTCGGCTTCTTCTTCGGTGCGGGTGGCGTCGGCGTGTTGGAGCCAGTAGTCGATGACCTTGACGGCTTGCGGGTAGCGCAGCCCTGCGCACTTGTCGACCAGATCTTGTTCGGCGGCGGCGAACTTCGCTTCGCACCAGGGCTGGTTGGCGCGGCCGAGGAGATCGAGATGGTCGAGCGACAGGCGGCCGTCGGCGATCGCAGCCATGGTGGCGGGCATGGTGTGGGATTGGCGGGCCCGGCGGAGTTCGAGCCCGGAAGAACCGCGTGAGGTGCGGGTCTCGCGGGCGAGGCGGGCCGCGGCACTGAGAGAGCCGTCTTTGCGCCAGATGGCACGTCGTTCCCATTGGGCGACGAGCGTGGCGGCAGCAGCACCGAGGCGTGCTCGTTCTCGTTGGATTGCCACGACGAGCTCGTGCAGTTCGGCATCAGGCAGGCAGGCGGCATCGAGTTCGAGGAGCCCGGTGACTGTCTCGTGGAGTCGTTCCGCTTCCTCGACCATGACAATCATACTAACGAACAAATGTTCCATCATCAACCATGAACTGCGGATTCTTACAAAGTTTGGTGCTGCCTACTCGAAGAGATTGGGCGCGTCAGCGGGCGACGCCTCGGCTCGAAACGGTGCCGACGGGTAGCCCACCGGTAGATCGAACGCTCCCATCTCAGCGAGATCACTCTCGCTGAGTAGGGCACCACCGCAGACATCGTCGAGAAGCACCGCCTGCTCGGGCTCCAAGTCGATCAAGAGACCGAGAACATGGAGCATGTCGAGTAGGTCCGTGGTGTACTCGGGGAGCCATCGGCCGGGCAGGACCTTCTCAAGTCTCGAGGGTGGTCGCTTGTCGCCGATCAGAGGACGGTCCCGGTGAGCCCTTCGATAACTGAACCATTGGCTCACCACACCCATCCCCGACACGGTGTACTTCCACATAGCCGATGTGACGTTGTCGACGTAGCCCGTGCCCACGAGGAGTCGACGCATCGCGGCGTCGTAGCCCAGCGTGTCCGCAGCTTCGTCGCGGACGGTCGAGATAGTTCCTTCGGCTGGCACCTTGGGCGCCCGCTCAAGCGAAAGTCGCGGTCTGGAGCCGGACCGCCCTGCGGTTGGGTCGACGCAGCGCTCGCGGTATGACTGCAACCAGATCACTCGCCGTTCGAGCCCGACGGCGCGCTCGAACAGCGGCCCGCTCGCTGTCACCGGCACGCGGAGCCCGGGCGTTGAGAGGTCGTCCGCAAACCGAGCAGTGAAGGCCGGATTGGACACCATGCCCACGATGTACGCGAACACCGCTTCGGGAGATACCTCGACGCCGAGCGCCGCACCGAGGGCCTCGACGACCCCGGGATGAACGTTGGAAGTCGTCGCTGCGTGGTCGAGCCATAAGGGGAAGACTCGTCCACCAAAGCTTCCTTTGTAGTGATCGAGGTCGGGAACGAGCGCCGTGATTGTGGCGGCAGGCCCGCTCCTCGGCGCGGTGCGGTGAAGGGCGGTCAGGTGGAGTTGCACAGGTGACATTGCGGCCCAGATTCCGGAATTCGGTCGATTGATCAATCGGTTGTTTGGGATGATCCACTGTCGATCGAAGGAGCGAAAGCCGTAGCGCACAGGCGCAACGACCGGTCCCTGGTCTTCCCCGACGGAGGTCGGATTGTCCGGATAGCCAGCAAGGCCCGACTTCACGACCTTCGTCGTGGATCGGTCACCGCCTTCGTGCGGCCGGAAGAGGTCTTCCTTCTCATCGAATTTGGTGCTTGTGAGCGCCTGCCAGCGCTCGACAAGCGTCTGCCACGGTCCTTTCCAAAGTCATGGTGTGAGGGCTGGGATGCCGAGCATGTCGAGGATGGTGTCGGGTTGGCGGCCTAGTTGACGGGTGGCGGCGGCGATGCTTGCGGCTGCGCCTGCGGTGTGTCGGATGATGCTGATCGCGAGGTTGCGGAGTGTTGCCATGACGCGTGGGGTTGTGCCGACGCGTACTTGTGAGAGGTCTTCGCTGTAGGTGACGTCGCGGATCCAGTGGAGGCTTTCGATGTTCCAGTGTCCGGTGGTGAGACGGAGCAGGTTCGCTGGGTTGGCTTGGGCAGCGGTGAGGTCGGTGACGTAGATGCGGCTTTCGATGCTTTGGCGTTCGTTGTGGAGGTTCGATGACTCGCGTTCGACGAGGACGAACTGGGCTGCGTGAGGGAACTTGGTCCCGGCTGGTACTGGCACCACCCAGACGCGGTGGACGTCGATGCGGCCGTGACCGCGTTGGACCGTTTCGTGGTGAGAGCGGTCGAGGTCTCGGTTGGTGAGCGCGTTGAGACCCGCGTTGTGCAGGGTTGGCTGGTTGGCCTTGACACCGAAGAGGTAGTGGCCTGCCTTGAACCCGACGATGAACCTTGCGGCTTAGCGTTGGGTGTGCATCGGGTCCGCGGTGACGACCTTGCCTGCGATGTCGAGACGGGCCAGAAGCGGGCGGAATACTCTGATTTCGTTGGTCTTGTCGGTATCGACGTCGCGTTGACCGATCACGGTCTTGGTGTCGTGGGTCATTGCGGAGAGAAGATGAACCTGGGTGCCGTCATCTTTGCGGGCGCCTCGCAATGTTTTGCCGTCAACCGCGACGCCAACCAACCCGTCACCGCTCCCGTCGCGGTCGTCGTCGCGGTCGCGGTTGTTGTCGCGGTTTCGGGTGTGAGGTCGGGTTGTTGCCTGGGTGCGTTGAGAACCGGCCCAGGTGTTGACGATGTCGTCGAGTTCTTGGGGGTCAACCCGCTCGAGTGCCCGCCGAATCGTCGCGTACGACGGTGCCACACGCAGCCTGGTCGAAGGCGAGATGCGGGCACCGACACGGGCGAGGGTTTCCTGGGATGCTGCGCTCACGAACTCGGAGATCGCGAGCAGACTCTTGTTGCCCGCGAGGGTCGCGCACGCGCACAACGCCAACGTCGACGCGAAGTCATGGCGCACCCCTCGTGGCTTGCGAGGGTCGGTGATCGCGCAGAGCGCGCCGAGCAGGCACGACAGATCAGCGGTGTTGAAATTGATCGGGGCCACACAACTCCTGGGGTCAGCGAACAGCAACGGATGATCGAACGGGCCCGCGAGGACCTCGACGCTGCGACGATGCAACGCCTTGACGTAGACGTCTTTCACCTGGCCGTGCTCGACGTATCGCCCGGACCGGCGGCCATAACCTGCGGTCTGGCCGATCTGCAGGAACGACGACGCTCCATAACAGGTGCCAACATGACGGCACGGATCGACGAACGTCTCCACGAGCAACACCGGATGACCCCACACATCAACCCAGTCCGAGCTCAACCGGCGCAACGTGCGCCCCATCACCGCGGACGCCGCGTTGGGTCTGCGACCAGCAGGCAGCACACAAAACCGTTGGTTCGCCGCGACGAACCTCAGCCGACGGAACTGGATCTCACCCGACCAGCCGATGAAACAATCACGAGGCCGACACGACAACGCGCACGACCCGAAACCGACCAGAGCAACCCACTCACCCTGAGCATCGGTCGCGACATAACGCAACGTCTCACCGACCATCCGATGACCCAGCCAATGATGCTCATCAAGAACCGCATCAAACCGGGCCCGATCAGCAACAGCCAACAACGTCACCCGCAACCCACCGAACCACCCATCACTCACCTGCCGGGTCTACCACCGACACCACAGGCCACGCCAGTCCACCAGCGAACCCGCAGGTCACACCCCACAACCCACGACTTTGAAAAGGCCCTGAAGCGTCTGCCGATCTGGCGCGATGACCCAAGTGCGCCCCGGCATCACGCCCGAGCCGTTGTACACGAACAGATCACCGAGGCGCGGATAGGTCGACCACGCCCCGGTGGATGCAGGCAGGAACGGATCGCGCCACCCCGTAGGGCAACCCGCCCATCCTGTGTCGGCGAGATCGATCGCCGGGAGGGCCTCGAACTTCGTGGTGCGGTTGCCGACAGGCAGTGCGCGGAATCGAACCGCCGCGGGCTCGTCTGGCTTTGGGGCTACGGACCGCGACGCCATCACGATGCATACGGGCTGCTGGACGCCTTGGAAAATACGGGTGCTGACTTCTGGTTGGTGGCCGTCGGGCGAGCAGTCGATGACCCAGATCTCATTCGCCGTTCGTCGCAAGTAGTCGCGCATCTTCTCGAAGCCCGGTCCGTTGAGGAACCCCGCCACCGTGATGAAGCAGACGATCCCGTTCTTGTCATCGGGGTGGTGATCGAAGACTTTCCACGTGGCCCAGCGCCAGAAGTAGACGTAGAGGTTGCAGAGGTGCTTGGTATGCGCGCCGACACCCCACTCTCGCGGTGGAAACCACGCGGCAAGGGGTGCGGGAACCTTCGTTTCGGGGCTGCCGGCCTCGATCCATCCACCTCGCCCCTTTGCCTTCTCCTTGTAGGGCGGGTTTCCAATCACGACGAGGACCGACTCGTTCTTCTTGACTTCGTTGGCCTTTCGTCGCGATTCGGCAATCGGCTCGAATAGCAGGCCGAGCCGCTCGTCCTCGATGTACGGGTTCGACAACGTGTCGGTGACGTACAGACGAAGGTCCTGGCCCGTCGTAACGCCGAGGTTGGCCAGTTCCGCGAGTAGTCGAAGCTGGGCGACCGCGAATGGACCAAGCTGGATCTCGAAACCGATGAGCCGCTGGAGTGCATCCTCGAGCATCCCGGAGACCGCACCCCGACCCTGGTCGCGCTCGACAGTCTCAACGATGGAGCGAAGAGCTGCGAGCAGAAATGTGCCCGTGCCAACCACCGGATCGACGAGGGTGACGTCGGGCGCCGCGAGTCCCAGGGGCCGGCCGAAGCGTGTCTGCAGCGTTGTCTCCTCGAAGCCGATCATGGCTTGGACTACCTCAGGCGGCGTGTAGTACGACCCGGTCTTCTTGCGGAGCTCGCGGTTGTAGACGTTGAGGAACTCCTCGTAGAAGTACAGCCACGCCTCCGGATGACCCTTCGAGATCGTGGGTCAGTCGACCACTTCGAGCACCCTCGTCAACGTACCGATCGACGTCTTCAACGTGGCGTGGGTCTCAGTGTTGAGCGTGAGGACGAACAGGGCGCCTCCGATGAGCGAGTGCTTCGTACCGATCTGCTGCGCGGCACGGCTCACGCCGTCGGCGACCGAGATCCCCCGGGCGCGTGCCACCAGCAGGCCGAATGTGACGGCCTGGGCATACCCGTCGGCAAATGTCTGCTCGTCAGCGCCGGGGAACAACAACGCGCGCCACTCCGCAGCAAGGTCTGTGAGGGCTGGATTGTGTAGGGCCAGCTGCTCTGCCACCTCGTCGCGCATCAGTCGGCATATCCGTGCAGTCAGGTCTGCGAGCTGCTTCGCGTTCTTGGGTGCGAGTGGTTGCCAGCCGAAGAAGTCCTCGAAGAGCGCTTCGATGCCGGGTGCGGCCGTGATCGAGGCGCCATCAGAGCGGATGTCGCCGTTCAGCCTGACGATCTTGCCGACGATCTCGCCATCCCGCCACAGCGAGAACTCGTTGCCGTCGGTATATGAGGAGATTTGGCAGCGACTTGAGCTTCGCCCACTGGTCTTTGTCGTGCTTGTCCTTGAACCTGCGCGGATCGGCACCCCTGCCGGGAGCCTTCGCCTCGATGAACCCGACCAAGGCGCCATGGGTCTGGACTGCGAAGTCCGGCCGGGGCTTTAGGTCTGCGATGGACGTCTCGCCGATAGCGACGACGTTCCTCCCACCGACGCCACACCGTTCGGCCAAATCCGTGATGAGTGCGTCGAGCGGCGCGCGAATCTGATCTTCGGGCTCCCCCTTGGCGCCGAGGGCCGTCAGCTTCCTGGTCGCGTCGCCCGCGAACCGCGAGAGCGCGATGGTGATGTCGATGCCGTCGGCCACGAGCTTCCTTCCGTCGCCACGACCGTACTCCCGGGGTGTGACAACGTCGTGACCTCGGGCCGCCCCGGGCCAATCAGACGGTGGTGACGCAGAACGTGTCGCCCTGGGGCCGCGAGGACTCCAGGGATGGGTCGCTGTCGCCGTACAGGGCGGACAGCATTCCCTTGACCATGCCTCGATCGACGGCGCAGATGACCGGATGGTCGATAGCCGTGTCGCCGAACGGGCAGTTCGTGTTGACGATCCGCAGTTGGTTGTTGCGCTGCTCGGTGTGGGCGGCGAACCCGTGGGCCGTGAGCGCATCGGCGACTGCGTGCAACGCCGAGCGAAGTGACCGCTGCCCGGCGTGAGCGTCGGCGGCGCTCAGCCCGGCGGCGAGAGCCCGGCCGTAGTCGGAGCCGACCTCCTCGGCGATGCGCTCCGCCTCCGGGCGGGGAAGGGCCGACAACGTCTTGCCGAGAAGGGCGAGCACGAGATCGTCGGTACGCACGGGGACTTCGAGGGGGGTCTTCTCGCCCGCTGCCCGGTAGCGCTTCGACGGCCGCCCGGCACCAGTACCGGCGCTGCGTTCCACCGCCACGTCGAGGTAACCGCCGTTGGCCAACTTGTCGAGGTGGTGGCGGGCGACGTTCGGGTGGAGGCCGAAGTGCTGTGCCACGGACGCCGCGGTGACGCCATCCTCGTCGGCTCGGGCCGAAAGGTAGATCGCCCGCCGAGTGGGGTCGCCG
>JBKJJS010000002.1:0-4613 GCA_046597895.1 Ilumatobacteraceae bacterium
GGTCGGGGTCGGCCTCGGCCTTGGATGAGATGGCGTGGCTGATGGAGATCTGGCCCATGGCGTCGGAACCGTAGTGGCCCCGCTACCTACTCAGCGATGACTCAAGCGGTACAGCAAGAATTAGCAATCCTTCTTGCCCCTGGGTGATGAACTCGTTACTCTGTGTCATATCGAGCGATAAAGCCTCGTGAAAAAGCGACACAACACATACACGGGACCGGGCGGTGAGAGTCGTCCGGCGAAAGTTGGAGGGAACTTTGAACCGTCAAGAAGAACTGCAGTCGGCTGAGCCACAGCAGCGTGACAAAGGCTTCACGCTCATCGAACTGCTCATCGTCATTGTGATTCTCGGAATCTTGAGCACCATCGTCGTGCTCTCGGTACGAGGCATCACCGATCAAGGCAAGGCATCGGCCTGCGCGGCCGACCTGAAGACGCTCGAGATCGCCCAGGAGGCGGCGGGGGCGAAGGGCATCACGCTCACGTACTCGCCCGCTGGTACAGCAGAGGGACAGTTGGTCTCTGCGGGCCTCTTGCGCAGCGCTTCGGCGAACTACGACATCACCGGCATCAGCACGATCTCGGCAACGTCGACTACTTGTGGCGCAACTCAGGCCACGGGCGCCACGGCGGGTAACCCCGGTACCTACACGGGTGGCGCAGCGCCAGCCAACTTTGCGTCGATCGGTGCTATGGCGCCGACCCCGGCCACCGCATGGACCATTAACCAGCACATCGTCCTCGGCGATGCCACCTTCGCACACTGGAACGCGACGACCTGGGTGACAGGCAAGGCCCCCTGATCCTTTCCTGAGTGATGGGTACCTTCGGGTGTGAGAACCGGAGAGGTCGGGCCTTCGGGCCCGGCCTCTCCGCATCTACCGCACGAGTTCCATCCGCCGGCCGTGCTCGTCCCACTGCGGGTCGACTGGGAGGCGGTTGATGGCCCGGCCGCTGATGCGCCGGGCCGTCCACAGGAGGGCCGAGGCGTTCATCACGTGGCGCAACGACGCCCCAGCGGGTGGCGTGGCCGTGGCGATCGAGCGCAGCCCAGGGAGCCGCTCTTGGAGCAGGTTCAGGCGCTCCATCGGCCCGTCCTTCCAATAGCCCGAGGTGCGCGTCGGTGCCTCGCCGTTCACCAGGAGAAAGCTCAGTTCCGGCGAAGCGGAGAACACACGACGTTGGTGGTACGGCTGCAGCTCCTCGTCGGCTTCCCGGATCCAGCGGAACCGTCGATACCCGAGCGGGGTCAACCATGGTTCGGCAGCAATCGCCTTATTCAGGGACGATGCATACAACGCTTCCCGGCTCGGTACAGGGGGCACCGACACCCGGCGCGGCCATCCGAGCATCGCCCTCGCTTCCTTGTCGCAGGAGCGGTAGCCGCCGAAGGGCTGCTCGGGGAGCCCCACCGCGACGTCCAGCGCGATGGTGGCGAACGTCGGTCGGTAGTCGATCACGTCGGCCAACGTCTCGACCACGAAGGTCTCTTCCGGGATCACCGTGACGCCGAGCAGGCGGGCCGGCTGGACGAGCCAGCCACCCGGGCACGGAACGGCACCGGCAATGGGCTTGTAGGGGAGAGGGTTCGGCATCTCAGCGGCGCGTGGCCGTCGCCGCCTGTGTGGCCACGGTGATCGCCGGATTACGGATCTCCTTCGGGTACTGGCTCACCGTCAGGGCTTCCTCGTATGTCACCAGCCCGTGATGCACAATGGCGTCGAGTGACGCCTCCAGTGTCTGCATGCCCTCGTTGGACCCAGTGGAGATGACGTTGCGGATCTGGCGGGTTTTGCCCTCGCGGATGAGGTTGCGTACGGCCTCCGTGGCGATCATCACTTCGAACGCGCCGACCCGTCCGCCACCTTTACGCCGCACGAGGCGTTGGCTGACGACGCCCTGGATCACGGACGCGAGCTGCGTCTGAATCTGGTCCCGCCGATCGGCAGAATACGAGTCGATGAGACGGTCGATGGACTGTGATGCGTCGTTCGTGTGCAGAGTGGCGAACACGAGGTGGCCGGTCTCGGCGAGCGTGAGCGTGGTCGAAATGGACTCCTCGTCACGCATTTCGCCCAAGAGGATGACATCGGGGTCCTCGCGCATGGCGGCCCGCAGTCCATGGGCGAACGACCGGACGTCCGTGCCGACCTCGCGTTGACTGACGATGGCCACCTGGTGACGGTGGATGTACTCGACAGGGTCCTCGATGGTGAGGATGTGACACGGGCGGGTGGCGGCAATGCGGTCGATGAGCGAGGCCTGGGTGGTGGACTTGCCCGACCCTGTAGGGCCCACGAACAACACGAGACCGTAGGGGAAGTTCATCATGCGTTGGACTCCCGGCGGCACGCCGAGTTCTTCGAGTGTCGGGATGTAGTGCTCGATGGCGCGGAACGCTGCGGCGGGGGTTCCCCGCTGGTGGTAGGCGTTGACGCGGAAGCGACCTTTGCCGGCGAGTTCCAACGAATAGTCCACCTGGCGGATGTCGAGGTAGCCCGTCCACAACTCGTCGTTGAGCGTCGTCCGCAACATGCGGGTGATGACCTCTGGCTCCAGCACGTCCTCGCCGGCGATCGGGGCGAGGACGCCGTCGACTCGGATCGTCGGAGGGATGGCGGCGCTCAGGTGGAGATCCGATCCCCTGACGTCGAGCAGATGCGTCAGGAGCCGCGTGAGCTGGAGGTCGAGCGGTGCCGTCTCGCCCCGTGCGGGTGGCCGCGTGGGCGCCCAGAAATCGACGATCTTTGATGGGTCGTCCGAATCCGACTCATCGACGGGCGACTCGCTGGCGTCTTGCTCCGTCGACTCCTCCGTCGACTCCTCCGTCGATGAGTCGGCGAGGCGGATGAAGAACGGCTCCGGGTCCTCTCGACCGTCCGCGTCCTGGTCCATGGGTGCTCCTAGGCTCCGCTGCGGTGTTGATCGTGGCGGTTGCAGTACTTGGCGTGGTGGTTGGCTCTTATCTTGGGCTGGTCGCCGATCGGCTTCCCCGTCACGAGCCGACCAGCCACGGCCGGTCCCACTGCGATACATGCGGGGTGGAACTCCGCTGGTTCGAGTTGGTGCCGATCGTGTCGTGGCTGGCCGTGCGGGGCCGGTGCCGCGGGTGTGGTGTTCCTATCACGGCGGTCCCGCTCGTCGTGGAGATAGTCACCGGGGCGGGGTACGCGGCGATGGCTGCCCGGTTCGGATGGCACGTGGAGTTGGCCGCCTTCCTGGTGCTCACGAGCGCGCTGGTGGTGCTGTCGGTGATCGACCTGAGGACCCATCGCCTCCCTCGCCAGGTGATCTACATCGCTGCCGCGCTGGGTGCCCCAATTCTCGTGGTCGCCGCACTGATCGACGACGAGCCGGAGCGGTTGCTCTGGGCCGGTGTCGGTGCCGCTGGCGCCGTTGCGTTCTTCCTTGCCCTCTATCTCGGGTGGAAAGGCGCGATGGGCGACGGCGACGTCCGCCTTGCCGGGCTGCTCGGACTGTTCCTCGGTTGGATCGGGCCGATGCACGTACCGGTGGGTTTGTTCCTCGGGTTCTTGGCGGGCGCGCTGGCGGGAGTGGCCGCGATGGCCCGCGGGAAGGGCGGACGCAAGACGATGCTCCCGTTCGGGCCGTTCATGGCCGTCGGGGCCTTCGCCACGATCATCTGGGGACGTCAGCTCATCGACGCCTGGCTCGGTCGCTGAGCTCGGGTTCGCCGGAGAGCTCAGAGCTTGCGCCACGAGTTGACGGCCACCTCGGCGGTCCGGATGTTCAACGTCACGTTCGACCGGGAAAAGTTGGCCGAGGAGGACACGCGTACTGTCGTCGGGTTCACGACCGACGTAATGGTCGTACCAGCATCGAGGCTTGTGGACATCACCACGCTGCCGATGTCGGCGCTCGTGAAGTCGGCCGTGGCGGAGGTGATGACGAGCGAACCGCTCGTGGTACCGGCGTCCTCGACGGTCCGCGAGGCGCGGTAGTCCGCGACGGCCTGAGTGGTGACCGCCACGCCAGTGGCGTCGGTGGCCGTCGACGTCATCAGGATCTTGGTCGCTGAGGGCCGGTTGCTCCGACCGATCAACCAGCCGCTCGCCGAGGCCGAGCCCTGCATGTCGACCGACGCCGCGACGATTCCACCGGTGGCCTGGGCCGAGACGGTATTCGTGACGTTGCCGAACTCGATCAGAGCCTTCGTGGCTCGAATCAAGCCATGGATTGCCATGTCGTTGGTGTTGCCGGACTTCATCGACAGGATGGGCCCAGAGCTGAGGGTAAGGGTGCTCGCCGTATAGCCCGAGCCGCTCGTCTCCACCGCTTGGATGCTCACGTCCTGGTTTCCCTGCGGCCGGCCGAACATCTCCAGCCGACCGTGGACGCCCACGTCGATCCTCGCCCCGCCCCCGAGGATCCAGGTGGCGCCGAAGCCTGTCTCGGCGGCGACGACAGTCGGGTTGGAGAGAACCTGAGCGCAGTTGGGCGCCAAGTTGAGGAGTTGCGCGACGTTCTGCGAGTACGGGTTGGGCTGGCCGCCTTGCACGTCGGCCTGGCGGACTTCGAGGACGTCGTCGAACTCGAAGTAGTACTCGCCGCTGACGAAGTAGTTGTCACCTCCGAGGGCAGGGGGTGCGGCG
>JBKJJS010000010.1:0-10176 GCA_046597895.1 Ilumatobacteraceae bacterium
GGGAGCGGAGGCAGGGCCGCCCCCGAGCGCCGCCGCACCGACGCGCAGCGAGAGGGCCAGCGCGACGACCATGACAATGAGAAGGACCACGACGGCGGCGAGACGGCGGCGTCGGTAGACGGCGGCGCATGGGCGGCCTCCGTCGACGATGTACAGGTGAACCGGCGGTGACGAGATGGTGCTCCGCTCGAGATGCAGGGCCGGCATGGCCATGGGGTGCTCCTTTGGTACGAACGACCGTTCGGAGTGTGCCCGAACAATCGTTCGTCGTCAACCTCCGGACGAACATTTCTACGAACAATTGTTCCGGAACGAGTGTTTGATTTTGTTGCCGAACATCCGTACGATGTAGGCATGCGTGAACCAGGTCTCACCCCCCGCCAGCGGGGCATCCTCGACGTCATCGAGCGCAACATGCGCGATCACGGGTATCCGCCTTCCGTCCGGGAGATCGGAGAGGCGGTCGGCCTCACGTCTCCTTCCACTGTCCACAATCACCTCAACACCCTGCAACGCCTCGGCTACCTGAAGCGGGACCCCACCAAGCCCCGCGCCCTGGAGGTGCGATACGAGTCGAGCACCGGCGTGGTGATGGAGCGCCGCCCCGTACGCCACGTGCCGCTCATCGGCGATGTGGCGGCCGGCTCCAACGTGTTGGCACAGGAGAACGTCGAGGAGATCCTTCCTCTCCCGCTCGACTTCACCGGTGAAGGCGAGGTCTTCATGCTGCGGGTCCGCGGCGACTCCATGGTCGATGTCGGCATTCTCGACGGAGACTTTGTCGTCGCCCGCCAGCAGGATCACGCCAACAACGGTGAGACCGTGGTCGTTGGCATCCCGGGCGGCGAGGCCACCGTCAAGACGTGGCAGCGCAAGGGCGGCAAGGTCACCCTCATCCCGCACAACCCCCGGCTCGTGCCCATGGAGTTCGACGCCGCTGACGTCACGCTGTACGGCAAGGTCGTCACGCTCATGCGCCGCCTGGACTGACCAGGCGCGGCTCAGGTCCCGTTGGTCACGAGGTCGACCAGGGCCCGGTAGGTCCGCTCGAGAGGCTCCCGGGCGACCCGTTCATCCTTGGTGTGCGCAAGCATCGCATCGCCGGGCCCAAAGTTGGCGGCCGGCACGCCATGGGCGGCAAAGCGAGCAACGTCAGTCCACCCCAACTTGGCTCGCACCGGCAGGGAGTTCCGCTCGACGAGCGCCGCGAGCAAGGGATGGGTCAGCGCTGGTGCCGCTCCGCTCGCACAGTCAACGACCTCCACGAGGTCGCCCGGTTCGACGCAGGGACCGATGAGGTCCCGCAGAAAGGCCTCGGCGTCGGCGGGGCTCCGATCTGGCGCGAAGCGATGGTTGACCATCAGCGTGACCTCGTCCGGCACCACGTTGCCCGCCACGCCTCCGGTCACGCTCACTGCCTGCACGGCCTCGCGATACTCGCAACCGTCGATGAGCGGTCGACGTTGCGGCCACGTGGCCAGGCGCTCGATCAGCGGACCGAGGCGGTGAATGGCGTTGCGACCCATCCAAGGCCTTGCGGTGTGAGCCCGCAATCCGCGCAGCACCACCTTGAGTCGCATGGTTCCCTGGCATCCCGCTTCGATCACCCCGTCGGTTGGCTCCCCGAGAATCGCCACGTCGCCACGCACGAGGTCCGGCCGCTCGGCGAACAACCGCTTCAGCCCGTTGAACTCAGCTGCCACCTCCTCGGCCTCGTAGAACACGTATGTCGTATCGACGGCCGGTTCGCGCACCGAGCAGGCCAACTCCAACATCACGGCAAGGCCGGACTTCATATCCGCCGTGCCACACCCCCAGAGCACATCTCCATCCACTCGCGACGGCAAGTTGGCGTTGATCGGCACCGTGTCCGTGTGGCCCGCCAGCACGAGCCGCTGCGAGCGGCCGAGGTGGGTCCTCGCCACGAGATTCTCCCCCACGCGATCGACCGTCAACCACGGGGCCGTGGCGCGAAGCCGGGCTTCGATCCAGTCCGTGATCGCCGCCTCGCCATGGCTTTCCGACGGGATGTCGACGAGCCGAGCGGTCAGCTCCAGCAAGTCCGTCACAGAGTGGCGCCGTGGTCGCGCAGGATGTCGTTCAGCTTGCTCTTGTCGTGGCGTTCGCCCACCTCGAGCTGCTTGAGAAGCAGGATGCACGGCATGCCGAACTCGCCTCCCGAGAACTGGCGCGCCCGGCTCGCCGTGACCGCGACCGTCCACGGCGGGACGACGCCGCGCGAGATCTCCTTGCCGCTCCACGACTCAATTACAGGAATGGTGCCCGTGAGGATGCAGCCGGCGCCGAGCACCACGCCATCGCCCACCCGGGCCCCCTCCGCCACGATGCAGCGGCTCCCGATGAGGCATTCATCTCCCACGATCACGGGGGCGGCCTGCGGCGGCTCGAGTACGCCTCCAATGCCGACACCACCCGAGAGGTGCACGTTGCGTCCGATCTGGGCGCATGACCCGACCGTGGCCCACGTATCCACCATGGTTCCGGCCCCGACCCTGGCGCCGATGTTGACGTAACTCGGCATCATGATGACGCCCGGCTCAAGGTACGCGCCCCAACGGGCGCTGGCACCCGGCACCACCCGCACCCCGCTCGCCTGGTAGCCCCGCTTCAGGGGGATCTTGTCGGCGTACTCGAACGGGCCGAGTTCGGTCGTTTCCATCGTCGACAGCTTGAACAACAGCAGGATGGCCTGCTTCAGCCACTGATGGACCACGACCGTGTCACCGACGAGTTCGGCCACCCGAACCTCGCCCCGATCCAGCAGGTCGATCGCCTCGGCGACGGTGGCGAATGCATCGGTATCACCGGCCACCAGCCCATCGCGCCCTGCCCAGAGTTCCTCGATCCGGGCTGCGAGATCGCTCATTGTTCCGGAGTCTGTCGGTCGTGCGCCGGCGGTCCCCGAGGTGGCGGCGCGGCGGCGGGTGGGGGAAGTGGTTGTTTCGGCGCCGACCATTCCGAGTAGTCAGGCGGCGGCGCGTACGGCTGGGTGAACGGGCCCACTGGTTCGGGTGCGGTGACGATAGGTGGCATCGACTGCGTCGGATGGTCGAAGCCCTGGCTGGACGGCGGCTGATACACGACCGGCGGCTGCACGGGATACTGCCCCGGCGCCTGGAATCCGCCAGGGGCTTGATAGCCGTAGGCGACGGCGACGGGTGGTACGCGACGGCTCGCCGAACGACGGACAGCGCCGAGCACGATCAGGAGCACACCGAGGGCGATGCCGACGACGCCGACCACGATCGGCAGCAACGGGGAAGGTTCCTCGATCTCGGGACCGAGTCCGATGGCGAAGCGTTCCACGTCCTCGGCGGCGGTGATCTCGATCTGGTAGTCGCCCGTCGCAGCGATGGTCACCTGACGATACGGCCGAGCGGCGACTCCGCCGGCACTCAAGTCCTTGCTGGTGTCGAGGGAGGTTCGGGTGACCTTCACGTTGTCACCGTCGCTGTCGGTGAGCTTCACGTCCATGTCGGGCACGTTCGGCTGGGCGCTCAAGCGGATCGTGTCGGTGTCGGAACACCCGACGTTCTCCCCGTTCACACTGACTTCGCCCTCCGACAGGTAGTAGAGAACGAACGTTCCCTCCTTGGAAAACGTGAGGTCGGTGATGCAGCCGGACAGCGCCCCCGAGTCAGTCGCCAGGCTCTCCACCTTCGAGTTGAACCGCTGCTGGCCGGCGAGGAACAGCCCGACGGTGGCGGCGATCCCCCCCACGATCAGGAGCACCCCGAGCCAGGTGAGTGCCGTGCCCGGTCGCTTCGGCCGAGCAGTCGGCGGTGGCTGGTATGACATCAGTGCGATCCTCCTTGCCTTGTGCGAAGCCGATCACCGACGAGGGACAGGCGATGGTCTGGTTGTACCACGGCGACCCGCACGTTCTGCGCACCGCCGGTTCCGTAGAAGTCGCCGGGGCTGACAAGGGCCCCGCCTGTCTTGGCCAGGCGCGCCGCGAAGTCCCAGCCATCGCCGGCGTCGAACCACAGATAGAAGCCGCCGGCGGGAAGCGGGATCTCGAGACCCGACCAGTCACTGAGAATCCCCGCCGCCTGTTCGAGGCGGCGGCGGTACACGTCGCGCTGGACCATCACATGGGCATCGTCGCCCAACGCCACGGCCGCCGCCGCCTGCGCCGGGCCCGGCACCATCATGCCCACGTGCTTGCGCACTTCTTTCAGGTAGTCCACGAGTTCGGCGTCACCGGCGTAAAAGCCCACCCGCAGGCCAGCCAGATTCGAACGTTTGGACACGGAGTGGACCGCCACAACGCCCTCGAGACCATGTTCGAGAATGGTGCGACCCGGGCCATCCCACGTGAACTCCACATAGCACTCGTCGCTGAAGACGGGGACCCCGTGGCGTCGACCCCAGTCGGCAACGGCGCCGAGATCGTCGAGTGATCCGGTGGGATTGCTCGGGCTGTTCACCCACAGCACGAGCCCGCGGGCGGCATCGGCCGGATCAATCGACGCCAGGTCGAGCCCGCCCGTCGGCGTCGGGCGTACCGCCACGGGCCGGCAACCAGCCAGGATCGCCCCCATCTCGTACGTGGGGTAGGCCACTGCGGGGTAGAGCACCGTGTCTCGCGATGGGGTCCGTAGCTTCAACCACTGCGGCAGCGTGCCGACGAACTCCTTGGTGCCGATACACGCCGCGATCTGAGCAAGCGGCACATCGACCCCGAAGCGGCGGTCGATCCAACCCTGGATGGATCGACGCAGCACATCCGTACCGATCGACGGCGGGTAACCCCGTTCCTCGTTCGACGACGACAACGCCGCGATCACCGCAGCCGGCGGAGGATCGCACGGCGTGCCGATCGACAGGTCCACGAGGCCACCCGCAAAGTGCTCTGCGTAGGGCTTGAACTGGTCGAGCCGGTCGTACGGGTACGGCGGGGGCACGAAACCCGGTGTCAACGCCGCCGAGGACATCGTTGGCTCACTCATTCCGAACTCGCCGTCGCCTGAGTGTCCTTCGGTGAATCCACGGCAAATGCGGCCAATCGGCCCGCTGATGCACCGCTGAGCCGGGCCCGGACTCTGATGCCGTCGACGTCATAACTCGTGGACGCCACCTCGCCCTCCCGGCTGATGGCCGCCATGACATCGCCCCGATCGTACGGCACGAGCAGTTCCGTGACCTGGGCCATCGCGCGTATTCGGTCGGCCAGCGTCCGCAGGAACTCATCGATTCCTTGGCCCGTCACCGCGCTGATAGCCACCGACCCCTCGTGCTGCTTCACCAGCCGCGCGGCCTCCTGGGGTGCAAGGTCAGCCTTGTTGAACACGAGCAGTTCAGGGACAGCGGCCGCATCGATCTCGGCGAGGACGTCGTGGACCGCCCGGATCTCACCCTCCGGATCAGGGGCGTTGGCATCCACCACATGGACGAGATAGTCGGCCGTGCTTGCCACTTCCAGCGTGCCCTTGAACGACTCCACGAGTCCGTGGGGCAGTCGCCGGACGAAGCCGACGGTGTCTGTGAGGAGCACCGGCTCGCCGCCCGGCAGCGACAAGCGTCGGGTAGTGGGGTCGAGCGTGGCGAACAACCGATCCTCCACGAGCACGCCAGCGTCGGTGAGGCAGTTGAGCACCGTCGATTTCCCCGCGTTCGTGTAGCCGACGATCGTGACGGCAGCCAGGCCGCTGCGGTCACGACCCTGGCGTTGGAGATGTCGGGTCTTGCTCAGCCCAGCGAGGTCGCTGACCAGACGATCGATTCGGCGTTGGATGGCCCGCCGATCGACCTCGAGCTTCGTCTCGCCCTTGCCCCTGGTGCGACTACCCACACCACCTGTCTGTTGCGCCAGCGACGCCTTGGCGCCGCGACGCAGGCGCGGCAGCCGGTATCGAAGGATGGCGAGTTCCACCTGGGCCTTGCCCTCGAGCGTATGGGCGTTCTGGGCGAAGATGTCGAGGATCACTGCGGTGCGATCGATGGCGGTGCGGCCGAGAAGTTGTTCCAAGTTGTATTGCTGGGCGGGCGACAGTTCGTTGTCGAACACCACGGTGTCGGCATCCACGGCGAGGCAGAGTTCGCGCAACTCCTCGGCCTTGCCCTTGCCGATGAACAACTTGGGATCGGGCCGGTCACGACTCTGGACAAGGCGACCGACCTCGTCCGCACCGGCGGTATCGACGAGGAGCGCCAACTCATCCAGCGAAGCCTCGGTGTCGTCGGCATCGTGTGGTGGACGGGTGACTCCGACAAGCACGATGCGCTCCCGGAATGATCGCTCGATGAGGGTCGTGCCGAGTGCTTCGTTGTACGGCATCAGACCTCCACCTCGACCACGGCGACCAACGTGGCCGGACCGACGAGAGTAACCCGGCCAGTCGTCGGCGTGTCGAGACGTATCGCGGCGTCCCCGCCATCCATGTGGACGATGACATCGCGGGCGTTCGCCGGAAGCCAACCCCATTGCGCCGCCGCCCAGGCCGCCGCGCAGGCCCCAGTACCGCACGCTTCCGTGACACCGACACCTCGCTCATGGACCCGCATCGTGACGGCGAACGGCTCCGGCCCGGGCTCGATGACCTCGAGGTTGATATCCGGCACCTGGGCGCCGATGGCCGACAGGTCGAACGCTGTCACATCATCCACTCCGACGACCGTGTGCGGATTGCCGAGATCCAGGTGAGCGACGGGGCGATCCGGGTTGCTGCCCACGGTCGGCCAGTTCGGCGAGGGGCGGCCGGCGAGTACCTCGCCCATGTCGACGCTGGCCATGATCTGACTCGGAATATCAGAGAGGGCGACTTCCACCCGACGGGAGCCCGCGTCCGTCTCGATGTCGAAGACCCCTGGCTCGCCACGTCCGATCGCCTGGGCGAAGCAGCGAATCCCGTTTCCACTCATCTCGGCCCGGGACCCGTCGGAGTTGAACAGCACCATTCGCCAACGCGAGGCGCCGTCTGGTTCTGCCAGGGCGAGCAGAAGACCGTCGGCGCCGACGCCGCGGCGGCGGTCACACCAACGTCGGGCCAGTTCAGGCCCGCGTCCGACGTCTCCGTCGAGCCAGACGAGAAAGTCGTTGCCGAGGCCATGATGCTTGGTGAGTGCGATCCGTGTTGTGGTCATCGACGGAGCGCTTCCACCACGACGGGTAACGCTTCCAGCGGATCGGTCTCGATGTCGATCCAGCGTATGCGCGGGTCCCGTCTGAACCAACGGTCCTGTCGGGTGGCGAACTGTCGCGTGCGGACCACGATCGATTCCACTGCTCGCGCCAGCGTCAGCCGCCTGGCGAGGTGATCGATCAACTCCTTGTAGCCAAGGGCTTGGGCCGCCGTGCGCGACAGCGGTTGGGGGGCGGCCGCGAGCCGAGCGACCTCGGCGAGCAACCCGGCATCCATCATCCGACGGACCCGACCCCCGATGCGGGCAGCCAGCACCGCCCGATTCCACCGCAGCCCGATCTGGCTGATTTCAGTCGGGGGATATGACCCCATGCCTGGTCCGACCGAACTGAAGGGACGCCCGCTGCCGAGGCAGACCTCGAGCGCCCGGACGATACGCCGGGTGTTCGTCGGTTCCATTCGGGCGGCGGCCGCGGGGTCGATACTCTGCAACCGCTCGTAGAGGCCGGCGGCATCGACAGCCGACTGCGCCTCGAGTTCGGCACGAAGTTCCGGCCACGAGCCAGGGAGTTCGAGGCGGTCCACGAGGGCGGCGAGATAGAGGCCGGTACCGGCGACGAGGAGCGGCGAACCTCCCCGGGCGGTGATGTCGGCGATGGCCCCTAGGCCAGCTGGTTGGTAGTCAGCGAGCGTGAACACCTCAGTCGGCTCAACGAGGTCGAGGCAATGGTGAGCGACGGTTCGGCGGTCATCGGGGGTCGGCTTGGCGGTTCCGATGTCCATACCCCGGTACACCTGCATGGCATCGGCGGCCACGATCTCCACCCCGGCCACTTCAGCGGCCGTCGCCATTGCAAGGTCGCTCTTCCCGGACGCCGTCGCCCCCACGATGGCGACAGTCACTCGGTCACCCCCCGACAGCGACGGGAATTCGGACCTTGTGGGTCGCGTGGTGCGTGACGGCGACGAACTGCCCCAGGAGGTGATGGGGTGCCGCAGCAGTGATCTCGACGGTGGCGTACGCACCCGGCCGCAGTGGCAGCGAGGGAGTGAAGTGAACGAGCTTGTTCTGCCCGGTGCGCCCACTCGTGACCGACGGGTCTTTCTTCGACGGGCCCTCGACGAGCACCTCTTCGATGCGTCCGATGCGGGCGGCATGGCGGGCAAGGGCCGAGCGTTCGATGACGACCCGTAGCCGTTGAAATCGCTCCCCCACCACGGTGGCATCCACGAACCGGTCCGCCATGAGGGCCGCCTCAGTACCGCTGCGCGGTGAGAAGATGAACGTATAGGCGTAGTCGAACTCGGCGGCGGCGGCCACTTCGAGCGTTCGCGCGAAGTCGTCCTCGGTCTCGCCGGGAAAGCCCACGATGATGTCCGTGGACACGGCCAGGTCCGGGAGTTGCGCCCGGGCGTCGGCCAGTCGTTCCAGGTAGCGGGCGGCGGTGTAGCCGCGGTGCATGGCGGCGAGAACCGTGTCGCTCCCCGATTGGAGCGGATAGTGGAGGTGATTACACACCGCCGGCGTGGCGGCCATAGCCGCAAACGTCTCCGGACGCATGTCCTTCGGGTGTGGGCTCGTGAACCGCACTCGCCGAATGCCCTCGACCTGGCCCACCGCCACGAGGAGGTCCGCAAAAAGCGGCCGGACACGGGCGTCGCGGTCGCCACCCTGGCGGGCGGCCAACTGCAGATCGCGGCCGTAGCTGTTGACGTTCTGGCCGAGAAGGGTGACCTCGGTGACGCCGGCGGCGGCGAGCGCCACGACTTCGCTGACCACGTCGGCAAACGGGCGGCTGATCTCTACGCCGCGAACAGCCGGAACGATGCAGAACGCGCACGAGTTGTCGCAACCGATCTGGATGGTGACCCAGGCGTTGTAGCTCGTCTCACGCCGGGCGGGGAGCGCCGACGGGAACAAGGCGTGGTCGTCGATGACCGCCTCGTCGAAGATCTCGGTGATGGGTCCACGATGACGGGACTCGGCGATCAACTCAGTTGTGCGGTGGACATTGTGGGTGCCCATCACGACGTCCACGTACGGTGCCTTTCGGCGTACGAGATCCCGGTCCTTCTGCGCCAGGCAGCCAGACACCACGATCTGACGCCCGTCGCGTTCGTCCTTCCACGTCTTCAGGTGTCCGAGCGTGCCGTACAGCTTGTTGTCGGCGTTCTCCCGGATGCAGCAGGTGTTCAGGACCACGACGTCGGCATCCGCTTCGGACTCGACGGCCACCATGCCATCGGCGTCGAGCAAGCCGGCGATGCGCTCTGAGTCGTGCTCGTTCATCTGACACCCGAACGTGCGCACGACGTAGCGCCGGGAGGGTCCGACGGGCTGGGTGACGGTCATGGCACCGGCCAGGCTACGGCCCGGCCGAGTCGTCACGCCGGGAGTTGCAGTCGACCGTCCGCGAGGATGGGAAAGCCAGGGTTGTGGGCGAGTTCCCAAAGGTGGCCATCGAGGTCCGCCACGTAGCCAAAATATCCGCCCCAACTCGCTCGAACGGGGTGCTTGATGGCTGATCCCCCCGCCGCCAACCATTCGGCGAACGCCGCATCCACGTCCGCCTCGTTGTCCAGGTTGAGAGCCAGGGCGACCCCTCGGAAGCCCTGGCCCTCAGGGGGAACGCCGGCGTCTTCGGCCAGCGCCCCCCACCCGAACAATGTGAGCGCGGAGCCGGCCATTGGAAAGAAGGCGATCGACTCCATGGATGCACTCGAGACCTGCCATCCGAGCGACTCGTAGAACTGACGCGCCGCGTCGACGTCTCGCACCCCGAGGGCGACGAGGGAGAGCCGCTGCGGGACCATCAGTCGATGGCGATCGGCACGTCGTCCGCCGGACTGAACGCTTCCTCCGGCGGATCACCGAGGCCCGAGGCCTGCTTTGCCTTCTCCGAGACCTCGACCATGATCTCGGTGTTCTCCGACAGGAAGTTCTTGGCGTTCTCCCGGCCCTGGCCGAGCTGCTCGCCGTCGTAGGTGAACCACGCGCCGGACTTCTTGATGATGCCGAGCTCGACAGCGAGATCGAGCACCGAGCCCTCGCGGCTGATGCCCTTGCCGT
>JBKJJS010000037.1:0-14996 GCA_046597895.1 Ilumatobacteraceae bacterium
GTACCATGTCCCGGGTTCGACGGCGCGCCACGACCGGGTCGTGTGGGCCTACGCCCAGGGCGCGATGGAGCAAGGCGTCCACGTGTTGCAGGGCACGGAAGTCACGGACCTCCTGCGAGATGCGAGCGGCCGGGTCACGGGCGTGCAGACGTCGAAGGGCAACCTCTCCGCGGGCATCGTGATGAGCGCGGTGGGTGGCGATGTCACCCGGGTGGCCGAGATGGCCGACGTTCGCCTGCCGATCCACACCCATCTTCTGCAGGCGTTCGTCACAAACGGCTATGCGCAGCAACTCGGCCCGATCGTGTCGTCGTCGGAGTTGCTGTGCTACGTGTCGCAGACCCCGCGTGGTCAGCTACTCATCGGGCACGAATTCGAGCGCCAGACGAGCTTCGCCCGCCAGTGGAGTTCGTTCTCGTTCCTGCAGAGTTGCTCGGCCAAGGTCGCTCACCTACTGCCCTTCGTGCGCGATCTGCGCATCCTGCGGCAGTGGACGGGCGTGTGTGACGTCTCGGCCGACTTCTCGCCGATCATGGGGTTCACCGGCGTTGATGGGTTCGTGATCTCCACCGGGTGGGGCACGTGGGGGTTCAAGGCCATCCCGGCCGGCGGCGAGCAGATGGCCGAACTGATCGCTACTGGACGGACGCCCGAGATGATCGCCCCGTTCTCCCTCGACCGTTTCACCGCCGACCACGCCATGGCCGACCAGGGCTCGACGGGGACACGCTGATGTTGTGGATCACGTGCCCACTCTGTGGCGAGCGTCCGTCCGAGGAGTTCCGCTACGGCGGCGAGTTCCCGAGTGTGCCCGACGGCATCACTGACCCCGACGCGCGGACTGTCGACTACACGTGGATGTACGACAACATCGCGGGCGTCGCAACCGAGCGGTGGTTCCACGAGGCTGGCTGCCGCCGCTGGCACACCGCGCGGCGCGACACGCGGGCGGACCGCTTCGTGATCGGCGAGTAGCGACTGCCGTGGCTCGTACTCCCGACCTGGCGCTGAAGCAGGCACTCCTCGACGATGTCGTGGCGTATCTCGCCGTCCATGGCCTGGCCGATGCCTCGTTGCGCCCGATGGCCGGCGCGCTCGGCGTGAGCGTCAACGCGCTCGTGCATCACTTCGGCACGAAGGACGAACTCGTGGTCGCGGCGCTCGAACGGGCCATCGCAATCCAGAGCCATGTCCGCCAGGGCTGGCTCCGGCGCCACCCGCAGTTGTCGCAGGCCGACCTCCTTCGCCGGTGGTGGCGTTGGATCAACGCCTCGCGGGCGAACCTCGCCATCGTGCGTCTCGGCCTGGAAGCGGCGGCTCTCGACGCCACCGCCACCGGCCTCCCCGGCCCGGTGCGAGCCGAGCAGATCGGATTGTGGAGATCGAGCATCGAGCAGCGCCTGGTCGACGAAGGTCTTGCCCCGGCCGCCGCGGCGATCGAGGCATCGCTCACAAAGGCGATGTTCACCGGACTCGTGGTTGACCTGATGGCGACGGGCGAGCGCCGGCGGCTGACGCAGGCGCTCGATGTCGGCCTCTCCCGGCTCGAGGCGCTCGTTCGTCGAGGCCCCGAAGAGCCTGTGCGCGACGGCAACGTTCGGTACGGTCCTACGGCGTGAACTGGGACGTGTTCGTGACGTGCGCGGTGACGGGAGCCGGCGACACGGTGGGCAAGAGCCCTCACGTGCCGGTGACGCCGAAGGAGATCGCCGAGTCGGCCATCGACGCCGCCAGAGCGGGGGCGGCCATCGTCCACATCCACGTGCGCGATCCGCAGACTGGCGTCGGCGTCCGTGACCCTGAGCTGTACCGCGAGGTGGTGGAGCGCGTGCGCGATGCCGAGGTCGACGTCGTGATCAACCTCACCGCCGGCATGGGCGGCGACATGGTGCTCGGTGGCGACCAGCAGCCGCTCCCGCTGGCTCAGGCCGGCACGGACATGGCCGGAGCGGACGAGCGCCTCGCCCACGTCGAGCAGCTGCTCCCGGAGATCACCACGCTCGACTGCGGCACCATGAACTTCGCGTCTGGCGGCGACTACATCATGGTGAACAGCCCGGCAGTACTGCGTGCGATGGCCAAACGCGTTCAGGAGCTCGGGGTCCGCCCGGAGCTCGAAGTGTTCGACACGGGCCAGATGGTGATGGTCCACGAGTTGATCAAGGCCGGGCTCATCGACGACCCGGTGATGATCCAGCTGTGCATGGGGATTGCCTACGGTGCCCCCGACGACCCGACGACATTGCTGTCCATGGTGAACCTCCTCCCACCGGGCGCGGTCTTCTCGGCGTTCTCCATCGGGCGCATGCAGATCCCTTATGTAGCGATGGCCGTCCTCGCCGGCGGCAACGTGCGCGTCGGCTTGGAGGACAACCTCTACGTCGGGCCCGGCCAACTCGCGACCAACGCCGAACTCGTTGCTCGGGCCGTCGCACTCCTCGGCGACATGAACGTGAAGGTGATGTCGCCCGCTGCGGTGCGCGACAAGCTCGTCCTCACGAAGCGGGGCTGACCATGAGCCTCATCCCGGGACTCGATTCCGTCGGTCTGCTCGGCGGCGGCGTGATCGGAGGTGGCTGGGCCGCCCGCTTCCTACTCAACGGCGTGGACGTGCAGCTCTACGACCCGAGCCCCTCGGCCGAACGCCAGGTAGGTGAGGTCCTCGCCAATGCCCGACGGGCGTACGGCAAGCTCACGCAGGGCCAGCTCCCGGCGGAGGGGCGCTTGACCATCGTGGCCACGCCCGAGGCGGCGGTGCACGGGGTGGACTTCGTGCAGGAGTCCGCACCGGAGCGGCTCGAGCTCAAGCAGTCCCTCTTGGCTCGGGCCGACGCCGCGGCGGAGCGCGGCGTCGTGTTCGGTTCCTCCACGTCAGGTCTGCTGCCGACGAGGTTGCAGGAGACCATGACCCACCCGGAACGTCTCGTCGTCGGCCATCCCTTCAACCCCGTGTACCTCCTCCCACTCGTGGAGGTGTGCGGCGGGACGGCGACCGCGCCGGCCACGGTGCAGCGGGCAGACGATGTCTACCGCTCGGTGGGCATGCGCCCCCTCGTGCTGTCCACCGAGATCGACGGCTTCGTGGCCGACCGGCTGCTCGAAGCGCTGTGGCGCGAAGCGCTCTGGCTCGTCAACGACGGGGTGGCGACGACAGCCGAGATCGACGACGCCATCCGCTTCGGGGCCGGGCTGCGGTGGAGCTTCATGGGGACCTTCCTCACCTACCGCATCGCTGGTGGCGAGGCCGGGATACGCCACTTCATGGCCCAGTTCGGGCCGACGCTGCAGTGGCCGTGGACGAAGCTGATGGACGTGCCCGAGCTCACCGAGGAATTGCTCGATCGCATCGTTGAGCAGTCCGACGAGCAAGCGGCCGGCCGTTCGCAACGCGAACTCGAGGTCATGCGCGACGACTGCCTAGTGGCGGTGATGCAGGCGCTGCGCGGCTCGGGGGTCGGCGCCGGCGAAGTGCTCGACGAGTACCAACGGCTGTTGTATGAGCGGTCCCCGAAGCCCACCGCCTCGGCTGGCCGCGATCTCGATCTCACCGGGTCCGTGCGCATCTACGAACGGGACGTGCCGGCCGACTGGATCGACTACAACGGCCACACCAACGACAGCCGCTACCTGCAGTTGTCGAGCGAGGCGTGCGATGCCTTCTTCGCCTGGCTCGGGGTGGATGCGGCGTACCTCGCAAGGGGCGGCAGCTACTACACAGTCGAGAGTCACGTGACTTACGTCGAACAGAGCCGAGTGGGCGACCGGCTGTACGTGACCCTGCAGGTACTCGACCACGACCCCAAGCGGCTGCACGTGTTCACCTCGATGTACCGCGCCGACCCGACGGGCGGGGGCGGCGACGTCCTCGTGGCGACCGCCGAGCACTTCTTCCTGCACGTAGACACGGTGGCGGCGAAGGCGGCGCCCGCCGAACCAGGGGTGTTGGCCCGTCTCGAGACCGTCGCCGTACACCACCGCGGCCTGGCTCGGCCGTCGCGGGCGGGTCGTCGGGTTGGCGAGAGGTAGACCACGGCGGTCCTCGCGGTGGACCTAGCCTTTGGGCGGTGGAGCCGGGGTTCTTCGAGATCGTGCGAGATGCATTCGAGGGTTTCGCCGGCGGCGTCGAGGGTCGGCGTCACATCACCGTGCACAGCCGCGGCCTCAAGGTCTGGTTCGATGATCACACCCGCGAACACTATGAAGCACAGTTGATCCGCGTCGATGGAGACGTACAGCTGGAGATTGGCTTCCACGCCGAGCATCCAAAGGCGCCACAGAACGACGCCGTGGCCGGGGACTTCATCGGACGGTCAGGCTGGCGCCGTATCTCCGAGGTCTGGCCGGCGCCCGACGCCGAGGTTGTCGACGACGCGATCGACACGGGCGCCCCATTTGAGCAACGGGAAAGGGCCGACTTTCGGCTCGGCTCCGCACTCGTCTACAGAGACGTTCGCTGCGACCGTTCGAGCATTCTGATCCGGGAGTTCAGCTCGTCGCGCTCCGTGTAGCAGCCTCGCAAATGCCGCCGCCCGATGTCCGTGAAGGCGCCACGGGCATGCAACATACGACGGTTGTCGAACGCCATCAGATCCCCTGGCTCGAGCCGGAAGCGGAGCTGGAAGCGGGGCTCGTACGACAGCGCGAAGAAGTACCGGTAGGCGGCGTACGCCGCCTCGACTTCCTCGAACGGCACGTCGACGAGGGGAGCGCGCAGCCAGTTCCCCACTCGCACTTCGACCACCTCGCCGGCGGAGTCGGTGACGATCAACGGTGAGGTCCACCGGTAGTCCGAAGTCTTGGACCGATTGGCCCAGTTCCACCGAACGCAGGTGAGCACCTCGTAGTGCTCCGGATGCTCGGACCGCATCACCTCGGCCAGGCGCAGGCCGTCGACCAGAATGCTCTCCCCGCCTACGGCATCGTTCTCCAGGCAGTGCAGGAACTGCAGACCGGGCTGGTACTCCCGGGTCGGCAGGTCGACATGAGGCGGGAGCGGCAGGGCAGTGTTGGCGTTCGTGATGGGGTCCGACTCCACCCGCACGTCCCACAGCACCCCGAAGTTCGTGTCGCGAACGATGCCGATACGCGCTGCCACCTCACCGACCGCCTCGTCACGGCACGGCACGCCTCGAAGCCGCGAGCACCCGTACGTCCGCAGAGCCACCAGCCACTCGTACAGCGCTTCGTCGTCGTCCAGCACGGCCAGCCCGTCGAACGTCGGCGGCTCGGGCAAGGTCGTTCCGTCCCACGGTACCCGGCCCACACGGCGGCCCGCCCGGGCTACGTCGCTGTAGCAATGCGCTCGCAACCAGCCGGCGTCGTACGCGCCGCGATGGGCGTCAGCTCCGCCCCAGGCCACGTCGAGAACTCCGTCACCGACGGTCACGCTGATCGGAGCGACCGCCAATGGGACCGTCAACAATTCGAAGGTCTGTTCCTTCGTGATCTCGTAGACGCAACGCGAGCAGGGGCAGTTGTCGCGCAGCCAGATGTGGTGGAACCGGCTGACGTGGTCGTCATCCCAGACGACCGTGACCCACCCTGGCTCGACCTCCGCCGACACGATGGAATGGGTGTTGTCGTATGTATCGAAGTCTGCCGTGGGAACAGCCACGGCGTGATTCAACCACGTTGGCCGAAGGACCCGAACCTCGGCAAGACTGGCCGCCTCGAGGGGGAACAGAACACACCATGGCTGACAGCGTCGGATACATCGGGCTCGGCAACCTCGGCGTGCATCTGGCCGGCAGCCTGCTGCGGTCAGGGCATCCGCTCGTCGTCCACGACCTCGATCGACGCCTCGCCGCCACGCTGGAGGCGGATGGAGCCGAGTGGGCGGATTCGCCGGCCCTGGTCGCCCGTCGCGCCGACGTTGTGTTCACGTGCCTGCCGTCGTCGCGGGCCGTCGACGCCGTGGTGACCGGTCCGAACGGGATCCTCGCCACGCTGGCCTCCGGCGGCACGTGGATCGACAACAGTACGAACGACCGCATCGAGGTCATGCGCCTGGCCGCCCTGTGCGCCGACCTCGGCGTCACGATGCTGGAAGCACCAGTCACCGGCGGGGTCCACAAGGCGGCGGCCGGGGACATCACGGTGCTGGTCGGCGGCACCGAAGCGGTGTTCGAACGACATCGGCACCTCCTCGAGGCCATCGGCGACCCGATCCTCTACATGGGCCCCCTCGGCAATGCTGCCGTCATCAAGGTCATCACGAACATGCTGGCCTTCATCCACCTCGTGGCAGCCGGCGAGGCGCTGATGCTCGCCAAGCGCGGCGGGCTGGACCTCGCCAAGTCCTTCGAGGCCATCCTCAACAGCTCGGGCAACAGCTTCGTCCACGAGACCGAAAGCCAGGTGATCCTGAACGGCAGCTACAACATCGGTTTCACGATGGATCTCGCCCTGAAGGACCTCGGGTTCGCCACCCAGTTCGGCAGGGAGTTCGGCGTGCCGTTGGAAGTGGCCGGCCTGGTCGAGCAGACGTTCATCAGGGCCAAGGCGCAGTACGGCGGCGGCGCGTGGTCGTCGCAGGTCGTGAAACTGCTCGAGGACGCGCTCGGCACCGACCTCCGTGCTCCCGGCTTCCCGGAGGTGCTTCAATGAGACTGCAACTCGACGCCCGCTGGTTGACCGTGGAGTGGAGCGACGGCACCGCCGGCCGCTTCCACTACTTCTGGCTGCGCGACAACTGCCTCGAGCTCCTCCACCCCTCGACGCATCATCGCGTCGTCGAGACCTCGACCATCCCCGCCGGCGTTCACCCAGAGTCGGCGACCGTCACGGACGATGGAACACTGCGGATCGTCTGGGCTCACGACCAGCACGTGAGCACGTTCCCCGGCGAGTGGCTGCGCGCCAACGACTACTCGAACGGCGCCCGCCCGCCGCGGCCGGCCATCACGACGTGGACCGCGGCGGACGCCGGCGAGATCCCCCACGCCAACTACCCGGCGCTGCTGGCCGACACGGACGTGCGCCGGGCGTTCCTCGACGGCTTCGTGCGCTACGGGTTGGGCATCCTCCACGACGTTCCCTGCGTACCGGGCACGGTGCTCGACGTTGCGGCGGAGTTCGGCGAGATCCGCGTCACGAGCTGGGGGAAGATCTTCGACGTCGTCTCGATGGTCGATGCGAACTCGGTGGCGTACACGAACCTGCCCCTCGTGACCCACACGGACGAGGGCTACCGCGATCCGGCCCCCACGATCCAGCTCCAACACTTCCTGCGGGCTGATGCGTCGGGAGGCGAGTCCACCCTGGTCGACGGTTTCGCCGTCGCCGAGTCGATCCGGCGCGACGACCCGGCGGCGTTCGCCCTCCTCGCGGCGACACCGTTGCGGTTCCACTTCGCCGACACCACCGCCGAGCACGAGAACCACGGACCAGTCATCGAGGCCCTCGGCGATGGCACCATCCGCGCCGTGCGGTTCTCGAACCACTCGGCGTGCCCCTTCCTGCTGCCGTTCGAAACGATGGAGCCGTACTACGAGGCGTACCGATTGTTCGGGGCGCGCAGGGAGAGCGACGAGTACCGGCTGCGCATCCCGATGGGACCAGGCGACCTCTACATGGTGGACAACCGGCGGGTGATGCACGGCCGCACGGGCTTCTCGAGCGGGGGCGCCCGGCACCTACAGAGCTGCTACATCGAGCGGGACGAACTCGTCTCGCGCCTGACGGTGCTCCACCGATGAAGGTCGTCGACATCGAGACCTTCGTCGTCGGCAACCCGCCCCCGCGGTTCGGCGGCCGGTACTTCATCTTCCTGAAGCTCACGACCGACTCGGGCATCACCGGGGTCGGCGAGGTCTACGTGGCGACGTTCTCACCGCACCTCGTGGCCCGGATGATCGAGGATGTTGCCGAGCGCCACGTGATCGGCCACGACCCGTTCGGCATCGAGACGATGTGGCGCCGCATGTACGGGCGTGGGTACGCACTGCGCCCCGACCTCACCCTTGGCGGGGTGATGAGCGGGCTGGAGATGGCGTGCTGGGACATCATCGGCAAGGAGACCGGCAAGCCGGTGTACGAACTGCTCGGCGGTCGCGTCCACGACAAGCTCCGCTCGTACACATACCTGTACCCGCCGACCGAACTCGACGCCTACGCCGATCACCCCGTCTACGCCGACCCGGACGCCGCGGCGGAGAAGGCAGTGATGGAGATGGAGCGGGGCTTCACGGCCGTGAAGTTCGATCCAGCCGGACCGTACGGGGTGTTCGACGGTCGCCAACCAACGTTGGAAGCGCTCGATCGGTCGGAGCGGATGGTGCGCGCCGTCCGTGAGGCGGTCGGTACGAGGGTGGACATCCTGTTCGGCACGCACGGCCAGTTCACGGCCTCGGGCGCCATCCGACTGGCCCGACGTCTGGAGGCCTATGACCCCCTGTGGTTCGAGGAGCCGACCCCACCCGAGAATGTGGAGGAGATGGCCAAGGTGGCCCGCGCCACCACGATCCCGATCTCCACCGGCGAGCGACTCACGACGAAGTACGAGTTCGCGCGGGTGCTCGAAGCCGGGGCGGCATCGATTCTGCAGCTGAACCTCGGCCGGTGCGGTGGGCTGCTCGAGGCAAAGAAGATCGCCGCCCTCGCCGAGACGTACTACGCCCAACTCGCGCCGCACCTGTACTGCGGCCCGATCGTCGGCGCCGCCAACATCCAGCTGGCGACCTGCTCACCGAACTTCCTGATCCTGGAGTCGATCCAGGACTGGAGCGGCTTCCACGCCGACATCTTGGTAAACCCGATCCAGTGGGAGAACGGCTACGTCATCCCCCCGACCGAGCCAGGTCTCGGTGTCGACCTGAACGTCGAGGTCGCCCGCGCTCACCCGTATGTGGGGAGCGAGTTGCACCTGGAACCGAACCAGGACTTCCTCGAATGACAGGAGGATCAGCGGTGAACGCTCCCGTCCTCGCCATCACCAGGCGGACTCGGTCCACGCCGTATTCGAGCCGCCTTGAGGCCCCGTGGCGTGTGAGCGACAGGTGGAAATCGCAGGGCCCGACGCCACCCGACTCGCTCAAATGCTCACCGTTCGTGACATCCGCTCGTTCGCCGTCGGCCGGTGCGGGTATGCGCCTGTCGTGGACCACGACGGGCGGATGATCAACGACCCGGTCGTGCTGCGCGTCGCCGATGACCGCTACTGGTTCTCGATCGCCGACAGCGACGTCGGGCTCTGGGCCGGCGGCATCGCCCACGGCCTTGGCCTGGATGTCGAGGTGAGCGAACCCGACATATGGCCGCTCGCCGTACAGGGCCGCTTCGCCGAGGACGTCGTGGCCGCCGTGCTCGGCGACGAGGCACGGGCCATCAAGTTCTTCCGTTTCGCACCGCTGCGGTTCGCGGGACACGAGATGCTCGTGGCCCGCAGCGGGTGGAGCGCCCAGGGCGGCTTCGAGATCTACGTCGACGACGCCGACGTCGGCGGTGCTGTCTACGACGCGCTCATGGCGGCCGGCGAGCGATACGACATCGGGCCCGGGTGTCCGAACCTGATCGAGCGGATCGAGGCGGGGCTGCTCACGTACGGGACGGACATCACGAGGGACGACACGGCCCTCGAGGCGGGGCTCGACCGCTACTGCTCACTCGATGCCGACATCGACGCAATAGGTATCGAGGCCCTGCGCCGCCAGGCCGCCCATGGTGTCACGCGTCGGATCGCTGGGTTCATGATCGACGGTGACCCTGTCCCGTCACCGCGGCACCCGTTTCCGATCCTGGTGAGCGGCGCGCGGGTGGGCCAGGTCACCTCGACAGTGTGGTCGCCCCGACTGCGGACGAACGTGGCGCTCGGGATGCTCGCCCTCGACCATGTCGCCCCCGGGACCCGGGTCGTGGTGGAGGCATCTGACGGTGAGCGCGGGGCCACGGTGGTCGAGGTGCCCTTCCCCGGCTCGTCGCAACGCTGACCGGAGCACCCGACGGGAACACATCGACCTCCAACGCCCCGGCCGGCATCAGCGGCGAGCAACGATCGTCCGTGGCGAGATGAGCGGCGGCGACGTCAGCCTCTACCTGTCGGCCAGCTCGTTCGCCCGCATCGACTCATTGGTCGCGTTCGTTCCCAATGCAGAAGGCGGTGTCGTCATCCGCGTTGTTGATGATGACGTGTGGCCTGCCATCCCGAAGGTGAGCCCGTCCGGGTCCGCCTGCCCGCACTGGCAGGCGGTCAGGCGGAATCGTGGCGGGCGCTGATCGAGATCGCGCCACGGCTCGGGGAGCACTGGCTGCTGATCGGCGGGCAGATGGTGTTCCTTCACGAGGTCGAACGACAGTCGTCGGAGGTTCGCCCCGCGTATCCGGACATCAGCCCACTCGCGGCGCGCTCGATCCGCCTCACGACGAGGACGCTCTGACGCGTTCTCCCTACGAGGAGGGTACGGCGGGTGTGGCCGGCGACTGCAGCCGGCGCAGTTCGTCGATGGGGATGTGGCAGCGCATGGCATGGCCGGGTGACACCTCGGCCAGCGGTGGTTCACTCACCTCGCACACCCCGGCAATCGCCCTCGGGCACCGCGGGTGGAACACGCAGCCCGACGGAGGATTGGCCGGCGACGGGATCTCGCCGTCCAGACGGATCCTGGTCGTCGGCTCGCCGTCGACGCTCGGCACGGCGGAGAGCAGGGCCTCCGTGTACGGGTGGTTCGGGCCGTTGAACACCTCATCGGTCGGGCCGACCTCCTGGATGCGTCCGAGGTACATGACAGCGATGCGGTCGGCCAGGTACCGAACCACCCCCATGTCGTGGGTGATGAACACATAGCTCGTGTGCCGCTCGGCCTGTAGATCGGCCAGGAGGTTCAAGATGGCGGCCTGCACCGAAACGTCGAGCGCGCTCGTGGGCTCGTCGCACACCACGATGCGGGGATCGCCGGCAAAGGCGCGGGCGATGGCGACGCGCTGCTTGAGGCCGCCGGAAAGCTGGCGGGGTTTGAGGTCGAGGTGGCGGGGTGTGAGGCGCAGGTGAGCGGCCAAGGTCTCGACGCGCTCGTTGGCGGCCCCACCCTTGACCCCCGTCAACTTGGTGACGCTGCGCAGGAGGATGCGCCGAACCGACCAACTGCGGTTGAGCGCCGAGTCGGGGTTCTGGAACACCATCTGCATGGACCGCTTGTCGTCCGCCGATCGGGCCGTGGTGGTGGCCGGAACGGAATGCCCATCGAGGGACACCGTCGCGCCCCCGTCCGCCGATTCGATGCCGAGCATGGTTCTGGCGAGCGTCGACTTCCCCGAACCGGACTCGCCGACGATGCCGAGGGTCTCCCCCTCGGCCAGGTTCAGTTCGATGTCGACGAGTGCCGGGATGGCGAGGTTGCGCTGCCGGAAGGTCTTGGAGATGTGGGACAGCTCCATCATCGCCGGGTTGGCGTGAGACGGGGCCAGGATGCCGATGGTGACATCAGGCTCGGCCTCGGTCAGTTCACCCAGGCGATCGGGATGGTGGCAGCGCGTGAACCGCATGCCATCAATGCCGACCGGCGCTTCGGGCGGTTCGACGGCACGGCACATCTCGTCGGCGAGTTGGCAACGATCGACAAACACACACGTCGGCAGATCGGTGCCGATCAACGGAAGAATTCCGGGAATCGTGGCCAGCGCCCGCTCGGTTTTGCGGACACCGTGACGGGGCAAGGATTGGAGTAGGCCGACGGTGTACGGGTGCTGAGGGTCGTCGAACACCTGCCGGCTCGGACCCTCCTCCACGATCTTGCCGGCGTACATCACGCCCACGCGATCGCACAGCGACCGAATGATGCCGAGGTTGTGGGCGATGAGCAGGACTGCGGCATCGCTCTCGGCGCGAAGCACCCTGACGAGGTCGAGTACTTCGGCTTCAACGGTGGCGTCGAGCCCAGTCGTCGGCTCATCCAGCACGAGGAGCTTCGGGTCGCACGCCAGTGCCATGGCAATGACCACGCGCTGCTGCATGCCACCCGAGAGCTGGAACGGGTAGCGGTCCATTACTCTGGCCGGATCGGCGATGCGAACCTTGCGCAACGCTTCCAACGCCGAAGTCGCCGCCTCCCGTTTCGCCTGGCCGAGGAGCGTGAAGCTCTCGATCAGCTGCTTGCTGATCCGCAATGAGGGGTTGAGCGCCTGGGCGGGATCCTGGTACACCATCGACGCGTCCCGAGCACGAAACTGCTGTAGCTGCGATGTCGACATTGCCGTCACGTCCTGGCCGGCCACGAGCACCCGGCCCCCGGTGATCTTGCCGTTCCGTGGGAGGTAGCGAAGGGCGGCGAAGGCGGTGGTGGACTTGCCGCAACCCGACTCGCCGACGAGCCCATACGCCTCACCTGCCGCGACGTGGAACGTAACCCCGCGCAGTACCGCTCGGTCGATGCCACGCACCGCGTACGCCACCTCGAGGTTTTCGACGGTCAGGGCCATGCCGTCCGTCGCTGATGCGCTGCTCATCTCAGGCCTCCAGCACAGACTGCACCGAGTCGGCGATGAGGTTGACCGCAATGACCAGACTGGCGATGGCGAGTGCGGGGAAGAACGTCGTCCACCAGATGCCGGCGGTGATCTCGCGGAAGCTGAGGCTCACCTGCGAACCCCAGTCCGGCGAGGGAGCCGGTGGGCCGGCGCCCAGGAACGAGAGCGTGGCCACGGTGAACACGGCGTAGCCGACACGCACGGTGAGTTCGACGATGATCGGGCCACTCACGTTCGGCAAGATCTCGCGAAACATGATGAACGGCGTCGACTCACCGCGCAGCTTGGCCGACGTGACGTAGTCGAGGTCGCGTTCGGCCAATACCGCAGCGCGTACCGTCCTCGCCACCACGGGCGTGAACAGCGCAGCCACGACGCCGATGACGACCCACGTCGACTTTCCGAGAGTGGTGAGGGCCAGCAGGGCAATGAGCACAAGCGGCAAGGCAAGGAATGCCTCGACGATCCGGCCGAGGATGAGGTCGAGCCAACCGCCGAGAAATCCCATGAGTAATCCAAGGATGACCCCGAGGGCAACGCCGAGTAGCGCCGCCGCCGGTGCGATCTTCAGCACGTCACGAGCGCCCGCCATGACACGCGACAGCACATCTCGGCCAGTGGTATCCGTGCCGAACGGGAAGCTCGCCTGTGGTCGCAGGTGGGCGGCGGCACGGAAGTCCAACGGGTCGTGGGGAGTGATGCGGTCGCCGAGCACCGCACAGGTCACCCAGACCGACATGATGAGCGAGCCGATGATGAACGAGGGGCGGCGCCGGATGAGCCGCCAGTTCTCCCGCCGAGCCCGCTGGCGTTCGTTGAGCGCCCTCACCGTCGGGTTTCCAGTCGCACGCGGGGATTGAGATACGCAATCAACAGGTCGGCGAGGAGCGTCGACAGCATGTAGATCATGCCCACGATGAGCACCGCTCCTTGCAACACAGGGATGTCGTGAGCTCCGACGGCGGTGAGCATGGTGGAACCCAGACCGGCGTAGTTGAATACCTTCTCCACGCCGACGATGCCGCCGAACAGGTAGCCGACCTGCACACTGATCACGGTGATGGCCGGGGCCAAGGCGTTACGCAGGAGATGCCGGCGCATCACCTGACCGCTCGAGAGCCCCTTCATCGTCGCCGTGCGCGCATAGTCCGACTGGAGTGCCGTGATGACGCCGGCGCGGGTCATTCGAGCGATGTAACCGAAGTACACGATCACCATCGCCATCGCCGGGGTGATCAGGTACCGGAGTTGCCCGATGACGGACGTGCCGTCGGGTGGATTGGCGTAGACCTTGCCAAAACTCCACGTGACGCAGAACACCGACAACAGCACCGCCGCCGTCACGAACTCCGGGATCGACGACGTGGCGAGCCCTGTCATCACGATGGCGCGATCGGAAAGCTTGTCCCTTCGGCGAGCGGCGTAGATACCGGCGGCGATGGCCAGCGGCACCGTGATGACGAGGGCGAGCAACGCCAGCTTTGCCGACCGGAACAGCGCCGGCATGACGACCGATGTCACCAGCTGGCCGCTCTGGAATGAGTCGCCGAAGTCCAGCGTGAACAAGTTCTTCATCGACTTGGCGTACTGCTCCAACACCGGCTGGTCCGTGCCGAGTCGCTGGTTGTACGCGGCCACGTCCTCCTTCGCAGCGGTCGGGCCGAGCACCTTGCGACCAACATCGCCGGGCAGCACGTGGACGATGAGGAAGACGATGGTGGCGAGGAGCCATAGCGTGACGAGCGCGGAGGCCAGTCGTTTTAGTAGGAAGCGTCCCACCGAATCAGGCGAGGAAGCCGGCCTTACCCAACTCGTAGTGACCGAGCCCGCTTGCCACGATGCCACTGACCTTCTTCGAATAGGCGGTCAGCGAGTTGTAGAAGTAGGGGATGACGTAGGGGACATCCTCGTTGGCGATGGTCTGGATCTTCTTGATCGCCGGAATGCGGCTGGAGGTGTCGAAGGCCGACTGGTATTCCTTGACCGCGGCATTGAACGGCTCCGACGCGTAGTGGGCGGAGTTCCACTCACCGGTGGCATAGGCCTTGATGAGGTACACGTCCGGGCTGCCACGGTTGCCGTAATCGACGATGCCGAATTCCTCGCCGCCGTCGCAGATCGGGTCGTAGCTCTTGCACCAGCGATCGTAGAACGTCTTGAGGCTCTCCACATTGAGCGTGATGTCCATGCCGATCTCTTTGAGTTGGGACTGGACGAGTTCGGCGAGCTGCGGGATCTCCTGGAGTTGCCCGGCATGCATCGTGATCTTGAGGCCTTCCTTGCCAGCATCAGCGAGGAGTTGCTTGGCTTTCGCCACGTCACGAGTGCGCTGGGGCTGGCTGGCGTCGAAGAACGGGTAGACCGGAGCAATCGGGTGGTCGTTGCCGATGTCTCCCTTGCCCTTCAGCACCGTGTCGATGAGCGCCGTGCGGTCAATGCCGAGGGCGATGGCCTGGCGGACCCGCTTGTCGAGGAAGTTGCCCTCCCGAGTATTCATCCAGATCTGGCGATGTGCCGACCCAGCGATGGACTCAACG
>JBKJJS010000172.1:0-3661 GCA_046597895.1 Ilumatobacteraceae bacterium
CGCAGCCACGTTGCTCCCGCCAGCAGCGCGATGCCGCCGACGAGCCAGGCCGTAGCGACCGGCGCAGGTTCAAGGAGGTGGTCGTGGATGGGGCCCTCGAACACCTTGGCCATCAACCCGGCTGGCACGAACGCGATCACGATGGCCAGTAGCAACCTGCGGCCCGTCGGGCTGTGACCGCCGATCCCCGACAACATCTGGCCAACGCGCCGGCGGTAGAGCAGCAGCACGGCGAGGATGGCGCCGATCTGGATGACGACGGTGTACGAGTTGAGCGCGTCCCGGGCGGGTCCTTCGGGCGGGTCGAGGTCCAAGAACCGTTCGGTCACCACGAGATGTCCGGTGGAGCTCACAGGAAGGTATTCCGTGATCCCTTCCACCACCCCGAGCGCCAGGCCGTCGGCCCAGCCGAGGCCGTCGAGGGATGTACGCCGACCGGACTCGGCGGGCACGGCGATTCGCGGCGTGACTGTGCCGCTGGCCTGACCCGTGACGAACAGTCCGAGGGCGAGGACCACCAAAGCGACGCCGAGGAGGGCCATGACCCGGGAGCAATGGGGACATGGCGAAGTGGGACGCACGACGCCGCACGTTAGTGGTCGGGTACCAGGATGAGACCCGCAGGGGCCGAGCTATCGGCCCTTTGCGCCGCGACGATCGGGGCATCGTCGGCGGCGACAGCAAGAAGGACCGTCGTAGGCGACACCGCCACGACGATGGCCGGTGTCCGGGTGGCGCGGCCGTCCCGATCGATGGACGTGACCTCCACGGCGTCGCCGGGCGTGATCGGTGCCATCACCTCCGGTCGGGCGATGGCCACGAGGACATCGCCCGGTGGGACGAGCGCGAACCGGGGGTCGCCCTGCGCGACATCGGCCGGTACGACCACCTCGCCGACCGCGAGGTCGCGGACGATGACAGCGTCGTTCGGTAGGTGGTCCGGTGCCGTCGGCGGGAGCGCGGCAATGGGGAGTCGGCGCTCCTGGAGACCCGCTGCGCTTGCTGGTGTACCGGCGCTGACCGGCCCCGATGCCACGAGCACAGTGCGGGACTCACCCCATGCCGAGCGCTCGGCCCGCGCCGCGTTCAGTTGGCTGTTCATGGCCACCGCAGCACTCACCGACCCGAGCCCGACGAGCAGCCACACAACCCACGGCCGACGAGCGAGTGCGATACGTAGCCGGACCAACTTGCGCATAGCGCGTCTCCCTGTTCGCTGGCCAGGGGGAAGTCGGGCTGCGAGGACGCTACCGGCGCGGTGCCATTATGGCTACGGTAGATCCGGGATGGCGACCGTGATGAGGTCTCGCACCCGCGCGACGTTCTCGTGGAGCACGGCGAACACGGTGTCCATCGTGACGGGCTCGTGGCCGTCGACTCCGGCGTCGTAGTCCGTGACGAGCGCGATGGCGGCGTAGGCGACGCCGAGTTCGGCCGCGAGTACGGCTTCCGGGTACCCGGTCATGTTCACCACCGACCATCCCATGTCCCGGAACCAACGTGACTCGGCCTTGGTGGAGAACCGCGGTCCGTTGATGACGACCATCGTGCCGCCGTCGTGTACCCGGAGACCGAGCTGACGTCCAGCGGCGACGAGACTGGTCCGCAGCGCGGAGTCGTACGGCTCGGCGAAGCTCTGGTGGTGCACGGGGGGATCGTCGTGGTAGGTGTCCGGGCGTCCCCATGTCCGATCGACGAGTTGGTCGACGACCACGAAATCTCCGGGGTGGAGGTCGGGTTGGAGCGAACCGACCGCGCAGGGCGCCACGATGCTGCGCACGCCGAGCGACCACAGCGCCCATACGTTGGCGCGGAACGGCACTCGGTGAGCGGGGAACTCGTGGTGGCGACCATGTCGCGCAAGGAATGCCACCCTGCGACCGGCGAGGGTGCCGATGGCCACGGGGGCGGCCGGGGCGCCGTACGGGGTATCGACTTCGACGTGCTCGACGTCGCTGAGGAACTCGTAGAACCCGGAGCCACCGAAGACACCGATGTCGGCGACGGCGACCTCAGGTCGAGGAGGAAGTACTGCCACCACTGCTGGGCGTCGACGATGAGGTGGCCGGGCTGGATGTGGACTTGCTCGGCTCGCTCGATGACGCACCCGATGACCCGCCGGACGATCCGCTCGAGGATCCACCGGACGACGAGGAGTCGGTCGTGGTGGACGTGCTCGACGATGAGTCGCCCGACGACCCCGTACCGGTCGCCGAACTGCCGGAGGTGCTCGACGATTTTCCGTTGCGGCTGTCCGTCTTGTAGAAGCCGCCCCCCTTGAATGTCACCCCGACGGGCTGGAACACCTTCTTCACCCGCCGCACCGAGCCGTCGCTCGGATGAGCGAGTTCCATGAGCGTGGGGTCGGTGAACGCCTGCTGGACCTCGATGGTCTCTCCGGTGTCGACGAACTTGTAGACGTATGTGGGCATCGGTTCTCCAAAGCGCCGTTAGCACTCGACGTGTGCGACTGCCAGCTTATCGGTCGTAGTCGGCGGAGCCGCAGGGCCGAAATCACCGGCTCCCGATGAAGTGTGTAAAGACTCGACCCGAGGGTCGATGAAAATGAGGAGTCAGCGTGGGTCAGGTCAATCACGACACGAAACCTGTCTGGGAGGCCTGGCAGCCTCGCGAACTTCGCATCGCCCGCTTTGTGGAGTGCGGGATGTGGGTGCATATCCCTCACCAGATGTATCCTCGTGCTGGTCCGAGCAGATTGAGTAGCTGTGGGCATCGCGTGTGATGCGGTGGCACATGCACCGCTACGGCAGCACCCGCGAGGACTTCGGTCGCATCGCCGTCAGCAACCGCACCCATGCGGTGGGCAACCCGCGGGCGGTGTTCCGTAGCCCGCTCGTCGTCGACGACTACCTGGCGTCACCGATGGTCGATGACCCGATGTGCCTGCTCGATATGGACGCGCCGGTGGACGGAGCCATGGTCGTGGTGGTCACCACCGAGGAGCGGGCGCAGAACCTTGCCCAGCGTCCCGTCTGCGTCGAGTCTTTCGGCAGCGCGCTGCCGTACCACAACGACGGGTTGTACTGGCTCGAGGCCGACAGCGTGGCTGCCCGTCGTGCCGTCGAGCATCTGTTCTCCCGGACTGACTACACCGCAATGGATATGGACCTCGCCTATCCGTACGACGGCTTCTCGATCCTCACCATGATCTGGCTCGAGGCGCTCTACGCCGAGGAGGGTGGAGGGCCCGACCTGATCCGCAAGGCGTGGTCCGAGGTGGACCAACAGCTGAAGCTGTTCGGCCGGGTTCCCATGTGTACGCACGGCGGCAACCTCAGCGAGGGCAGGGCCACGCAAGGATTTGGGCACGTGCTGGGGACGATCCGGACATCCCGGAGGAGACCCTCGATCTCCTGAAGCGGATATTGACGCATCACCTCGAGAACCCGACGAACGTGCGTTACACGAATCTCCTCACCTACCTGTGGGGTCGTGGCATGCTTCAACGCGCTGGGCGATCGTGTTGGCTGCCACACGGGTGAGACGTGAGAGGACGTGCCGTACGAACCGCTGCTCAGCGTGGCCGACCGGTTGCACAAGGACGAGGTGTTCCACGCCACGTTCGGGCTCTCGAATCTCCGTCGAGTGTGCTGGGGGTTGCGGCAGCGCAACAACGAGGACCTTCGCCAGCACGACATCG
>JBKJJS010000259.1:0-5718 GCA_046597895.1 Ilumatobacteraceae bacterium
GGCGGTGCTGCGGGATCAGGTGTTTGCTCTCGATCACCTCTTCATGTCGCTGTTTTCGACGGCGGGGTGGCTGATCCGGCTGGCCATCACCGTGATCCTCCTGATGTCGATCCACCCGGCGTTGATCCTCCTTGTCGGGTTCGCAATTCCTACCGTCATCACGGCCACGTGGCGGCCCGGTGTCGAACGGGCCGTCGAGGAGCGCGCCGCCCCGCACAACCGTCTCGCCCGCCACCTCTTCGTGGTCGGCACCACTGCGCCTCCGGGCAAGGAGGTGCGCGTCACCGGTATCGGGCCCCAGCTCGTTGAGCAGCGGCGGGTCGCGTGGGATCAGTGGTACGGTCCGGTCGCCGCCGTCCGCTGGAGGAGCGCGCTGTGGCACTCGTTGGCGTGGTCCGTGTTCGGCGCCGGTTACGTCGGCGCGATCGTGTTCGTGGCTTCGGGCCTTGACGCCTCGGCCGGCTCGGTGTTGCTGGTCCTCGCCGCTGGCAGCCGTTTGTCCCAGTACGTGGGTGCGGCCGTCGGTGAGCTCGGGTTCCTGCGGGGAATCTGGCTCGATTCGTCGCGGCGGCTCACGTGGCTGGAGGACTACGCGGCCGCCGCCGATGCCCACGCCAACGGCCACGTACCCACACATTTGACCGACGGCATCCGGTTCGACCATGTGTCGTTCCGCTACCCCGGCACCGACCGCCTCGTGCTCGACGACGTCACCGTCGAACTCCCGGCCGGCAAGGTGATCGCCATCGTCGGCGAGAACGGAGCCGGTAAGACCACCCTCGTCAAGCTCATCGCCAAGATGTATGCGCCCACGTCGGGTCGCATTGCGATCGACGGCGTCGACTTGGTCGATCTTCCGGCCGCGGGGTGGCGGGAACGGCTGGCCGGAGCGTTTCAGGACTTCTTCCGCTTCGAGTTCAGCGCCAACGACACGGTTGGTCTTGGCGATGTTCCCCACCTCGACGATCGCCCAGCAGTGGAACGGGCCGTAGGCCGAGCGGGGGCCGACGATGTCGTGGCACATCTGCCCGATGGCCTCGATTCCCAGCTCGGGCCGGCGTGGGTGCACGGCGTCGAGATGTCACACGGCCAATGGCAGAAGATGGCCCTCGCCAGGGGCTTCATGCGCGAGGAGCCGTTGGTGCTCGTACTGGACGAGCCCACGTCGGCCCTGGATGCCGAGACCGAGCACGCACTGTTCGAGCGCTATTCGTCGGCGTCGCGCACGATGACCACGAACGGTCGGGTCACCATCCTCGTCTCCCACCGATTCTCGACCGTGCGGATGGCCGATCTCATCATCGTGATGGACGGGGCGAAGGTGGTCGAGTCCGGCACCCACGACGATCTGATGGCGAGAGCTGGCCAGTACGCCAGCCTCTACAACATCCAGGCGGCGGCCTATCGCTGACTCCGGTCACGGGCGCAGCGTCCCCGCCAGGATCTGATCGGCGATGTCGCGCATGCGGCACCGCTGGCTCATCGCCGTTCGCTGGATGAACGTGAAGGCATCGCCCTCCGTCAGGCCCGACTCGTCGATGAGCACGCCCTTGGCTCGATCGATGATCTTGCGGGTCTCCAGCTGATCCTCCAGCCGGCCCACCTCGCCTTGCAGCGTCGACAGCTCGCGAAACCGGCCGATGGCGACCTCGATGGCCGGAATGAGGTCGCTCTTTTGAAATGGCTTGACGAGATAGGCGAGTGCGCCGGCATCACGGGCCTGCTCGACGACCTCTCGTTGGCTGAATGCCGTGAGAATCAGCACGCCGCACAGTCGCTCGGCGTTGATCTCCTTGGCGACTTCGAGCCCGGTCTTGCCGGGCATCTTGATATCCAGCACCGCGAGATCCGGGCGCAGCGAACGCACGAGTTCGAGCGCTTGGTCGCCGCGGCCGGTTTCCCCCACGACCTCATAGCCCTCTTCCTCGAGGGTTTCCTTGAGGTCAAGACGGATGATGGCCTCGTCTTCGGCGATGACGACTCGAATGGTCAATGAGGTCTCCTCCTCGGTCACCGAGTGAGCTGGTCGAGCAGCTCGTCCTGGCGCCGCTCCAGTTTGGCAATAGTTTCGGCCACTTCGCGCCGACGACCCACCATTGCATCGGCGTGACGACGGGCTTCGCGGAACTCCACACCGGCCAATGGTGTCTCGGACACCAGCGACCTGATGCGGCTGTCGTCCGCCTCGTCGGCGAGGTGCGACAACTGTTCGTCGACGATCCGCAGCTCCTCCCGGAGCGATCTCAGCTGACCACCCACCCCAGTGAGTCGCCTCTCGACCAGCCACTTCCCCATCGCCACGAAGTGTACGAGCGCTGGCATGCTGGACGGCGTGACTGATGCGTGGGGGATCATCGATGGCTTCCACGACGTCGCCGGCGAGTGGCATCCGACATCGGCGGCCACCCGGGACGCCCTGCGAGCTGTCATCGGCGATCCCGCCCCCAGTGAACCGTGCTGGTTCGTGGCCGAGGGGAGCGAGCCGGACCTTCTTGGTGCGTGCCACGTACTGCTGGAGGACGGTACCGAGGTGGGTCCCGTCGGTCGGCTGCCACCGGACATTCCGATCGGCTACCACTCCCTTCGCCCGCTCGATGGCGGAGTCACCACGTTCCTCGTCGTCCACCCGCCGAGTGCCCCTGCCGCGCCATCCGTGTGGGGGTTGAGCGCCCAGGTGTACTCCCTTCGCTCCGCCGGTTCGCAGGGAATCGGCGATCTGGCCGACCTCGGGGCGCTGCTGCGATGGGCCCACCGTCACGGCGCCGGCGCCGTGCTGTTGTCCCCCCTCCATGCGCCGAGCCCCACGTACCCTCAGCAGGACAGCCCGTACTACCCGAGCAGTCGCCGGTGGTGGAACCCGCTCCACCTGCGCGTCCCGGGCCTACCGGCCGACGATGCGCCAACCTTCGTCGAGCGCGACGAAGTGTGGCGACGCAAGCGGTCCGCCCTCCTGTCGTGGTTCATCATGTCCGCCATCGGCGACGGCTGGCGGCGGTGGGTCACGGAGCAGGGCGAGTCGCTCCACCGATACGCCGTGTGGTGCACGTTGGCCGAACGGCATGGACCGCGATGGACCGAGTGGCCGGCCGATGTCCGTCACCCCGACGGCCCGGGTGTGACCGCGCTCGACCCGGACGACATCGATGTGGCGTTCCACTCCTGGTGTCAGTGGTTGATCGGCCGTCAACTCGCTGAGGCGCGCCGCTCGGCCCGTGACGTGTCGCTCATCGGCGACCTCGCCGTTGGCTTCGATTCCTCAGGTGCCGACGCCTGGGCTTTCCAAGACCAACTGGCATTCGGGTGTCGTATCGGTGCGCCACCGGACATGTTCAACCCGGCAGGTCAGGACTGGGGGCTCCCGCCCTTCATCCCGTCAGCGCTACGCACGGCGCGGTACCGACCGTTCATCGACACGGTGCGAGCGGCGATGCGCGGATTTTCCGGCCTGCGCATCGACCACATCATGGGTCTGTTCCGCCAGTGGTGGATTCCACCTGGCGCGTCGCCTGACGAAGGTGCCTACGTGCGCTTCCCCGCCGACGAACTTCTCGCCATCGTTCGAATCGAGGCCACGCGGGCCGGCGTATTCGTGATCGGCGAGGACCTCGGCACGGTCGAGGCGGGCGTTCGGGAGGCTCTGGCCGGGTCCGGAATTCTCGGCACCAGAGTTGGCTGGTTCGAAGCCGATGCACCCGCCCGCTGGCCGGAGGAGTGCCTGGCCACGCTCACCACCCATGACCTGCCAACGGTCGCCGGGGTCTGGCAGGGCCGCGACGGCACCCCGGCCCTCCTCGCACGACTCGAGGACCTCACTGGGAGTGCCCCCGGAGCGCTGACCGACGACGTGGTGCTGTCCGCCCACGAGGCCCTCGCAGGGTCACCCGCCCGGCTGCGCCTCGCCACCCTCGAGGACCTCTGTAGCGTCACGGATCGGCCGAACGTGCCGGGCACCACGATCGAGTACCCGAACTGGCGTCGGCGTCTCCCCCTTCGTATCGAAGAGTTCGACGCGAGCACTCTCGTGAGAGCGTGCGTCGATGCCTTCGCGGCGCCACCACGACCCGTGGAGCCACCGGAGTAGCGTGCCGCTTCGATGGACAACGACCTGAACCTGCTGAACCTGCTGGACCTGCGACTCGGCGACTCGGGCGCGCTCGTCCTCCTCGTGTACCGCGGCGACTGGTGACCATATTGCTGCGGCCAGCTCGTGCGGTTGGCGAACTCATACGAAGCCCTCACCGGGCTAGGTGCTCACGTGGCGGCCTTGGTCGTCGATCCGCCCGGCCGCAACGTGGCGTTCGCCACGCGGTGGCAACTCCCTTTCGCCATCCACAGCGACCCAGGCGGCGAGCGCTACCTCAAGGCGCTCGACCTGTGGAACGACGCCGAACGAGGCGGGATCGCCAAACCGGCGATCCTCATCGTGTCTCCCGCGGGTGACATCGCGTACCGATTGAACTCACGCGACTTCGCCGACCGGCCCGCATCGGACGATGACATCATCGAGGCCGTGCGAGCGCTCGGACTCGGCCCCATCCAGCCAACTGAGTGGTCTCCGAGCGTCGAGCCAGAACACGATCCGTCGGCATTCCGGGTCGACCTGTACGGGACGTACTTCAGGGCCATACGGTTCGCGTCGATGGCACTCAGCGGTCGGATGAAGGACGCGGAGGATGCCCTCGAAGCCCGCCGAATGTCGGCGATGACCGCCAGCTTCATCGACGCGTGGACGCAGCGGAAGGTGGCCGGTGACTGAGGAACCGAGCCGACCGAATGCCGCGGCCGGGTGGCTGAGCCGGGCCGTCGGCAAGGCCCGGCACGCCGCCGAGGTCATGAAGGACGAGTACGTCAAGGGCACTGTCGGTGACGACTCGCCCGTCCAGGCGATCGGCCCCTCGGCCAGTCACGCGTTGAAGGGCTGGCTGGCCAAGCTCTCGGGCGGCGCCGAAAGCGCTGTCGACGACACGTCGCCGCAGGACGAGGCGGGCGAGGCAGCCGAGGTGGCGAACCTCCTCAAGAAGGTGGACTGGAAACAGGTCTCCACGTCCATCAAGGACAGCAGCACCGCACAGAGGATGAAGGATCTCTCGGCCCAGGTCGACTGGGAGAAGGCAAAGCCAGCGGCCGCGCGTGTCGGCACCGCGCTCATCGCGGCCGCCGCGTCAGGCCAACTCGGTGGGCTCAAGGGTCAGGCCGGCGCGAGGGTCGCCAAAACCATTATCGACCAGACCGGCCTTGCCGACCGCGTGTCGCGCATGGTCGCCGACGACCGTTCGCCCGCATCGCGCCCGCTCCAGAGCTACATCGATACCACGGCCACCGAGTCCCCGGCAGCCGCCGCCCCATTCAATCGCAACCTGGCCGAGCTCGAGCAAGCCCTCCGCCAGAGGGGATAAGTCGCGGAGCGGGTAGGTGCTAGATGCAAGTCGATTCCCCCATCCAAGGGGGTGTCGCGCGCAGAGCATTGTCTGAATTTGCGGACGGATAGCCAAATGGACGACATATCTTCATACACAGACACCTGGATAGAATGTCAGTATGGCTGCAAATTCAGACGAGTACCTCGTTGTCGGCCCACAGTCGTTCGGCGGCGCGATCGGTGAGTTCCGTCGGCGACGGGGCCTGTCTCAGCAGGATCTCGCCCACCGGGCCGAGATGCACCGTTCATACCTCTCCGCGATGGAGTCAGGGTCGACGACCCAGGCGATCATTCAGATG
>JBKJJS010000457.1:0-14992 GCA_046597895.1 Ilumatobacteraceae bacterium
GCGCCGAGGCCTTGTTCGACGAGCGAGGCGAGCAACTCCCACTCGACGCCATCGCCTGGCTGTGGCCCGTCATCACGAACCCCACTATGGATGCGGCGATCGAGCAGATCATCGGCAACAAGGCGGTGGAGACCGCTGGTGCGGCCAACTTCACGACGAACTACGGGGACGACGCGTATGTCCTGCTGTACTCGGATCGCCGCACCGACGGCCTCATCCTCGACTCGCTCATCTCGAAGCGGCCGACCAGCGATCTGATCCCGAAGGTCGTCAACGGCCTACTCGGTCACCGTACGCAGGGCCGCTGGGACAACGCCCAAGAGAACGCGTTCATCCTGCTCGCTTTGAAGCACTACTTCGATGTGTTCGAGAACGCCACGCCGGACTTCGTCGCCCGGGTGTGGCTCGGCGACCAGTACGCCGGCGAGCACACCTTCGCCGGCCGCACCACGGATCGGGCCCGCATCGCCATTCCCACCTCTGCGCTGATCGAGGCGGGCAACGCCGACATCGTGGTGAGCAAGGATGGCACCGGGCGGCTGTACTACCGGCTCGGCCTGCGGTACGCGCCAGCGGACCTCGACCTCGATCCGCTCGACCGGGGCTTCGTGGTCGAGCGGGTGTACGAGGCCATCGACGACCCCGCCGATGTCACCCTGGACGCTCAGGGAGCGTGGCACATCAAGGCCGGCGCCCGAGTGCGGGTCCGGCTCACGATGGTGGTGGAGAGCCAGCGGACCCACGTCGCGCTGATCGACCCGTTGCCAGCCGGGCTGGAGATCCTCAACCCGGCGCTCGCGACGACTTCGCAGTTGCCGGTCGACGACGGCAGCGATCTGCCGCCACTCGGAGGGGACGGTTCGAACGGTCGAGACATCTGGTACCCGTGGTACTGGACGTGGTTCGATCATCAGAACCTGCGCGACGATCGCGCCGAGGCGTTCGCCGGCTACTTGTCGGCCGGCGTGTACGAGTACACGTACATCGCCCGCGCCACCACGCCCGGCACGTTCGTGGCCCCGCCCACGAGGGCCGAGGAGATCTTCGCCCCCGAGACGTTCGGCCGAGCCGGCACGGACACTGTGGTGATCGCCGCCTGACGGATTCCGTCCCGGCGTGGCCAGAAGGGCGCGCCGTCGTGAAGATTCACCGTACGCCGCTCTGCGGTCAGTCCACGATCGTCGTAGTGCGCCGATCCGAGTATCGGCTGAATCCACCCCACGTCGACCAGAAGATCATCGAGAGGATCAGGCCGACGACTCCGACGACCAGAAGAATCGCTCCGACGACTCGGAGGTCAAGGCCAGCCACCTCGGCGGTGACAGCCCACAACAAGATGGCGCCAACCGCCGAAAGCAGCAGTGATGCGGTGATACCCATATGAGCGGCTCCCCTTTCCTTGGTTCATCGTTCCCCCGACCGGGCCGGGGTGATGAGGACTGAATACCCGCGATCGGGAGCGGTCAAACCTGGAGCAGGCACCCAGCGTTTCCGCGTAGCTAAGAGCCCTCGCCGTGGGCCCAGAGAGGGCCGAACCGGAACCTACGCGCGCGCCCTACGGCTCGACAGTGGTCCGTTCGGTGCGGATCAACCGTCCACTGCCGACACGAGACCGATCGACTCGAAGTACTCGCGCGCCCGCACAGCGGCCGCTGTTGCGCCTTCCGGTGTGGCATCGAGCAAGGACCGTTCGACGATCGCCGGACCGTCGAACCCCACGTCCCGAACGGCGGCGGCTATCGCTTCGAAGTCGATGAGGCCGCTACCGGGATCGCAGAACAGTCCACGTCGCACGGCCGCCTCGAAGGGCAGATCAAGCTCGCGGCTGAGGGCCGTGGCGGCTGGGTCGAGGTCACGGAGGTGCAGATACGTGAACCGGCCAGCCCAGCGGCGCATGACAGCGGCGGGGTCACTGCCGCGGTACGCCATCTGGCCGGTGTCGAGACAGAGTCCGATCTCGTCGACCGTGTCGCCGAGCAGACGCTCGATGTCCTGCGGGGTCTCGACCACGGTGTCGATGTGGGGGTGGTACGCGATGCGCAGCCCGAACTCGTCCGAGGCCACCGCAGCTACGTCCGCGAGAAGTTGGACGAAGGTCTGCCAGTCGTCGTCGTCCAGCCGGTTCGGCCCGGTCGCCACGCCGCCAGCGTCGCGGTAGAAACCAGCGATGGCCACGAGAAACGGGCCGCCTGCCGCGGACACCAGCGCTCCCACCTGGCGCACCTGGGCCCTGATCGCCTCGCGCCGAGCAGGATCTGGTGTGAGCCGGCCCACGTAACCGGCCGTCAGTGACAAGCCGCGGCGGCCCAGTTCCTCGCGGACCTGTGTTGCGTCGGTAGGAAGGTAACCGACAGACCCCAGTTCGATCTGCCGATACCCGGCCGCCACCACGGAGTCCAGCCACTGGTCCCAGGGCACGCGCCGTTGATCCTCGGACGTCCAGATGCCCCATGCATCAGGGTTCGTACCGATCGTGAGAGGAGTAGTCGCCATCGGCATCGGTGATCAAGGTAGTGGATGGCCGCGAGCGAGGGTCTGACCGGGCCGAGGGCGTTGGGCCCATGACCGAATCCTCGACCGGCACACTCGTGCTCCGCAACGGCCGCGTGATCGACCCGCTCCGCCAACTCGACGCCGTGCTCGACGTCGTCGTGGTGGGCGGCCGGATCGCCGCGGTCGGCCCCGATGCTGGATTGGCTCACCCCAAGGCGACCGTTGTCGACTGCACCGGCCTTGTCGTGACCCCCGGGTTCATCGACATCCACGTGCACGTGATGAAGGGTCTCGGCGACTTCTGCGTGGGCGCCGATGAGGTGGGAGTCGAGATGGGCGTCCCGATCGTCGTCGACGGTGGGACCTCGGGCGTGGCGACCTTTGACATCTCACGGCACGCCGTCATCGACCACCCGGAGACCGTCACGAAGGTGCTGGCGTTCATCGACCCCAACCAGCTCTACCTCGCGACGAAGGACTTCATCGGCCACGAGCTGCACATTGCCAACATGCTGACGAACCTCGACGTCGATTCGCTCGTGGACTCGCTCGAACGCAACGCCGACGTCGTGGTGGGGCTGAAAGTGCGCGCCTGTCACATCGGCGATCCCGAGCACTCGCCGTTCCTCGAATCGGCCCAAGCCGTTTCAGGCGGAAAGCCGATCATGGTGCACCTCGGCCGTTTCCCGCACACGCCGGTCATCACCCCGCAAGCGCTGTTGCGCACGCTGCGATCGGGGGACATCATCACGCACGCGTTCCGCGGTGGGGGCGGCATGCTCGATCCGACGGGCAAGGCGATCCCCGAGTTCCGTGATGCGGTCGACCGCGGCGTCGTGCGACGTGGGTCGCTCGGCCGAGATCTCCGTCGTGCGGTTGCGCACCGATGGACCGTTCCCGGTGTCGGACGGTCACGAGACGGCCGATGCGCCGATAGCTGTCGAGCCCGTCGGCTGCGTACGCGCCGGACGATGGATCGAGTCGAGGACGCTGCCCACCTTTGCCACCGTCGGCAAGACGTGGGGGCCCGCTCCGGACGACCATGACTGGTAGGCGGAATCGGTGAACGCGATGGCATCCGGCCAGCCGAAGTTGGCCGCGGCGCTGGAGTTCTTCTGGCACCCGGTTTGCGTACGACCCGCCCGAGATGGCGGTCGAGGACGCGGCCCTGTTCGGACACTCTGAATACCGCATGCCGATGCCGCTCACCGTGAGCATCGAGTTCTGGCTGGAGACTGGTGCGTATCGACATTTGTGGATGACTGCGTGCCCGATCGACATGGCCTCGTGCCGGGCGTTCTGGACCGTGAGCCGTGACGACGACCTCGATGGCGACGATGCCGGTCATATGGCGTTCCAAGCACTCATCCTCTCCGAGGACGAACCGGTGGTGCGCAACCAGGTGCCGGGCGAGATGGTGCTCGAGCCGGGGTTCGAGTTGAGCGTGCGCACGGACAAGGTGTCGATCGAGTACCGCCGCTGGTTGAGCCAGTTGGTGCAGGCCGCCGCCGTCGGCCCTGACGCAGTTCGTGACGCGTTGGGCACTGCAATCCTCGCTCGAGTCGCATCCCGCTGACAGGCATCGGCCGACCCGGCGGCTTCGGCGCCGATGCGCGACGATGGAGCAGATGGTGACGCTTGTCGCGTCGGGGCACGGAGGGAAGTTTCATGTCGTCCAACAACGGTGGGGGGTCCGGCACGAAGCCGGCGGAAGTCGATGTGGCGGTGGTCGGTGCCGGGTTCGCCGGGATGTACCTGCTGCACAAACTTCGGGGGCTCGGCTTCTCGGTACGCGTGATCGAGGCCGGCGACGACGTGGGCGGTACGTGGTACTGGAACCGCTACCCGGGTGCCCGGGTCGATATCCAGAGCGTCGAGTACTCCTACTCCTGGGATCCCCAGCTCGAGAAGGACTGGAAGTGGACGGAGAAGTACTCGCCCCAGCCCGAACTTCTCCGCTATGCCCAGCACGTCGCCGATCGCTACGACCTGCGTCGCGACATCGAGTTCTCCACCCGCGTGGACTCGGCGGTCTGGGACGACACGATGCAACGCTGGCACGTCCGCACGTCAACGGGTGACGAGATCACCGCCCGGTATTACGTGATGGCGACGGGCACGTTGTCGGTGCCCAAGGAGATCGACATCGCCGGCACCGACCGGTTCAAGGGCGAGGTGTACCTCACCAGTCGCTGGCCGCATCAGGGCGTGGACTTCACCGGCAAGCGCGTTGCCGTCATCGGCACCGGGTCGTCGGCCATCCAGTCCATCCCCGTCATCGCTGCCGAGGCCGCTCAGGTCACCGTGTTCCAACGCACGCCGAACTTCTCGATCCCGGCCCACAACGGTCCAGTGCCCAGTGACGTGATGGCGAACTACAACAACGACCGTGACGCGTTCCGTCAGGCCGAGCGCATGTCGACTGGTGGGGCCGCCGTCGAGCCGAGCATCGTCAGCGCGCTCAATGTCAGCGACGAAGAACGGCTGGCGACGTACGAGAAGGGGTGGGCGCGCGGCGGCATCATCGAGTTCCTCGGCATGTACATGGATCACATCACGAACGCCGAGGCCAACGAACTGCTGGCCGAGTTCGTGCGCAACAAGATCCGCTCGATCGTGAAAGACCCCGAGACTGCGGAGGCGCTCTGCCCGAAGACGTACCCGATCGGCACCAAGCGCCTGTGCGTGGACACGGGGTATTACGCCACCTACAACCTCCCCCATGTACGGCTCATCGACATTCGCCAGCACCCCATCGCGACGGTGACCGAGAAGGGCGTCGATCTCGTCGACGAGTCGCTGGAGTTCGATGTCGTGGTGTTCGCCACTGGGTTCGACGCGATGACGGGTGCCATGGTGAGCGTCGACATCACCGGTCGCAGCGGGTTGACCCTGAAGGAGGCGTGGGCCGACGGACCCATGACCTATCTCGGGCTGACCGCCGCCGGATTCCCGAACCTGTTCATGGTCACCGGCCCAGGCAGCCCATCAGTACTGTCCAATATGATCGTGTCGATCGAGCAGCACGTGGACTGGATCACCGATTGCCTGGTGGATCTACGCCACGAGGGCCTCGATGCCATCGAACCCACCGAGAAGGCTGTGGCCGGGTGGGTGCGCCACGTCAACGAGTTCGCGGACCTCACTCTCATGCCGCAGGCGAACTCCTGGTACATGGGGGCCAACGTGCCGGGCAAGCCACGGGTGTTCATGCCATACGCCGGCGGCGTCGGCGCCTATCGCATGACCTGCGACGAGGTAGCGGCGAAGGACTACCTCGGCTTCGAGCGACGCGGGCCGGGTGGAACCCGCCGCCACGACGGCGTGATCCGGCCGCTACAAGCGGATGTCGGCGTCATGCTCGAGGTGATCGCCGGCATGGGGCTGCCGGCGCTGGAGACGATGTCGGCCACTGGGGCGCGGGAATTCGCGATCGCCGGCGCCGCGCTGCGGGCGCCCGGGCCCGACGTTGGTCAGACCATCGACGGCGTGCTCCCGGGTGCCGCCGGCGATTTGAACTACCGGCTCTATCGTCCCGCCAGCCCAGGCCCCCATCCGATCCTCGCCTACTTCCACGGCGGAGGGTGGGTGCTGGGGGACCACGACTCCGACGATCCGTTCTGCCGCGATTTGTGCGTGCGGTCCGGCGGCATCGTGATTTCCGTGGACTACCGCCACGCCCCTGAGGCCCGCTTCCCCGCGGCGATCGACGACGCCTTCGCCGCGGTGCGGTGGATCGCCGACCACGCAGCAGAACTCGGTGGCATCCCCGGCCAACTCGCGGTGGGGGGCTGGAGTGCCGGGGCGAACCTCGCCGCTGTCGTCTGTCAGTTGGCCCGTGACGCGGGTGGGCCGTCGCTCGTCGGCCAGTTGCTGGTGACGCCCGTGACCGATGGCGTCACGACGCGGCCATCCCACGTCGACAACGCCGAGGGGTACATCCTCACCGCCGCTCTCATGAACTGGTTCTGGGACCACTACGCCGATGCCGAGGAACGCCTCGACCCGAAGGCGTCACCACTGCGGGCGGCCAGTCTGGCCGACCTGCCGCCAGCGTTCGTCGTGACATGCGAGTTCGACCCGCTCCGCGATCAGGGCCAGGCGTACGCCGAGGCCATGGCCGCCGCCGGCGTCGTCGTGGAGCAACTCGCCTGCCGCGGCCACATCCATACGTCGTTGACCGCGGTCGACATGTTGCCGTCGGGGGCGCCGGCCCGCGCCGCCATGGGCTCGGCGCTGAGGGGCTTCTTCGGCGCCACGGTCCCCGCCTGAGCGAGCGCATGGCCTCGTACGCTCTCCACTCCGATCTTGCCGCCGTGGCGCGCCGGGCCATCGCCAACGTCGAGGCCCGCACCACCGACATGGCAGACCAGGTCTGGCACGAACCGGTTGGCCACTACGCCGACCAGGCTCGCCATGACCGCGAGATCGATCGACTGTTCCATCGCACGCCCTTGAACATCGGGCTGTCCTGCGATTGGCCGGAGCCCGGTTCGTTCCGCACGTTTGACCTCATCCCGCAGCGGCCCTTGGTGATCGCCCGTGACGAGGACGGTGCGCTGCGGGCGTTCCTCAACGTGTGCCGCCATCGGGGCGCGCGGGTGGTCCACGACACTGAGGGCACCGCCGCCCGCTTCCGCTGCCCCTTCCACGCCTGGACGTACCGTAACGACGGCACCTTGGCGGCCGTCCCCTTCCGCCAGGCGTTCCCCGGGCTCGATGAGTGCACCGTCGGGCTCACCGAGGTGGGCTGCCGGGAGTGGCACGGCATGGTGTGGGTGGTGGCTACCGCAGGCGCGACGGTGGATCTCGAGACCCACCTCGGCCCGCTCGCCCCGCTGCTCGCGGCCTACGAGTTCGAGCGGGCGCAGCGCTTCGTCGCGAACGCATTGCCGGCCACCAACTGGAAACTGGCCGTCGACACCTACCTCGAGGGCTACCACTTCGCGTCGCTGCACCCGACGAACATCAACCTCATCAACTACGACAACTCCATGGTGTTCGAGGCATTCGGCCCGCACTCGCGTCAGGGATTTCCCCGCCGGAACCTGCTCGAACTTCGGGCGATCCCGGAGCAGGACTGGGACGTGCACCGCCACCTCACCTGTGTGCACCAGGTGTTCCCGAATGTGGCCTTCACGGTGTCACCGGAAGGGATCCTCATCAACGCGGTGTATCCGGGGGCGAGATTCGACGAATCGACGACCGTGCAGACGCACTACACGCGCACACCGATCACCAGTGAGGCCGAACGCGAGGCGATGGAGCATCGGGCCAATCTCGTGCGCGAGGTCGTGACCACGGAGGACTACTGGATGACAGCGTCGATTCAAGCCGGCATCGCTAGCGGCGCCCAGGACACCGTCGTGTTCGGCCGTAACGAGCAGGCCCTCCACCACTACCACGGGGCCCTCCTCGCCGCCGTTCCATGACCGAGAGGTGCTGAGTGCGGTGACTGATCAGGTGCCGCAGAACGTGCGGTACCGACCGAAGCTCGGAGGTGCCGGTACGGCGTAGTGCTCGAGGCCGGGCCGCTCGTGGAACGGGTGGGTGAGCACATTGACGAGACGCTCGAACGGGTCCAAGTCGCCGGCTGTTGCCGCGTCGAGCGCCGCCTCGACGAGATGGTTGCGCGGGATGTACAAGGGGTTCACCTCGTCCATCTTGTCGGCGATCACGGCGGCGTCGTCGTCGTCGTGCGTCGTCGCTAGCCGGGCCCGCCAGCGGGCCGACCATGCGTCGTACGCAGCCGATCCCGCGAACAGCGAGTGAGCCGGCGTCGCGTCGCCCCGTAGCGATGTCGACAATGCCCGGAAGCATGATGTGTAGTCCACGCCCTGTGCGTGTAGCAGCGAGAGGAGATCATCGATGAGCGCGCCGTCCCCTGGTTGCTGGTCACTTACGCCGAGCTTCGCCCGCATCCCGGCGCCCCAGTACGCGTCGTAGCGGATCGCGAACGTCTGCAGCACCTCGGTGGCGGCCTCGACCGCCGAGTCCGGATCTGGGTCGAGAAGGGGCAGCAGTGTCTCGGCGAGGCGGGAGAGGTTCCAGAGCGTGATGGGTGGTTGGTTGCCGAACGCGTAGCGGCCGCCGTGGTCGATGGAACTGAACACCGTGGCCGGGTCGTAGGCATCCATGAACGCGCAGGGGCCGTAGTCGATGGTCTCGCCGGAGATGGTCACGTTGTCGGTGTTCATCACCCCATGGATGAACCCGACGAGCATCCAGCGAGCGACGAGCGACGCCTGGGCGTCGACGACCGCATCGAGGAAGGCGAGGTACGGTCGGGAAGCCTCGCCGGCCTGGGGGTGATGGCGGGTGATGGCATGGTCGGCGAGGCGCTGAACGAGTGTGGGGTCACGCTGGGCGGCGGCGTACTGGAACGTGCCGACGCGAAGGTGGCTGGCGGCGACACGGGCGAGCACGGCGCCCGGCAGCATCGTGTCGCGGGCGATGTCCTCGCCGGTCGCCACGACGGCCAGCGCGCGGGTGGTGGGGATGCCGAGCGCGTGCATGGCCTCGCCGATCACGTACTCGCGCAGCATCGGGCCGACGGCGGCCTTGCCGTCGCCGCCCCGGGCGAACGGTGTACGACCCGAGCCCTTCAGGTGGAGGTCGCGGCGGCGGCCGTCGCGGTCGAGCACCTCACCGAGCAACAGCGCCCGCCCGTCACCGAGCCGAGGTGAATACCCACCGAACTGATGGCCGGCATACGCCTGCGCCACGGGTGACGCTCCGGGTGGCGTGACGTTGCCGACGAGGACGGCGACTCCGTCGGGCGCCCGCAACGCATCGGCATCGGCGCCCAGTTCCGCGGCCAACACCCCGTTCAGCGCCAGCAGTCGCGGAGCCGAAACCGGGGCGGCCCGCCACGGTTCGTACAGCTCCGTCAGCTCGCGGACGAAGGAGTTGTCGAACGTGAACAGCGGGCGAGCGGCGTCGTGCACAGCGCCGAGGCTAACGGCCGGTCGAGGTGCCGACCCGAGACCAGTGGGGACACCGCGGCTACGGTCGGGCACTCACAGTCGTTGACATAAGGGAGGCACGAGCGTGGCCGGTGGCGCACTGAAGATGGCCAGCATGGACGATCTGGATCTCCGGATGTCTGAGAAGGTTCGTCCGCTCTACGAGGGCGTCAAGGCGTTCGTACGCGATGAGGTGGACCCCATCACCGCAGAGTTCTACCGACTCGGCGAGAACCGGGCCGAACGGTGGAGTTGGGCTCCCGGCCAACTCGAACTGCTCGATGGCGCCAAGGCCAAGGCACGCGAGCAGGGCCTGTGGAACTTCTTCCTCCCCGACGCCGACACGGGTGAGGGGCTGAGCAACCTCGACTACGCCTACATCGGCAACGAGCTCGGTAAGAACCGGCTCGCCTCTGAGTGCCTCAACTGCTCTGCTCCCGACACCGGGAATATGGAAGTGCTGGAGCGGGTGGGCACGCCCGAGCAAAAGCAGCAGTGGCTCGAGCCGCTCCTACGCGGCGAGATCCGTTCGGCCTACGTCATGACCGAGCCGGGCGTGATGAGCTCGGACGCCAAGCAGATCCAGACGAGCGCCGTGCTCGACGGCGACGAGTGGTTGATCAACGGCGAGAAGTTCTACATCTCGGGGGCCGGTGATCCGCGTTGCAAGATCATGATCACGATGGTGCGCTCGAACCCCGATGCCGACACCTACAAGCAGCAGTCACAGATCCTCGTACCAATGGGCACGCCGGGTGTCGAGATCGTCGGGCCGATGTACGTGTTCGGGGCCGACGACGCCCCGCACGGGCACATGCACATCCGGTTCAACGACGTGCGGGTGCCGAGAGCGAACATCCTGCTCGGTGAGGGTCGCGGGTTCGAGATCTCCCAGATGCGCCTAGGGCCAGGCCGCATCCATCACTGCATGCGTTCCGTCGGGGCGGCCGAGCGGGCCATCGAATTGATGGTCGACCGTGGTCTGACTCGTGAGGGCTTCGGCAAGAAGTTGATCAACCTCGGCAAGAACATGGAGGTCGTGTCGCGGGCACGTATCGACGTGGAGGCAATGCGGCTGATGGTGTTGCGGGCCGCCAAGGCGATGGACTCGCTCGGCAACGCCGAGGCGCGAGTGTGGGTGAGTGCCGTGAAGGCGATGGTGCCCGAGAAGTGCTGCGAGATCATCAACGATGCGATCCAGATGCACGGCGCCGCCGGCATCTCGCAGTGGTTCCCGCTCGCCGACATGTGGCACAGCCAGCGCACGCTGCGCCTCGCCGACGGGCCCGACGAGGTGCACCACCAGGTGGTGGCCCGAGCCGAAGTCAAGAACCGCGAAGCCGACCGGACCGGCGGTGTTGCCGGTCACCTCACTCGCGGGGCGCTGTTCACCGGTCCCTGATCAGATCCCGACCCACACGTCAGCGACGGAAACGGCGACCGACTCGGCGGATTCCACATCCGCTTCGAACACAGTGGCAGGCGGTTCGGGAGCAACGTCGACGAACTCATCGGTGGTCGCCCAGTCAGGGATGTCGTTCTTCGTGATCGTCTCGTCCTTCACGTTCACGTAGCCCCGCTCTGGACTACAGATGTAGTGCGGGTGCGCTCGCGGTACAGTTGTGACATGACGACCGGAACGATGAGTCCGAGAGCAGTATTCGCCGTGACGCCGCTAGCGCCCTTGCTTGATCGCGCAGGGGTCGAGGCGGCGCGTCTTGTTCACGTCGCCCGGACGGCGCTCGTCACCGAGCGGCCGTCGGTGACGTACCAACTGCTTGCCCGAGCGCGTGACCAGAAGGAAGCGACCGTCCGTCAATGGGTTCGCCGGCTTCGGGCCGCCGGAACCCTTGTGACGGTCGAGTACGACGCCACGACCTTGATCCCCTCATTTCAGTTCGACGTCGCCTACGAGCCCATCCCCCAGATCGGTCGCATCGTCGCTCAGCTGACAGGGATCGGCATGTCCGGGTGGGCGGTGTGGCGATGGTTCTGTGCCGTGAACCCACGGATCGGGGAGCGACCGGTCGACCTCGTCGTGGGCGGGCGTTCCGACGAAGTTGAGCAACTGGCTCGGATGTTCGTCGAGGACGGCAACTTCGGGTGAGCTGGCCACCGTGTGGCGATCGTGCCTGTCCGGTCGTCGAACCCAGTGGAGCGCTGCTGCGTCGTCTGCGCACCGTCGTCCTGCCCGCTGCGAGCACGTGGTGGTGCGGAACCCGACACGCACCCGAGACTCTGGTCCCGCCCGGGTTCGGTGACACACGGTTCGCCCCCTTACCCGACACCCGTCACGGCTACTTCGGCGCCACGCGCACCGTGGCACTGTTGGAGTCCGCTCTTCACGAGGCATCCGGTCCCGAGCCGACCATCTATCAGGCCAGGCTGAGTGGGTGGTCCGTCCACGAGGTCGAACTCACCCATACGCTCCGCCTCATCGACGTCCGTGATCCTGAACTTGCGAGGCTCGGGCTCACTCGCCGCCAGTTGGTCGATACCACGGGACGCCACTATCCCTGCACACGCGTGTGGGCCTCGCACCTCCAGACTCGCCAACCCGGTGGCTATCAGATCGCGGGCGTCGTCTGGCACTCGCGCCAGGCGGATCTGCACGTGAGATCGCACGCTGAAGGGCTGTTCGCTGACGTCCTCGTCCATGGGCCGGCCGAGGTCGGGGTCGCTTGGCACCCCTACGGCCCATCAAGTCCCTTCCGTGCGACGGGTCGTACCGAGGTACTGGTGATGGACGGGAGGCCAAGCCGGTTGTTGTCCGAGTTGTCGGCCCTTATCGGCGCACCGATCGAGTAGCTCACGCCACGCTTCGACGCGTGTCGACGGGTGCTATCCACGCCACTGCGGGCCGGACGTGATCCGAGTTCGCTTCTTGAACACCGGTTGGCGGCCTGCGAGGAAGTCTTCGAACACCTCGGCGGTGAACTCTCCCGCGCTGATCGTCATCCCCGAGGCTTCGACTTCAACGTGTCGCGGATGACGACATCACGGGCCACGCTCGCCCCGAGGTTGTCGACCCAGATGGTGTAGATGAACATCTGCCTGGCGGCAACGGACCTGACCACGCGGGCAGCCGGAACGACCCGATCTGGATGCCGGATCCGCCGTTGAGCTGGCCGGTGTACCAGAACGTGCAGTCGTCGACCGGGTCGACGGTGAGGGCCCAGTGGTCACCCCAGCGCGGGCCGAACGTCTGTGATGTGGTGCCGGCGACCAACGTCTGCTCGCCCTGGCTCATCGAACCCGGCGCGGCGCCCACCAATCGGGCGGTGTACCGGAGGCCGGGGAACGTGCTCGTGCCGTTGGAGACGCTGTAGCCGATGGCGTCGACTTCCTGGGTCGTTCCCGGCTGCGGGATGCAGTTCCGGAACGACGGCGCGCAACTCAGGCTTCGAACTGGTGGATGTTGATGCGGTCGTTGCCGCCGTCGAACCCGTTGTCGAAGGAGATGGCGAAGGGGTTGGGGGCTCCGGGGGCAGGCGGGCTCGCGCCGTCCCAGTCGGCGGGCAGAATGCGGTTCTCCCGCCCATCCACGCCTATGCCCGCGTCGATTTGGAAGTACTGGAAGGTGGCGGGCGACCCGCTGATCATCGCCGACCGGTCGAACACGTAGGCGCCCAAGTCGTCGCCCTGGTACGTGGACATGTAGAGCCCGTCGGGCCAGATCCCGTACTTCATGTAGTCGTGGGAATTGGGCAGGTTGAACTGGTACAGCCACCAGTTTCCGGTGGCACTACCGGTCTGGCTGTAGGCGATGCACATGGGTAGGGCCAGCGGGCCCCGTCACTGATTGGAGCCCAGAACTTCGTCTTCATCGTGCCTCTCCTTGCATTCTCGACCCGGCACCCGACGGTCCTTCACATGTGAGAGCGAGCGTGGATCACCTTGAGCAGGTGTCATGTGTCCCACGATCGTTCGGTGAGCCATCATGGCGCCGTGAGCAACGGACCTTCCCGCGACGCGCTCGCCATCTCTCGCGGCGCGCCGATGCGCCGGCTCGAGTTGGACCGGACATCGTGGGTCGACCTCGTCGACGGGTTCGTACGGGACCCGGCAGCTGAGTTCGCCGCCATCAACGCCAGCACGCCGTGGGAGCAGTCCGAGGTGCTGCGCTACGACCGGTACGTGCCCGAGCGCCGGCTCGTGGCGGCGGTGCCCAGCGACAGCCGCTCGGTTCTTCGTCAGACCGACCTCCACCTCACCGCCACCTACCGCCAGCCGCTCAAGGGTGTGGCGGCCATCCTGTATCGAACGGGCGAGGACTTTCAGGGCCTCCACAGCGATCGCGAGATGCGGTGGCTCGACGACACAGTGATCGCGATCGTGGTACTGGGCCAGCGGCGGCCGTTCGTGCTGCGCCGCCGCGCCCCGTGGAGCGAGGTGGTCGAGCGGGTGCCGGTCGGCACCCAGGCCGACGACATCGTGCTCATGCCGGGCGAGGGTGACCTGCTCGTGATGGGCGGTGCGTGTCAGCGGGACTGGCTTCACGGCGTCCCGGCAGCCGACACCGCCAACCCGCGCATCTCGCTCACGTGGCGGTGGACCTCGCGTCGGGGTCGGCCTGATACGAACCCCACGTTCTCCGACGGCCGCCAGTTCAGCGACCGGCCTCGCCAGGTCGGGTCGCGCTCCCGCCGGGTGTAGAGCCGCATCGTCCGTCTCGGCGTCGGACGTCTCATCCCACAAGCCGACCCCCCGGCCCCGGCCGACCATCCCCGGTTGACTCGCCGTCGATGTCAGCCGATCAGGGGGCGATCGCCCCCGATTCCCATGACATCGATGCGGGGGATTGAGGTCGCCACCAACGGCTGACAAACCTCCGACGGTCAGCCATTAGCCTTACTCGTCGGACGGCCCGGACCGCGGCGACGAATTTCGCGCCACGTTTCGCGCCATCCCCGCTCCCGTAGCTCAGGGGATAGAGCGCCGGTTTCCTAAACCGTAGACGCAGGTTCGATTCCTGCCGGGGGCACCAGTAAGTTACCAGCTCAGAGCACTTTATCCGGATCGGCCGCTGTTGCGAGTCAACTCGTGGTAGCAGTGTGGTAGCAGACTCGGTACGCTCGCACCATGAGTAACGGAACTGTCTACCGACGGGAGACGCCGAGCGGTGTGTCGTCGTGGGTGGCGCACGTCGCCTGGTATGAGGCCGGTAAGCGCCGGCAGATGAAGCGGACGTTCCGAACGAAGAAGGATGCTCAGACCTCGCTGGTCGAGCTGCTGGCCGCGCATCAGACGGGTCGGTTCGTCGAGTCGTCGAAGCTGACGATTCGCAGCTTCGCCGAAGGCTGGCTCGACGGCCTCGCGAATCAGGGTCGCAAGGCAACGACGCTCAACGGCTACCGGCGGATCATCGACTCGTATGTCGCGCCGCGACTCGGTGACGTTGCGCTGCAAGATGTCAAAGCATCCGACCTCGACTCGTTGTACGCAGAGTTGCTTCGCGGCGGTGGGGCGAACGGCCGTTGCCTGTCGTTGACCTCCGTGCACCACGTGCATGCCGCGCTGAACAAGATGCTCAA
>JBKJJS010000218.1:0-3643 GCA_046597895.1 Ilumatobacteraceae bacterium
GACTCCGGGCGGATGCGCCGCCACTGGCGACGGTGCGCCACGTCGAGGTCACCAGCCTTGCTCCTGCGGGCCACTCGGGCTTTGCCATCGAGGAGAGTCGACTCGGCGGGGTTCCCTCGATCGCCGTCCCCGCGGATGTGGCGACGTGCGACGCGTGCCTGACCGAACTCGGCGACCCCGCCGATCGGCGCTACCGCTACCCGTTCATCAACTGCACCGACTGCGGTCCCCGGTTCACCATCATCACGGCGAGCCCGTACGACCGATCCCGCACGACGATGGCCCGCTACCCGATGTGTGCCGAGTGCGCCTCGGAGTACGCCGACCCCGATGACCGCCGCTTTCATGCGGAGCCCATCGCCTGCAGCGCCTGTGGACCACGGGCGACCTGGCGGAACCCCTCCGGTGAAGCCCTCGATAAGGGCCACGGCGCCATCGTTGCTGCGGGTGCGATCCTGCGCGCCGGCGGGACCGTGGCCGTCAAGGGCATCGGCGGTTACCACCTGGCCGTGGACGCAACGAACTCTTCGGCCGTGTACGAGCTCCGCCGCCGCAAGCACCGCGACGAGAAGCCCTTCGCCGTGATGGTGGCCGACCTGGCGTCGGCGCAGGCGCTCGCCCGACTCGACGACGATTCGTCGAGGGCCTTGACGTCGGCCCGCCGGCCGATCGTCGTGGTGCCGCTCCGTCGTGGAGGGAACGTCGCCACCCCGTGCCATCCCGGGCTGGACGAGATCGGGTTGCTGCTCGCGTACTCGGGGCTCCACCACATCCTGCTCGGTGAAGCCGGTGGCCCCCTCGTGATGACGAGCGGCAACGTGACCGACGAGCCCATCGCCTACGACGACGACGACGCCATTGCCCGGCTGGGTTCGCTCGTCGCGGGCTTACTCACCCACGATCGCCCCATCCACGTACGGTGCGACGACAGCGTCGTGCGGGGTGGCCGGTCGATGGTGCGGCGTTCTCGGGGGCATGCGCCGGAGCCGTTCACCCTGCCGGTGGCCGGTCCCGACCTGCTGGCGGTCGGCGCCCATCTCAAGAACACGATCGCCGTCGCCGGGAGCGGATCCGTCGTGGCGAGCCAGCACCTCGGTGATCTCGATCATCCAGCGGCCGCCCGAGCGTTCGAATCGGCGATCGACCATCTCCGCCAGCTCAGCGGGGTGACTCCCGAGGTCGTGGCCCACGACCTCCATCCGCAGTACCGGTCGACGCAGTACGCCCTCGAGCTCGACCTCCCGCTCGAACCGGTGCAGCACCACCACGCCCACGTTGCGTCGTGCCTCGTCGAGCACGGCCGAACCGGTCCAGTGCTCGGGGTGGCCTTCGACGGCCTCGGTCTCGGTGACGACGGGGGTCTCTGGGGCGGGGAGTTCCTCGTCGCCGACCTCTGGTCATCGCAGCGAGTCGGCCATCTGCGCGCCGTACCCCTTCCGGGCGGGGACGCGGCGGCGCGCCAACCCTGGCGCATGCTGCTCTCGTGGGTCGACGCCGTCGTGGGCCGAACCGTGGCCATCGAGCTCGGGGCGACCGCCACCGAGGACTGGGGGCCAGTCCTGAGCCTGCTTGACACCTCGCCGATGACGACGAGCGCCGGCCGTCTCTTCGACGCCGTTGCCGCCCTCGTCGACCTGCAACGGGTCACCAGTTACGAGGGGCAGGCGGCCATGGCCCTCGAGGCGGCCGCCAGCCAGGGGGTGCTCCTCGAGGCCGATGGGCCGGCGCTCGTCCGATCCGGCGACGATCTCCAACTCGATCCCGGTCCACTGCTCGTCGACCTGCTGGCAGCGCGAGCGGACGGTGCGTCAGCCGCCGATGTCGCCGCGACGTTCCACGCCGGCCTCGCCGCAGGCATCGTCGCCGCCGTCGTCGACCTGGCTGCTCGTTTCTCCCTCGGCTCGGTCGTCCTCAGCGGCGGCGTGTTCCAGAACTTGCGACTCGCCGACTCAGTCGCCGCCAAGGTCGAGGCGCGCGGTCTCGAGTGCCTCCGCCACCGCCTCGTCCCGGCCAACGACGGCGGTATCTCCATCGGTCAGGCGGCGGTGGCGTCGGCCCGACACGCCTGATGCCCCGACGTCCGAGAGCGGCGTCCCCTGATCCGCGCCCTCCCGAGACCGATCCCGCTTCGTCGCTGAGGGCCCGAGCGGATAGGCACTCATACGGGTTTGCCCCTTGGGCGTTTTTCCGTCTGGAAGGGCAACACCGACGACGGTGGGTGGTCGTCGGAGCGGGAGCGAACGCCAGGTCAAACCCACGAGTAGGCGATGGGAAGACATCGCATACCGTTGTTAGTATCAGGGTATGACTGTGAAGAAGCAGCGTCTCACCGTGACCGTCGATCCGGAGTTGATCGAGGCCGGTCAGAGAGCCGTCAAAGACGGTCAGGCCGACTCGGTCAGTGGCTGGGTGAGCGCTGCGCTCGAGGACAAGATCGTGCGAGATCGTCGGCTGGCACATCTGGCCGCCGCCGTCGCCGACTACGAGAAGGACTTCGGGGAGATCAGCGCGGAGGAAATCGCAGTCCAGCGGCGCGACGATCGCCAGCACGCAACCGTCGTCCGGGGTCGACCATCGTCACGCAAGGCGAAGTCGGCGTGAGCCTCGTGCTCGACAGCGGGGCGCTGGTTGCGCTCGAGCGCAACGAACGCTCGATGTGGGTCCGCCTCAAGTCTGCGCAACTCGATGGAGACGAACCTCTCACCCACGCAGGAGTTCTCGGGCAAGTGTGGCGCGGCGGTCCGCGTCAGGCTCGTCTGTCCCGGGTACTCAGAGGCATCGATGTTCGCGCACTCGACGAACGACTGGGCCGAGCCGCTGGGCAGCTCCTTGCCGCCGCCGGATTGGCCGATGTCATCGACGCTGCTGTCGTGTTGCTCGCAACGGATGGGGATGAGATCGTGACCGTCGACCTCGAGGATCTCGAGCAGCTCGCAGCGGCCTCCGGTCGCCATGTCGAGCTCGTCCATCCCTGATCGGCGGGAGGCCGATGGCAGCTACGCCGTAACCTGATCGTGCCTGCGTTCGCTCGGCCGAACCCGGCAGCGAAGTAGAGGTCCTGCATCAGCTCGGCCGTACCTTGTGGGATGCCTTCCTTTGATCCGTTGGTCGAGGCTTACGACGCCGCGCGGCCCGGCTACCCGCCCGAGGTCTACGACGCGCTCGAGCCGCTCGCCGATCTCGTGATCGTGGAGGGCGGTGCTGGAACGGGCCTCGCCACCCGCGCGTTGCGAGCCCGCGGCGCTCACGTCACCGCACTCGACATCGGGCGAGAGATGCTGCGCCGCAACAGCGGCGACCGTGTCGTTGCGGATGCGGCCACCCTCCCCATCCGGAACCGGTCTGTCGACCTCGTGTGCTTCGCCCAGGCCTGGCACTGGCTCGACCACGCCCAGGCGAACCGCGAGGCAGCACGAGTGCTGCGCCGTCCGGGACGGCTGGCCGCTTGGTGGAGCTTCAGTCGAGACGACCGGCGGCCGTGGATGCAGCGGTACTGGGAGGTCGTTGAAACCATGACCACGGCACGACGATGGCACCGCGACACCGACTGGGGAAAGACCTTCGACACCGCCCTCTTCGATGACCCGGTGCGAACCGCGATCCCCTGGGTCCGCGAGGTGAGCATCGACACGTGGCTGCTCTT
>JBKJJS010000249.1:0-32804 GCA_046597895.1 Ilumatobacteraceae bacterium
CACCCGCACGACGGTGAGCGAGACGGTCGTCGGGACCAGCGATGCGAGGAGCACTACCGCCCACACCAACCATGCGCCGACGGTGGCGAGAAGCTGCACCGATCGGGTTCTTTCGGCGAGCGCGTCACCGATGGCGGGTGCCATCGTGAAGGCCAGCGCGATCCACATCACCCGGAACATCCACACGATCGGCGACCTCATCGCCCCAAGACTTGCTCAGAAGGGGTCGCGATGACCAACGTAGGGGTTGCTGCCGCGGGTGGCGACGGGACCCGGGTACCGAGAGAGATGGAGGTGGACGCCATGAGGTTCGATGTACCGGCCGGCGTCCCCACCGGTATCGGCAGCCTGCCGCACCGCGATCCGGCCAAGGCCGCGGCGTTCGTGTTGGATCACTCCCCGGAGTTGCCGACGGTGCCGAGCCTGCCGCGACGTTCACCGGCCGAAGGAATGATCGCCCAGGCGGTGGTCGGAATCCAGGGCATCACGGTTGGTCAGTACGGAAGCCTGGCGGCCGACCCGAGTCGCGTGGATCCGCTGGCACCTGTCGAGACCCATCTGGATCACGGCGCCTATGAGGGTATGCGGGCGTTTCTGGCCGTGGCCGACCCGGTGCGGACGACGGCCGTGAAATGGCAGATCGTCGGACCGATCACGCTCGGCCTCACATTGATGCGGGCCGGCATTCCCCCCGAGACGGCTTTCGACGTCGCGGTGCGTGCAGTGCGGTCACATATCCAGGCGATCCATCTTCGTGTGGCCGAGGCGCTGCCACTCGCCCAGCAGGTCGTGTTCCTCGACGAGCCGATGCTCACGGATCTCCAGGACCCGTCATTCCCGCTCACCCCTGGCGCGGCCATCGACCACATCTCCGGCGCGCTGGCATCCATCGAGGAGTTCGGGGTGTCGGGGGTGCACTGCTGTGGTGCAGGCGATTGGGCCAGCATCATGGCCTCGGGGCCCGGAGTGCTGTCGCTCCCGGTCGATCAACGCCTGGGCGATGTCGCCGGCTACCTGGCCCGGTTCCTCGATGACGGTGGGTGGATCGCCTGGGGCGTGGTCGGCACGGACGGGCCGATCCCGACGTCCGCCGAGCGGCCGTGGCGCGAACTGTCGGCATTGTGGTGCGCGCTCGTGCGCGGCGGCTGCGATCCGTCGCTCCTGCTCGGGCACTCCCTGCTCACGCCGGCCTGTGGCCTGTTCTCGCATGCCGAGGGCGTGGCGGGGCGGATCTTCTGCTTGCTGCGGAGCCTGTCCGATCGAGTGAACACCGAGGCGACGACGACTCGTCTCACGATCGGTGCGTGAAGCGTGCCGATCGCCGCGGGCTCGGTGAACTCTGCGACACCGGCTGGTTAGCCTCCGATGGTGGCTGTTCCCGACGTTGCCCGAAGCCGTGCCGAGCACCTGCGTGAGCTGATCGCGTATCACAACGAGCGCTACCACCAACTCGACGAACCCGAGATCAGCGACGCCGACTACGACGCGCTCGTGCGTGAGCTGCAGCAGCTCGAAGCCGAGCACCCGGGGCTGGCGTCGGCCACTTCGCCGACCCAACTCGTCGGGAGCACGCCGTCCGTCACGTTCGCACCCGTGGCACACCGGGTGCCCATGACGAGCCTGGATAACGCCATGGACACCGCCGAGCTCGCCGCCTGGACGGAACGGCTCGCCCGCGGACTCGCCGGAGCCCCCGCCCGATTCGTGTGCGAGCTCAAGATCGACGGTCTCGCCGTCAGCCTGCGCTACGAAGGCGGTCGCTTTGTCCAGGCCGCGACGCGCGGTGACGGGCGCGTTGGGGAGGACGTCACGGCCAACGTGGCGACGATCGCTGTTCTCCCGAGACTGCTCACCGGCCCCTTGGTGCCCACCGTCCTCGAGGTTCGGGGAGAGGTGTATATGCCGATCGCCAGCTTCGAGGCGTTCAACGAACGGGCCGAGGCCGCTGGCGACCGACTTCTCGTCAATCCCCGTAACGCCGCGGCCGGGTCGCTCCGCCAGAAGGATCCAAGGGCGACGGCGGAGCGGGAGCTGAGCTTTTGGAGCTATCAGCTCGGTGAGGTGGTCGGTGGCCCGGAGTTCACGTGTCATTCCGAGACGCTGAAGTTCATCCAGGGTCTGGGTTTCCCCGTGAATCCGGAGGTTCGCGTCGTCGAGAACCTGGTCGACGTGGGCGCGTACTGCCAGCGCTGGCAGGACGGCCGCCATGACCTCGACTACGAGATCGATGGCGCCGTGGTGAAGGTGGACGACCTCGCCCAGCGGGAGCTGCTGGGGTTCACGTCCAAGGCACCGCGCTGGGCGATCGCCTACAAGTTCCCGCCCGAGGAACGCACCACCGTGCTGCGCGATATCCAGGTGTCCATCGGTCGCACGGGCCGGGCGACCCCGTTCGCCGTGTTGGAGCCGGTCTTCGTCGGTGGCTCCACCGTCGGCATGGCCACCCTCCACAACGAGGACCAGGTTCGGCTCAAGGACGTGCGTCCCGGCGACACGGTTGTCGTCCGCAAGGCCGGCGACGTGATCCCCGAGGTCGTGGGCCCGGTGTTGTCCCTTCGGCCGCCGGACGCGTCGGCGTGGTCGTTCCCACTCCGCTGCCCCTGCCCGCTGTCCAGCGTCCTGGTACGGGCGCAAGGGGAATCCGATACGAGGTGCGTGGAACCCGCCTGCCCGTATCAGCGCGACCAGCGCATCATCTACTTCGCCAGTCGGGGTGCCATGGACATCGAGGGCCTCGGCGAGCGCACGGTATTCCTGTTGTCGGATGCTGGCCTGGTGACGGATCCGGCCGACGTCTACGCCCTCACGGTCGAGCACTTGCTGGGGTTGGAGGGCTTCGCCGCCATTTCGGCCGAGAAATTGGTGGCCGCCATCGCCGCTAGCAAGGACCGCCCGCTGCCACGCGTTCTCACGGGCCTCGGCGCGAAACATCTCGGGCCAGCGGCATCGGAGGCCTTGGCGAGAGCGTTCGGCAACCTCGACGCGATCATGGCGGCCGGCGAGGCCGACCTCGCCACCACCGAGGGAGTCGGGCCCGTCATCGCCGCGTCCATTCGCCGATGGTTCGACGACGAGGCCAATCGGGCCATGGTGGAAAAACTGCGAGCCGCCGGAGTGGAGTTCGGCAACGTGCAGGTCAGCCGGTTGGCCCAGGTGTTGGCCGGCAAAGCCGTCGTCGTCACGGGGACGGTCGACGGGTTCACCCGTGAGGAGGCCGAAGCGGCGATCAAAGACCGTGGGGGCAAGAGCCCGGGAAGCGTCAGCGCGAAGACATTCGCGCTCGTCATGGGGGCAGAACCGGGGGCCGCCAAACTCGCGAAAGCCCAAGCCCTCAGCGTGCCGATCCTCGACGCGGCCGCGTTTCGGCAGCTGCTGGACACTGGGGAATTGCCGTGACGCCTACGCCGTGACGTCGAAGTACCAGGTGTACGAAAATGAGTTCGCCTCACCCTCAGTCAGCTTCCAATAGATGACCTTGATGAAGTGCCGGCCGACCGAAAAGCGCTCGAGGTCGGCCCCGGGCCGGGGTTGGAAGCTGAGAATGTTCGATCCGGCATCGAACCGGACGGCGTTCGGATCGAAGTCGGCGGTCGGCACGGTCGTCGGCGTGGCGGCGTCGCCGTTTGCGCCCGTCACCTCGCCCGTCGGCTGAGCTTGCTGCGTGTTCACTGTCGAAAGGGGCTGAAAGTCGATCTCCAATCGCCCGCCGTACCCCGCGACGAGATCCGCCACGATGTTGGCTTGGCTCAAGACCTTGTCGCCGCGGGACGGTTGAATTGCCTCGATCTCGGCCGGTAACGCTGACTGGTCACGGCCAGTCTTGGATCCGAATACCGCGATCAGGATCAGGGCCGTGCCGAACGCAAACGCGACACTCAACATCACCGCCGTGACCGGTCTCATCTTCGCGCGACTGCCTTCCACGGCGACATTCTTCCGTGAGTCGCCCCGAGTCCCACCGTCACGGAGGGGAACGGGCGGCATGACGGTGCGGCGGGAGGTCCGAGCGGTAGCGTCGGACCGCCATGGATTCGAACGCAGGGGGCCCGTCGCCACGCACGCTCGCCGGTCGGTACCGTCTCGGTCCCACCATCGGTGCAGGTGCCACGGCGAAGGTGTTCGATGCGGTCGACACCACGGATGAATCGTCCGTCGTGGTCAAGATGCTGCCGGCAGCGTTCGGAGCGTCCGGCGGTTTCATGCGCCGCTTCAACGCCGATGTGGAGGCCGCTGCTGGCCTCGTCCACCCGAACATCGCCAGGGTGAAGGACTTCGGTATCGAACACAACGGCGGCCGCTCCTATCCGTTCGTCGTCACGGAGCAACTCGCCGGTGGAAGCCTTCGGGGCATTCTCGACCGTGGGCGGCAGCTATCGCCGTCCCAAGCCCTCATGATTGGTCTCGATGTCTGCCGTGGGCTCGACTTCGCCCACCGGCGTGGACTCATCCACGGTGCGGTGACGCCGAGCAACCTGCTCTTCGGTGTGGATCGGCGGGTCCGCATCGCCGACTTCGGCCTGTCCCGGCTGCTCGGCGAGGTGGCGTGGGCCGATCCCGGTCGCGTCGACGTGGATGTGGCGCGCTACGCCTCGCCGGAACAGGCCCTCGGGCTGCCACTGGAGCCGACCGGCGACGTCTATTCGCTCTGCCTGAGCCTCATTGAGTCGGTCACCGGCCAGGTGCCCTTCGCGGCCGATACCACGGTCGCCACCTTGGTGGCGCGAATCGACAAACTCATGCCCGTGTCGGCCGATCTCGGTCCGTTGGCGGCGGTGCTCGAGAAAGCAGGTCGCCCGACCGCTGAGGCAAGGGCCACGGCAGCTGAATTCGGTCGAGCGCTCGTTCAGGCGGCCGAGAAGTTTCCTCGCCCAGCACCGATCCCCATCGTCGGAATCGGCCTGTTCGGTGACGTGACTGGCAATCTTCCTCGACTCGACGTGGCGAGCGATCGGCCGCTCGACCTCACGGCGGCGCTCGCCCGAACGGTGGTCAAGCCCGAGCCGGTGGTCAAGCCCGAGCCGGTGGTCGAGGCCGTGCCTGAGCCGCCCCGAGTCCTCATCCCGAATGTGCCTCCGCCAGTGGCCGAGCCTGTTGTCGCCGGGCTCACGACCATCGTTGCGGCGATCGCGCCCGACGTTCTGCCCGACGTTCCACCCGACGTTGCACCCGACATTGGGTTCTCCGACATTGGGTTCTCCGACACGGCGCGGCCGCTCGATCCGGGGATGCCGCTGATCCGCCTCGCCGACGACGCCGGCGATGGCGCGGTGGGTATCGCGGCCGTCGGGTGGCAGCAGCCGCAGCACGAAACGCCGGCTCGTCGCTCCACCGCCAAGGTCGAGACGGTCGAGGGCGATGACGACGCACCCAACTTCGATCGGCGCAGCATGTTCTCCTACGTGCTCGTGGCCCTCGGTCTGGTCATCGCCGCCGTCATCGGCATCGTCGGCTACCGCGCCCTGAGCACGCCGAGTTACGCCGTTCCCAACCTGATTGGCGTGCCAGAGGCCGAAGCCATCAACCAGGTTGCGGCGAACGGGTGGACGGTCACCGCCCAGCGACAACGCGACGATGTTCACGGCGACGGCGACGTGATCCGTACCGAGCCGTCCGCCGGCGAGAAGTTGAAGAAGGGCGCCACGCTGGTCATGGTCGTGTCGGAAGGCCCGACATTGGCCACGCTCCCCGAGATCAGCGGCCTGCCCATCGATCAGGCCCGCACGGTGCTCGAGCAGGTCGGTTTGGCGGTACGCGAAGCAGACCGATCCTTCGACGAGGTGGTTCCTCCCGGCCATGTCGTGTTCTGGTCGGTGCCTGCGCAGGCCGGGTTGACGGTCGGTGGGCAGGTGCCGAAGGGCACCACGATCGAGGTCGTCGTGTCGGCCGGTCCGTCGCCCCGTCAGGTACCAAACCTCCTCGGGCTCACCGTCCAACAGGCGCGGGAGAAGTTGGCTGGCGATGGCCTTGTGCTCGGTACCGTCACCGAGGAGTTCAACGACCAGGTTCCGGCGGGCCAGATCATCTCGGCGGCCCCAGCGGCCGGAGGATCGGTCACCCGCGACACCGCAGTCATCGTGGTCGTCTCCAAGGGGCTCGATTCTGTGAGCGTCCCGAGGCTGCTCGGCCTGAGCAAGGTCGAGATGGAGAAAGCACTGCTCGACGCCGGCCTGCTGGTCGGGTCGACGAATGGTCCGCTCGACGGAGTGGTCGCCGGGACAGATCGCGCGGCCGGGTCAAGGGTCCCTCGCGGCACGAAGATCAACGTCATCTTCGGCACGGTCTGATCCCGTCCCCGAGCACGACTTCGCCCGGTCACGGTACGAGGGGTAGCGTCCCGCCCGATCACGCGGCTGTGTCGGGAGGACGAGGCGATGGGTGCATTGGACGGACGGGTGGCCATCATCACTGGGGCTGGTCGGGGCATCGGGCGCGAGCATGCGCTCCTGTTTGCCGAGGAGGGTGCCAGGATCGTGGTCAACGACGTGGGCGGAGCGAATGATGGCACCGGGGCGGATATCACACCGGCCCAGGAAGTCGTCAACGAGATCACAGCGATGGGTTGCGAGGCCGTCGCCAACTACGACAGCGTGGCAGACTGGGAAGGCGCCCAGCGCATGGTGAACCAGGCCGTCGAAACCTTCGGCGACCTCGACATCTTGGTCAACAACGCCGGAATCCTCCGCGATCGTGTGCTCGTCAACATGACGGAGGCAGAGTGGGATGCGGTCGTTGCCGTCCACCTCAAGGGTCACTTCGCACCAACGCGGTGGGCGGCGGCGTACTGGCGGGAGCAGGTGAAGGCTGGCATCCACAAGCCCCGCAACGTGGTCCACACCTCCTCGACATCCGGGCTGTTCTCCAACCCCGGGCAGACGAACTACGGCGCCGCCAAGTCGGGGATTGCCACGTTCAGCCAGATCTGTGCGAAGGAACTCACCCGCTACCACGTCAAGAGCAACTGCATCGCGCCAGGTGCCCGCACTCGGCTCACGCTCGCGACGCCTGGGCTGGCGGACCTGATCAGCGCCAAGGAGGGCCAGTTCGACGAGTGGGATCCCGCGAACATCTCGCCGCTCGTGGCGTACCTCTCGACCGCGGACTGCGGGTTCACGGGCGAGACGTTCTTCGTGCAGGGTGGCGTGGTCCGCCGCGTGCAGTCGTGGACGATGGCCGAGACGGTGGAGCAGAACGACCGCTGGACCGTCGCGGGACTGGCCGACGCGCTCGCCCCGCTCGCCGCCCTCACGACGCCGTCCTGATTCAGGCGGTAAGTGCCTTGATGTCGGCCGCCGCCGCCTTCTGAGCGTCCGTCGGCGGGTTGGCGTTCATCATCATGATCTTTGTCATGTCGCCGGTGACCTTGATCTTGCCGCTCATGAACGCCTGCATGGCGGCGGCCTGATCCTGCTCGACGATGATCTTGCGAGAGGTCTCCCAGTCCGTGGTGAGCGTCACCTCGGCGTTGTCGAGTTCGCCCTTACCGGTGTTCATGGTCCCGTCGGTGGTGTCCATGAACATGCGGACCTCGCCGTCGCCGAACGGGCAGGCGGTGATGACCTGGTTCATGCGCATCTTGTACGTCACCGTCACACCGTTTTGCTCGTACGCGGCACGGGCGGCGTCGATCCATTCGTCTGACAGAAACACATGCTGATCGGCCACGGCCAACTTCCTTCCAACTCCACTGATCCAGTGTCATGAGGTTAGTCGGCGCCCCTGTGCTCCTGCAGGTTGTACCGGTATGCACGGTGGACGGCGAACGCCTGGCGGATCTGGGGTGCCACATCCTCGGCGAACTCCTCGCGATATGTCGCGTCGGTCGACAGCACGACGGTGAAGTACATCCCGGTGAACGCCGCGAGGAACCCGCTGACCCGCAGCAGCGGCTCCGTGATGACGAGTTGAGTGTCTCCTGCGTTCAGCGTCGCCAACACGTGCACGTGTTCGAGTCCGGTCCACGCCGCCGCAGTCGTCGCGGGAATGGCGAGGAATCCGAACACCACGAAGAACATCCCCATCAACAGGGCAACCGTTGTCACCTGGAGCGCCTGGTTGAACACGCTGACCATGCCGATGTTGAGCCGTTGGCGGCGGCTCAGAGGGTCGGCAGGGGGGTCTCCCGCGGGAACTCCGACGAGCGCCGCCGGCGTGTCGTCCACGAGTTCGACGATCTCAGCCCATGAGCTGAACTGGCTGAGGCCCTGGGTCAGCGGCCCGACCCGGGTGAGCACGAACGTCGCCCCGAGGAGGAAGAAGATGGCGATCGAGGCGAAGTACGCCGGCCCGTTGAGGGTGCCCGCGACCTGCCACACCTCGGCATTGATGAAGAGAAACGTGATGAATAACAGCAGCAGGGGAAGGGCACGGCCCACGAGGTTGCCGAGGACGGAGATCTGAGCGGCGGCCCGCCCTCCCGCCCAGCGCAGCAGCGGGAGCACGCCATAACTCGTGACGGCGTACACGACGACGAGAACGGCGAGGCCTTGCAGGACGGCTTGGATGGCATCGCCGACCTGCCCGAACACGAGCGAGGGGATGGCCGGCCCGATCACGAATGCCGTCAGTTCGGGCGGGCCGATCACCTTCGGTCGGGACAGGAATGGTCGATGCCGGAGTCGGTTCGTGAGCGCCCACGTGGCGAGGAGGATGGCCAGAATCACGCCCGAGGCGAGCAGGTTGCGGGCGGTGGACCAGTGACGCAGGTCGAGGGCGTTGAATCCCCCAAGTATGTATGCGGGCACGAGGAGGGGGAGCGCCCTCGTCCAGATGTCCGTGCGTGCCGGGTACGACTCGATGAAGTGGGGCACCCCGCGGCGGATGAACCATTGCTCGACATCGTCGAAGCGTTGCGTTCGGCCCACCATCGGGCGAACCATACGACGATGCGCGCTGACTTTCCGGCAACACATTCCGGCAACGGAATCCGGCGACGAGGTGGGTCTCGGTCGCCGCGGCGGGCATCATGGTTCCTGCATGGCTCGCATCCTCGTCACCGAAGAGATCGCCGACGGCGGTCTCGACCGCCTCCGAGCCGCCGGACACGACGTCGATGTGCAGCTCGACATGTCGCCGGCGGCCCTACTGGACATCGTGAAGGGCGCCAACGCCCTGATCATCCGATCAGCGACCCAGGTCGACGCCGCGCTCCTCGAGGCCGCCGGCGACCTCGTCGTCGTCGGCCGTGCGGGGATTGGTCTCGACAACGTCGATGTCGCCACGGCCACTCGGCGAGGGGTCATGGTGGTGAACGCGCCGCAGAGCAACATCGTGTCCGCCGCCGAGCACACGATGGCCCTGCTACTCGCTCAGGCTCGCAACGTGCCTCAAGCCCATTCCGCACTCAAGGCGGGGCGGTGGGAGCGCACCCGCTGGGAGGGTGTCGAACTCGCCGACAAGACACTCGGCATCGTCGGCATCGGCCGTATCGGCAAGCTCGTGGCCCATCGGGCGTTGGCGTTCGGAATGAGGCTCGTCGCGTACGACCCCTACGTCTCGGCCGAACGGGCCCGCCAGATGTCCGTCGAACTCGTGTCGCTCGATCAACTCATGGCTCAGGCCGACTTCCTCACCATCCATCTTCCGAGAACGAAGGACACGGTCGGGTTGATCGGCCGCGACCTCCTCCTCAAGGCCAAGCCCAACCTTCGGGTCATCAACGTCGCCCGTGGGGGCATCGTGGACGAGACGGCGCTGGCGGACGCCATTCGGGACGGCGTGATTGCGGGCGCGGCGCTCGACGTGTTCGACAAGGAACCCACCACCGAATCGCCGCTGTTCGCGCTGGACAGCGTGATTGTCACGCCCCACCTCGGGGCGTCCACTCGGGAAGCCCAGGACAAGGCCGGTGACACCATCGCCGCCATGGTCCAGTTGGCGTTGGCCGGCGAGTTTGTTCCGTTCGCCGTCAATGTGTCGGCCGCCGAAGCGAGTGAGACGATCCGACCCTTCGTGCCGCTCGCCGAGCGCCTGGGCCGGTTGTTCGCCTCGCTCACGGGATCCGCTCCGGACGTGCTGGAGATCTGTTCAGAGGGCGAGATCGCCCAGTACGACGGGCGCATCCTCACCTTGTCGGTGCTGAAGGGGTTCTTCGGTGCCATCAGCGATGAGCCCGTCACCTATGTGAACGCCCCCCAATTGGCCAAAGAGCACGGGGTGGAGATCCGCGAGACCACGTGCGCCACGTCGCCCGACTACGTCAACTTGGTGACGCTGCGCGGCGGCGGTCACTCCATCGCCGGGACGCTCACGGGTCGGCGTTCCGAGCCGCGGATCGTCATGGTCGAGGACCACACCACGGACGTACCGCCCGCCGAGCACATGCTGGTGGTACGCAACGACGACCGACCCGGAGTCATCGGTGTGGTCGGGACGATGCTGGGCGACGCCGGTATCAACATCGCCGATATGGACGTCGGCAAATCAGCCGAGCTGGGGTCGGCGCTGATGCTCATCGCCCCCACGACCCCGGTACCTGATGCGGTGGTCGCCACCCTGCGCACCGCGCCGGGCATCACCTCGGTCCACGTCTTGCGCGGCTGAAGTCCAGCCCGCCTGGTCCGCGACGGGGGCGTCAGTCGGTGACGGTGATGGCCGCAGTGGGGCAGAGATCCTGGGCCTGCATGACCTTGTCACGCAGTTCCTCGCCCGGCTCCTCCTGGAGGATGTACAGGTAGCCATCGTTACGCACCTCGAACACTTCGGGGCACACCTGCATGCACGCCCCGGTCGAGGCACACACGTCGAAGTCCACACTCACCTTCATAATCGAGGTTCTCCCCTGTCGATCCCGGCCGTCGGATCAGGCCTTGGCGGCACGATACCCGTCGCGGTCGGCCTCCGCCGCAGTGGCGTAACACCGTTCGGGAGCCGTTCGATCGTAGAACCGGCCGCCGGGGACGTGGTAGATGCCGGAGTTGTCGTTGGCCTTGATCGGGAAGCCCTCCGGACACCGTCCATCGATGGGAGCGAGCCACGTCGGAGTCGGCGGGCTCGGCGACGAGGCACTCGGTACCTCGGCCACCTTCGTCGGCCAGGTCGGCGGGCTCGGTGGCGTGCTCGATCGACGCCGTCGCCCCACGACGATCGCGGCGATACCGGCTACGAGCCCGAGAACGACGAATCGTCGCATCCAACGCATGCCTTGGATGGTAGGTGGTGGGCGACCAGCGAGCGCGTACGCTCGTTGCTTCGGTCGGAGGAGGCTCGATGGCAGGCGGCAACGGAGACGGGCACGGGCACGGTGCCCCGGCGACCGGCAAGCACCTGGCCATCCTCGGGCTTGGTGCGCTGGGTGTCGTCTACGGCGACATTGGTACGAGCCCTATCTATGCCTTGCGCGAGGCCTTCCACGGTGGCCACCTGACCCCCGACCGCACGAACGTGCTCGGCGCTCTTTCCGTGATGTTCTGGGCGCTCGTCATCATCGTGACGGTGAAGTACCTGATGTTCGTGATGCGAGCCTCGAACCACGGTGAGGGTGGGATCCTGGCGTTGACATCACTCATCCGCTCGGAGGGCCGGGCACCCGGAGAAGGCCCCGGTCGTGCCAAGTACGTGCTGGTCCTGTTGGGCTTGTTCGGCACGGCGTTGCTCTACGGCGACGGCATGATCACGCCAGCCATCTCGGTGCTCTCGGCAGTCGAGGGGCTCGAGGTGAAGACCTCGGCGTTGGACTCCTGGGTAGTTCCGATCGCCGTCGCGATCATCGTCGGCCTCTTCTCCGTCCAGCGGTTCGGTACGGGCAAGGTCGGTTCGGTCTTCGGGCCGATCATGGTGCTGTGGTTCGTGGTCCTCGCCGTGCTGGGCCTGGCGAAGATCCTCGAGGAACCAGCCATCTTCCAAGCCATGAACCCGATCTGGATGGTCCGCTACTTCGGGCACGAACCATGGGATGCGTTCGTCTCCATGGGGTCGCTCTTCCTCGTCGTCACCGGCGGCGAGGCGCTCTACGCGGACATGGGCCACTTCGGTCGCAAGCCGATTGCCCTCGGTTGGTTCGTAATGGTGTTCCCCGCCTTGCTCCTGAACTACTTCGGGCAGGGGGCGCATGCGCTCGCCAATCCCGACTCCCTGGAGAACCCCTTCTACGCCATGACGCCGGACTGGGCGCTGCTTCCCGTCGTCATTCTCGCCATGATGGCCACGATCATCGCTTCGCAAGCCCTGATCTCAGGGGTGTTCTCCCTTACGCAGCAGGCGATGAGACTGGGCTACGCACCCAGGGGTCGCATCGAGCACACGTCATCGAGCCAGCAGGGCCAGATCTACATCGCTCACATCAACTGGGGCCTGATGCTGGCCTGCGTGGCGCTCGTCGTCGGGTTCGGCTCGTCAACGAATCTGGCGGCGGCGTACGGCCTCGCGGTGACGGCCACCATGGTGGTCACCACGCTGATATTCGGCCACATCGCCCGCTCCGTGTGGGGGTGGAGCCGCGCCAAGACGTATGCGCTGGTCGGCGTCTTCCTCGTCGTGGACACCATGTTCCTCGCCGCCAACGTGCTGAAAATCCCGAAGGGGGGCTGGTTCCCGCTCGTCGTGGCGCTGGCCATCTTCACCCTGTTGACCACCTGGAAGTTGGGGCGCCGGCTCGTGGCCGAACGGATTCGTCAAGGCCGGGTCCCGCTGCGCCAGTACGCCGAGGGGTTCGCCCGGCCGAATGGAGGGGTCGTGCGCACGCCGGGTACGGCGGTGTTCATGTTCTCCCAGCCCGGCCTCACGCCGCCGGCACTGTTGGCCGATGTGCGTCTCGACAAGGCGCTACAGGAGACCGTGTACGTCGTGGCCGTGATCACCGACGACGTGCCCCATGTGCACCCCGTGAAGCGGGTCGTACACGAGCCGCTCGTGGCCGGCTTCCACCAGATCGTGATGCACTACGGCTTCATGGACGCGCTGAACGTCCACGAGGACCTTGCGGTGGCGCGCGGAATCGACGTCCGCGACGCCGTCTACTTCCTCGGCCGCGAGCAGATCCAATCCACCGACCGCAAGGGCATGGCCCGCTGGCGGGAGGCCCTGTTCGTCATCATGACCCGTAACGCCTCGAGCGCCGTCGGGTGGTTCGGCCTGCCGAACGACCGCGTCATGGAGATCGGCCAGCAGGTCGAAATCTGACCGGTTCGGTCAGGGCCGCTGGCGGACGAGCGCCGACAGCACGGCCTTGAACGAGGCCGTGATGATGTTGGGGTCCTCGCCGACGCCCCACTTCACGTCTCCTTCGGCGTCCGTCGTCTCCACGTAGGCAACCGCGGTGGCCTCCGAACCCGAGCCGAGGGCGTGTTCGGCGTAGTCCACGACATCGATGTCGGCGCCAAGACCCTCCCGTAGGCCGTGGACGAAGGCGTCGATCGGCCCGTTGCCTTCGCCCGTGAGGGTCCGATGTTCGCCACCGACGACGAGTTGGGCGGTGACGGTGGTCCGCTTGCCCGACGTGCGCAGCTCGTGGCTCTCCAGGACGATCCTGGTTTCGGCGGGCAGGTATTCAGCCTCGAAGGCATCCCACATCGAGTTCGGGGAGATCTCCGTGCCGGAGTCCTCGGTGATGTGTTGGATGTTCTTGGAGAACTCGATCTGGAGGCGCCGGGGCAGATCGAAGCCGTGCTCGGCTTTCATGATGTAGGCGACGCCGCCCTTGCCGCTCTGGCTGTTGACCCGAATGACAGCTTCGTAGGTGCGCCCGACGTGCTTCGGGTCGATCGGGAGGTAGGGGACCCCCCAGGTCTCGTAGTCGTCGCGCTTGCGTCCGGCCGCCTCGGCCGTGCGGTGTAAGGCGTCGATGCCCTTCTTGATGGCGTCTTGGTGGCTGCCGGAGAACGACGTGTAGACGAGGTCTCCGACGTACGCATGGCGCGGGTGGACGGGCAGGCGGTTGCAGTACTCCGCCACCCGGCGCAGCGCGTCGATGTCCGTGATGTCGAGTTCAGGGTCAACGCCAAGGGCGAACAGGTTCATGGCGAGGTTCACGACATCCACGTTGCCGGTGCGTTCGCCGTTACCGAACAGTGTTCCCTCGACCCGATCGGCTCCGGCCATCACTCCGAACTCGGCAGCGGCGACGCCACAACCACGGTCGTTGTGGGGGTGCAGTGACACGACGACGGAGTCTCGGTTGCGGATGTTGCGGCAGAACCATTCGATGACGTCGCCGTAGACGTTGGGCGTGTAGCACTCGACGGTGGCGGGAAGGTTGAAGATGATCGGCCGCTCAGGGGTCGGCTCGATCACCTCCATGACGGCGTGGCAGATCTCCAGCGCGAAGTCCGGCTCGGTGAGCGTGAAGCTCTCCGGCGAGTACTCGTAGCGGATGTGGCTGTCGCCCATGGTCTCTTCGAGTTTCTTGCACAACTTGGCGGCGTTGACCGCAACGTCGACGATGCCGGCCCGATCGAGACCGAACACGACTTCTCGTTGCAGCGGGTTCGTGGAGTTGTAGAAGTGGACGATCGCATGGTGTGTGCCCTGCAGGCACTCGTACGTGCGCTCGAGGAGTTCCTGACGGCACTGCACGAGTACCTGGATGGTCACGTCGTCGGGAACGAGGTCCTCCTCGATGAGTTGGCGGACGAAGTCGAAGTCCGGCTGGCTCGCCGCCGGGAACCCCACCTCGATCTCCTTGAACCCCATCTTCACGAGCGCATCGAACATGCGGCGCTTGCGATCTGGATCCATAGGGTCGATGAGGGCTTGGTTGCCGTCGCGCAGGTCGACCGAGCACCAGTGGGGCGCCTTCTCGATGCGCACATTGGGCCAGGTGCGGTCGTGGAGGACGAGCGGGAGCCACGGCTGGTACTTCTCGAAGGGCATCTTCTTCGGGGTGACAGGCGACGGGCGCATCTCGTTGACTCCTCGGGGCGTTTCGGTAGCGGGGCGTGGGCGAACTGGTCGGAAAAAGGAAGAAACCCCCTGGCCCGGAGGCGCAGGAGGTTCGGCAGCAGCGATATGGGGCTGGCGCCGTTACGTAAGAAGGAGGCCGATCAGACGGTTCATGACAGCTCGCAGGCTACCCGGAGCGGGGCGCGGGCGCAATCGTGCTCCTGACGGATCAACCGCGGGACACCTGGTTGTTCTCATTTCGTCAATCAGACGTATATACGATTAGCTATTACTAGGCTCTCTGAAACGCAAACAGAGGAGGGACGACCGATGAGAATGCTGGACCGGCGACTGTGGACGGAACTCCTCAGCTCCATCGACGCGTTTCGAGTGGTGATCCTCAACGGTCCCCGGCAGTCGGGGAAGTCGACGCTTCTCCGGCTCCTCGCCGAGCGGACCGGCCGTCCCGTGTACGACCTCGATGATCGCACGACACTTCGCACGGCGCGCACGGACCCCTCCGGCTTCGTCGCGGGCGCTGAGCCGCCGTGCATCGTCGATGAGATCCAACGCGGGGGCAACCCACTCGTGCTAGCGGTCAAGGCCGCCGTGGATCGTCGCAACGCTGCTGGCCACTTCGTGCTTGCTGGCTCTTCACAATTCTTGACAGTGCCGACCCTTTCAGAATCGCTCGCCGGCCGAGCCCGCATCCTCGATCTGCTCCCACTCAGCCAGGGTGAGCTACGCGGTGGTCCCGATTCGTTCGTCGACGACGCCTTCACCGACGCCGTGGCGCTTCGCCAGTCACGTCCAGAGGTGTTGGACCGGCGCGACGTGATGATGGCGGTGGCGACCGGCGGCTTCCCGGGCGTGCATGCTCTTTCATCGCTTCACCACCGCCGTTCCTGGTTCGTGGACTACACGCGGACGTTGGTGGCGCGCGATCTCGTCCAGGCGCGTGAGGTTCGTCGGCTGGACGACGTTCCCCGCCTGATGCGACTCCTGGCGGCGCGGACTGCCCAAGAGTTGAACACGGCGAGCCTGGCGCGCGACGCCGACCTCAACAAAGAGACCACCCACAACTACTTGGCATTGCTCTCAACGATCTACTTCCACCGCGTCCTACCGCCGTGGTCGACGAACTTCACGACGCGGGCGAAGCGACGGGTCAAAGTACACGTGCTGGACAGCGGCCTCGCCGCCGCCGTGCTCGGGGTGGATGCGGAGGCCTTGACTTCACCGTTTTCGGCCGTCGCCGGACCGCTGCTCGAGACGTTCGTGGTCGGTGAACTGGCGAAGCAACTGACGTGGACGCATTGGGCGGTGACGATGTTCCACTACCGCGACCACGAGGGCCGGGAGGTCGACATCGTCCTCGAGCACGCCGATGGACGCGTTGTTGCGATCGAGGTGAAGGCGACGATCGACGTCGATGAGACGGACTTTCGGGGGCTGAGATATCTCAGGGATCGGCTCGGCGATCGGTTCGTGCACGGATTCGTGGTGCACATCGGCCAACGTCCGCTGCCGTTCGGCGATCGTCTCACCGCGATTCCGGTGTCGGCGCTCTGGAGCCGATGATCGCAACGGCGGGCGGGCGTGCCCCTCGTGCCGTCAGCGCAGGAGGAAGTTGGTGAACTGCCAGGGGTCGTCCCGGTCCACGCTGTCGGCCTCGTCGCCCCATTGCGAGAACAGGTCCGTGCGGTGCTTGAGGGGCGTCCAGTCCGTCGGACCGGAGTGGAACGTGCCGAGGTAGTCCTTGGCCACCTTGAGCACGGACTCCCACGGTAGGTCGTCCGGAACGCAGAGTCCTTCGTTCGGATGGTCGATCATCCAGGCGACGGCCCCGACGATGGAGCCCGCCACTTGGAGCGTCGTGGCGCTCTGATGGGGAAGCACCGAGCGGGCCTCCTCTATCGACAGCAGCGAACCCGTCCACCAGGCGGTGAAGTCATGGCCCATCAACAGCACGCCAAGCTCGTCGCGTCCCGACACGATCTCGTCGTTGAGGATGCGCCACCGTGGCTGCATCTCCCAGTTGCGCATCCGCAGTTCGAGCACGCTGTTGATGGCGGCGTCGGACGGGTGGTACGCGTAGTGGACGGTCGGGCGGTACTGCGGGCTGCCGGACTCGTCGTCGGTCACCGTGAGGTGGTCCGACATCGTGAACGACTCGCCGTGGCGGATCACCATGCCGCGGATCTCGCCGCACGGAACCCAGGAACGCACCCACGTCTCCATGCCCGGGCGGGCGATGCAGATCTGGTTGCGGGGGCCGTAGCCGTTGTGGACGTAGGCGTTGGGCGGAAGGCGCTTCTCATGTGTTCCCCAGCCGAGTTCGGCCGGAGCGACGCCTTCCTCGTAGAAGCCCTCGACCGACCACGTGTTCACGAACTCGTCGGTTTCCTTGGGGCGGTCGGCGATCTGTGTGTCGCGTTCGGAGATGTGGATGACCTTGGTCCCCGTGAGCATGGCCAGCCGGTTGTGCTGACCTTCGGCGAGTGCCGACTCGAGACCAGCGGCCCGGGAGCCGGCGCGGCCCTCGGCCAGGATGCGGGTGGCGATCTCGGTGAGCGCTTGCTTCGTGAAGTGCGACACGAGGCCGGGGTTGGCGCCGTGCTCCACGACGGCCGTGGCGCCCTTGTTGTCCGACCAGCCGGCCTTCATCCGACGCAGTGCCATGTGCCTCACGTACAGCGTGCGGTCCAGGGGGTGGACCAGTGCCATCTCGTCGTACGGATCCCAGACCTCGACGGATGTGTTGAGGTATCGGACGTCGTGGTCTCGGCACCACTCGAGGATGGTGACGTTGTCGATGTTCCACGCCAGGTCGAGGAGCAGATCACCAGGGCCGACCCGCTCGGCGAGGAACTCGTCGAGGTTCGCCCGGGTGACCCGGCCATGTTCATACGTGACACCCATGGCCAGCAGGTCGGCAACGCGATCACGGTTGTCGACGAAGTCGACGATGCGGATCTGCGACGGGGCGAACCCGAGGTCGCGTACCAACAGTGGGAGGGTGCACTGAGCCACTGAGCCACAGCCGAGCACGAGCACACGCTCCGGGCGACGGGTCACTGGCCGGACTCCAACAACGCGAAGATGTCGGCATCCGTGAGGACGTGCGACTCGTCGAGTTCACCGGCGAACGACGACACGTCGTACAGGGTTCCCTTCAGGCCGCCGGTGATACGACCGTCGTAGTAACGGCTGGCGTTGGTGATCTCGTTCATCGGTGAACGCCTCCTTGTGATCGGGGGTTCGGGCCGGGAAACGCTACCGACGCGTGCCGAACGCAGCTACTGCCGTATCCATCAGTCAGTCGGCTCCAGTCAGTTGACCTGCTTGGCCTGCCCCGCCCAGTACGGCTCGCGCAGTTTGAACTTCTGGAGCTTGCCGGTGGCCGTGCGGGCGAGCGACTCCCGGAACTCGATTCGCTTCGGGCACTTGTAGCCGGCCAGTTTGATCTTGCAGTAGGCGATCAGTTCCTCGGCGGTGAGCGGCGAACCGGGTGTCGTCACGACGAGCGCCATCACCAGCTCGCCCCACTTCTCGTCCGGCACGCCGATCACCGCCACCTCGTTCACGTCCGGGTGGCTGAACAGGGCATCTTCGACCTCGATGGACGACACGTTCTCGCCGCCGGAGATGATCACGTCCTTTTTGCGGTCAAGGATCGTGACGTACTGCTCGGAGTCGAGCAGGCCGCCATCGCCCGTGTGGAACCACTCCGGCCCGTCGGGGTCGTCGGCGGCCGGTTTGATGGCGTCGGCCGTGGCCTCCGGCTGCTGCCAGTAGCCCCCCATGATGTGGTTGCCCCTGGCCAGCACTTCCCCCTGGTCCGAGATGCGGATCTGCACCCCGAGGGCGGCCCCTCCGGCCCTGCTCAACCGGCTCGCCCGTTCGCTGGGCGTGAGCGCGTCGGTCTCGGCGCGGGCACGGTTCATGGTGAGGAGTGGTGTGGTCTCCGTGAGTCCGTAGATCTGGATGAGCTCCCACCCGAGTTCGGTCTCGATGCGCTCGATCGTGCGTGTCGGCGGTGGAGCGCCGGCGACCACGAGCCGCACCCGACCGCGGCCGGGGATCGGCCCGTCCCACGTCTGGGCGGCATCCAGGATCATGTTGGCGACGGCCGGCGCGCCGCACATGAGCGTCACGCCGTGCTGTTCCACCCGGCGCAGGATCTCCGCCCCATCGACCTTGCGCAGGATGATGTGGCGCCCACCCATGGCGGTCACGGAGTACAGCAGGCCCCACCCGTTGCAGTGGAACTGGGGGAGCGAGTGGAGGTAGACGTCTCGGTCCGTCACGCCCAACTGCCAGCCGAAGATTGCGGAGTTCAGCCACAGATTCCGGTGTGTGAGTTGCACCCCTTTCGGTCGAGCCGTGGTGCCGGACGTGTAGTTGATGGTGGCGGTGGCATCCTCGTCGCCCGCCCACGGCTCGGGTTCGACGCCGAACCGCATCAATTCGGCGTCAGCGCGCTCACCGATGACGTAGGTGCGTTCGCAGGCCACCGCGGCCATGGCCGACTCGAGTTCGGGGTCGACCAGCAGCACGCGTGCCCCGCTGTGCTCCACGATGTACTTCACCTCCTCGGCGACGAGCCGGAAGTTGACCGGCACGAGGACGCGTCCGCTGCCGGATACGCCGAACAGGGCGGTAAGGAGGCGGGCCGAGTTGTGGCTCACCATGGCGACGCGTTCGCCGACCCCGATACCCAGCGCGTCGAGTCCCGCCGCCATCGCCCGGCCCTTCTGCGCCATGTCCGCATACGTGAACGATCCCCAACTGGCGGCCGGCTGATCGGGCTCGTCGATGACGGCGACGCGTTGTGGATAGAGTTCCTCGGCGCGGCGAAGGTGGTCGTTGATCGTCAGGGGAACCTTCATGCTGGCGGACGATAGACGCGGCTCGGGCCAGGCCAGCAGGTAACCTTTGCGTGATCCACATGACTGACACTGCTGCCAGCGCCGCGACACCGCGACGCCGGCGCCGACGTTCGAGTGCATCTGCCCCGTCGGCGCCCTCCATCCCTACGACATCCGAGACGGTCTCCCCGGGTTCACCGGGCTTGTCCGCCACCGCCACGTCTACGTCCACGGCGACTGCCGTCCTCGAGCCGACGGGGTTTGCCGCTCTCGGTGTGCCCGCCGACATCGATCGCGGCCTCGCCCTCGCCGGTTTCGCCGCGCCATTCGCCATTCAGACCGAGGCCATCCCGGTGGCGCTCCAGGGCCACGACGTGTGTGGCCGGGCTCGCACCGGCTCCGGCAAGACACTCGCCTTCGGGGTGCCGATGCTCGCCCGCATCGCGCCGACGGCCGAGCCCAACCGGCCCCACGGCCTCGTGCTCGTGCCCACGCGTGAACTGGCCCTCCAGGTCGCCGAGGTCCTCTCGCCGATCGCCGAGGCCTGCGGACGCTCGGTGCTGGCCACGTACGGCGGCGCCTCACGACCCGACCAGGTTCGGCTACTGAACAAGGGTGTCGACGTCGTCGTCGCCACGCCGCTGCGCCTCGTCGACCTCATCAAGGGCAACGAAGTCGATCTGTCCGCGATCGAAGTCGTCGTCGTCGACGAGGCAGACCGCATGGCCGACGACGGATTCACCCCGCAAGTGGAATGGATCCTGCGCCACGTCACCGGACCGCACCAGACGATGTTGTTCTCGGCCACCCTCGACGGCCAGGTCGGTCACCTCGTGCGCCGCTACCTCAAGGACCCCGTCGAGGTATCCATCGACGCTGCCAACGACACCGTCGGCACGATGCACCATCTCTTCCTTGCTGTGCATCGCATGGACAAGGACCGCGTCATCGCCTCGGTGAGTCAGAACGCCGACCGTGTGCTCGTGTTCTGCAGCACGAAGCGGGGGTGCGACCGGGTCACCGACAACCTGCGTGATCTCGGAGTGAACGCCGCCGCCATCCACGGCGACCTGCCCCAACCAGCGCGCGAACGGGCGTTGAAGCGGTTCGCCGATGGCGAACTCAAGGTCCTCGTCGCCACGGATGTCGCCGCCCGCGGGATTGATGTCGACGGTATCGACATCGTCATCCATCACGAGCCGGCCGCCGACGGCAAGGCCTACCTCCACCGTTCGGGGCGTACGGCGCGTGCCGGCAACGACGGGTGGGCAGTGACGTTGGCCGAGTACAACCAGCACCTGCACGCGCGAATGATCCAGCGGGCCCTGCGAATGCCGATCACGGACCCGATCGAGGTTTTCTCGAACGACGTGCGGTTGAAGGACCTTCATTCATTCTTCCCTGCCTCGGACTTCCCGGCCACGAACTAGCCGAGCGCAGGCGAGCGAGCGATGCTGGCGCCTCCCCGGGTCATCGACTACCTGACTCGCCTCGATCTCACGATGGCAGAGGCATCACCCGATGCCGAAGGTCTGGCGCGCCTGCAGGCAGCCCACCTCCGCCGCATCCCTTTCGAGAATCTCAGCATTCATCTCGGTGAGAGGATCTCGCTCGACGACGAGGCCATCGTGGTGAAGCTTGTCGACCAACGGCGGGGCGGATTCTGCTTCGAGATGAACGGAGGGTTCGCCGCATTGCTCGAAGCGCTCGGCTTCGACGTGACCCGGCTCGAAGCGAGGGTCTACGCCGACGGGCAGCCCGGTATTCCGTTCGACCACCTGTGCCTTCGGGTCGACCTCGACCGCCCGTACCTCGTCGATGTCGGTTTCGGGGCCTCGTTCGCGGAGCCGCTGCTGCTCGGGACGGATGCGGCGCAGACCGACCCCAACGGAGAGTTCCAGATCATCGCCACGCCAGGCGTCGATGGCTGGTTCGACCTCGTCCAGAACGGGGCGGCGCAGTATCGGTTCTCGCTGGCGCCCCACGGCCTGGCCGATTTCGCGGCGGCGTGCGAGTACCACCAGACCTCGCCGGATTCGCACTTCACACAGAACAGCCTGTGTACGTTGCCGACGGCCGACGGCCGGGCGACCCTTGCCGGGCGCCTCCTCATCACTCGAATTGGCGGCGAACGCACCGAACGCGTCATCGATGACGATGCCGAACTCCTGGCCCTGTACCGCTCACTGTTCGGGATCTCACTGGACCGGATACCGGCCCGATGAGCGCGGCGCGCTAGAAAGCAGCCCATGGGGGTTGCACTCACCAAGGATTCCATCGACCTCGGCATCGTCGTTCGCGACATCGACGCCGCGCTCGCGTTCTACCGCGACACGCTCGGCTTCGTGCCGGCCGGTGACCAGGACATGCCGGGCGGCATGCACATGTGGCGCCTGATGTGCGGCACGTCGATGATCAAGCTCGTCACGGTCGACCCCGTGCCCGAGGCCAAGTCGGCACGAGGTGGGATCCCCGGCGCGTCCGGGTATCGCTACTGGACGATGTCGGTGTCGAACCTGCAGGAGATGGCCGACGCCTGCACGGCTGGTGGCTACAAGGTCAGGATCCCGCCGACGGAGATCTCGCCGGGGACGAAGATCGTCATGGTCGAAGATCCGGATGGCAACTGGGTCGAGTTCCTGGACCGGCGCTGACATGGGCGCGTTGGACGGCAAGACCGCCATCGTCACCGGCGCCGCCTCGGACGGTATCGGCCGCGGGATCGCCAGGGTGCTGGCGACCGCGGGCGCCGATGTCGGCGTGTGCGACAAAGATCAGCGCATCGTGCAAGTGGCGGCCGACCTCGCCGCCGAAACAGGTCGCCGAGTTCTGGGATGGGTGGCCGACGTACGCGACCCGGATCAGCTCAAAACGTTCGTGGACGAGGCGGCGGCCGCCCTCGGAGGGCTGGACATCGTCATCGCCAACGCCGGGGTGTGGCAGCGTACGAGCGCGCTCACCGACTCCTACGAAGATTCCGTGGCGATCTGGGACCGCATCCACTCGACGAACCTGCGGGGCGTGTTCCTCACGGGGCGGGCGGCCATCCCGCATCTCGTCGCCCGCGGTGGCGGCCACATCGTGAATATCGCCACTGACCACGTCGTGCCCCCGGCAGGCGCCGCACTCGGCGGCGGCACCATGATGGATGTGTACGACTCGTCCAAGTTCGGCACGATCGGGCTGACAGAGTCATGGTCGAAGTTGCTGGCGTCAAAGGGCATCCGCGTCAACGCGCTCGGCATGGATGCCACCGACTCCGAGATGATCCGCACCGCCGTAGGCGATCGGCTGACTCCCGAGATCGTCGCGACGTGGATGCGCCCCGAGCAGATGGGACAGTTGGTGCTCGACCTCATCGCCGAAGGCCCCGACGGCCGCACCGGCGAGACCATCGGCGCCTGGCTCGACCACCCCGTCGTCCTGCCGCCTCGCCGCGTCGTCCTCCCGAGCAGGCACCCCTAAGGCAGTCGGTCCGTCGGTCCGTCGTGTTGTTGCGCGACCGGGGTGGTTTCGGCCCTGCACTTGCGCAACTCGACTGACGTCCTCAGGGACGGTAGGCGTCGCTGCGGTGTTCGATCCGCACGACGACCACCTCTCGTACGTTCTCGTTGATGCGGTACAGGATCCGATAGGTGCCGCGACGCGCTGACCAGACTCCTTCGAGTTCGAACCGCAGTGGTCGGCCCACTCGGTATGGGTTCTCGACCAGCGCCGTGGTGACCAAATCGATGACGGCAGCGGCGACGGCCTCGGGGAGGCGGTCAGCGAGGGCGCGTCGGGCAGGCGGAGCGAGGACCAATTCGTAGGGCCGCTCGCTCACGCGCGGCGAATGGCTCGCACGGCATCGACGCCCCGGACGACGTCACCATCTCGGTACGCGGCGTCGGCCTCCCGAATGTCGGCGAGTGCGGCGGGGTCCCGAAGCACGTCGAGGGTCTCCTCCAACTCAGCGAGGTCGTCAGGGCTGATCAATACGGCGGCGGGACGACCGTTGCGAGTGAGCACGACTCGTTCGTGTTGGTGTTCGACCCGGTCGACGTAGTCCGAGAGGTTGTTGCGGATGTTGCGGAGCGAGTCGGTCACCATGTACACAATTGTAGTCACAACATTGAGACTCCTGGCTCCACGGCGTCAGGAAAGCCAGGTCGGCCGCCGCTGCTCGTATTCGTCGATTTCGCTCACGTGGCTGAGCGAGATGCCGATGTCGTCGAGGCCGTCCAGAAATCGTTCCCGGGTGGTGGCGTCCATGGGGAACGGCTCGACGATGCCGGCGGCCGGCACCTCCACGAGTAGTCGCTCCATGTCCACGGTGATCTCGGTGGACGGGTCGGCCTCGATGGCTTCCCAGATCTTCACGACCACGGACTCCGGCAGCACGACGGGGATGAGCCCGTTCTTCGTGCTGTTGTTGCGGAAGATGTCGCTGAAGCTCGGGGCGATCACGGCGTCGAAACCGCCCTGCTGAATTGCCCACACAGCATGCTCCCGCGACGAGCCGACGCCGAATGACGGACCGGCAACGAGTACCGACGCGCCGGCGTACCGCTCGTCGTTCATCACGAAGTTGCGGTCGTCGCGCCATGTGGAGAACAGGCCCTTTTCGAATCCCGTTCGCTCGACCCGCTTGAGCCACTCGGCCGGGATGATCTGATCGGTATCGACGTCCGAGCGGCGCAGCGGCACCCCTGTGCCGGACACGACGTGCACAGCCTTCATGACAGGTCCTCCGGGGTTGTGAAGTGGCCGGCCACCGCGGTTGCGGCTGCGACGGCGGGGGAGACGAGGTGGGTGCGCCCGCCGCGCCCCTGGCGGCCTTCGAAGTTACGGTTGCTCGTGCTGGCAGAGCGCTCGCCCGGGGCCAATTTGTCCGGGTTCATGGCGAGACACATGGAGCAGCCCGGCTCGCGCCAGTCGGCGCCGGCGGCCCGGAAGATCTTGTCGAGACCCTCGGCCTCGGCCTGTGCCTTCACGGCATGCGACCCCGGCACCACCATGACACGTTTGGCGGTCACGTGACGGCCATCGAACACGGCAGCGGCCGCCCGCAAGTCCTCGATTCGGCTGTTCGTGCACGACCCGATGAAGACGGTGTCGACGCGTATGTCGCGGATGCGCTGCCCGGCATGCAGTCCCATGTACTCGAGCGCTCTGGCGACGGTGTCGCGCGCCGTTGGGTCGGCGATGTCGTCGGGGGATGGCACGAAATCGTCGATCGTGGCCACCTGGGCCGGGTTCGTTCCCCATGTGACGTGGGGGCGAAGCGCAGACCCGTCGATCTGCACGGCCTTGCCCCAGGCCGCCGCTTCGTCGGACTGCAGGAGGCGCCAGTCGTCGAGCGCAGCTTCCCAGGCCTTGCCCTTGGGCGCATGGGCCCGACCTTCGAGGTAGGCGAAGGTGGTGTCGTCGGGTGCCACGAGTCCGGCGCGGGCGCCGGCCTCGATCGACATGTTGCACACGGTCATGCGGCCCTCCATGGAGAGACCCCGGATGACGGGCCCGCCGTACTCGATCACGTGGCCGATCCCGCCGCCCGTGCCGATGCGACCGATGATGGCGAGGATCACGTCCTTGGCGGTCACCCCCGGGCGCAACTCGCCATCGACCGTCACGTTCATCCACTGCGGCCGGCTTTGGGGGAGTGTCTGGGTGGCCAGTACGTGCTCGACTTCGCTCGTCCCGATGCCGAACGCGAGTGCACCGAAGGCCCCGTGCGTGGCGGTGTGGCTATCGCCGCACACGATGGTCATGCCGGGCAGTGTGCGCCCTTGTTCGGGGCTGATGACATGGACGATTCCCTGGTCAGGATGGCCCATCGGGAACAGCGTGATGCCGAACTCGGCGGCGTTTTCCCGCATGACGTCCACCTGCCGAGCAGAGATGGGGTCGGCGATAGGGAGGTGAATGTCCGCCGTAGGGACGTTGTGGTCCTCGGTGGCGATGGTCAGTTCCGGTCGGCGCACTTGGCGCCCGCTCAGGCGCAGACCCTCAAAGGCCTGCGGACTCGTGACTTCGTGCACGAGGTGTAGGTCGATGTAGAGGAGGTCTGGCTCATCGGGGGCGCGATGGACGACGTGGCGCTCCCAGACCTTTTCCGGCAGAGTGCTCGGCATGGCGTAATCTCACTCTCTGGGATATGCTTCCTGACTAGTGGACAGTGTACGTGGTGTGGGAGTCATCGACAAGGCCGTGGCGATCCTTCATGTGCTGCAACGAAACGGTCTGATGACCTTGAGCGAACTCCAGGTCGCAGCCGAGCTACCCCGGGCCACGGCGCACCGCCTGGCGACCGCACTGGAGGAGCACGGGCTGGTGCGCCGCGACGGCGCGGGCCGCTTCGCCTTGGGGCTCGCGCTCATCGGGCTCGGCCACGCGGCCGCCGAGCGGTTCCCCCTGGCCGATGCGGCCCGTCCGGTCCTCGAGGCGCTTCGCGACCGCACGGGCGAGAGCGTGCAGCTCTATGTGCGGGAGGGGTTGGGGCGCCGGTGCGTCGTGTCGCTTCAATCGCCCCATGGATTGCGCTGGATCGTGCCAGAGGGGAGCCTCCTGCCGCTCGACCGAGGCTCCGCCGGCCGCGTGCTCGGCGCCGCCGGACAGGTCCCAGACAAGGAGATGACGCGCCACGGCGGCATGGCGCCGACGAAACGCGTCATCTCGTGGGTGGAGAGTGTGGAGGAGCGAGAGAAGGGCGTGGCGAGCGTGAGCACGGCGGTAGTGGACCGAGCGGGAGTAGTCGTGGCCGCCGTGAGTGTGTCGGGGCCGGTGGAGCGCATGTCCCGAGCACCGGGATCGCGGTTCGGCGGAGCCGTTGTTGACGCGGCGGAGGAGATCGGCACGCGGCTTGGCTGAAATATTTCTCGAATGCCGTTTCCGTTTCGCCCGCGGTCCGCACATCAGTAACGGGTATGAACGACACATCAGTTCCCCGGGACACCTCCATCGCCGGCCCCGGCCGGCCCACCACTGGGCATGACGGCTGGCTCGACCAACTCGCATCCTGGCTCGAGCGCCGCCTCGACGAGACCGTCGGTTGGCGTCACAGCAGTCGGCTCTACGGCATCACAGTGCTCGACCGCCAGGAGTTGATCGATGGCACCAACGACGCCGCCCGCGTTACGTACCTCGCCGAGGGTTGGGTCTACGACTTGCTCGACAGCCCGAGTGCGGGGATTGCGACGGAGTACGACGCGCTGGGGCTGTGTTGCTTCGGCCGCGCCACGAACCTCGAGACGCGGGAACAGTCGCGATGCCGTACCGTCCTGGTGGCCGATTCCACCGGCCAGTCGTCCGTGAATCGGCTCAGGGGTCGTACCCCCGAACTCACCGGCCGACCCTCCGGCCCGGTCGCCGACCTGGTCGACGCGCTCTTCGCCGATCAGCGTGTGATGGAGACCCGCCGCCGCCCGTAACCTGCACTCGTGGCCGATGACACGAGCAGCACGACAACACTCGACCGGTCGGCGTGGGCGGCGCAGGTGCGAGCCCTCGCCGCCGAACGCGACGCCGTGATCCTGGCCCATAACTATCAACTTCCCGAGATCCAGGACGTCGCCCACCACGTCGGCGATTCCCTCGGTCTCTCCCGGGTGGCGGCTCAGGTCGATGCCTCCGTCATCGTGTTCTGCGGCGTGCACTTCATGGCCGAGACCGCCAAACTCCTGAGTCCCGACAAGACCGTGCTCATCCCCGACAAAAACGCCGGTTGCTCGCTGGCGGACTCCATCAACGCCGACCAATTGCGGGCGTGGAAAGCCGAATACCCGGGCGCCGTCGTCGTCAGTTATGTCAACACCACCGCCGCCGTGAAGGCCGAGACGGACATCTGTTGCACGTCGTCCAATGCCGTCGATGTCGTCGCCAGCATCCCGGAGGATCGCGAGATCCTGTTCTGCCCGGATCAGTTTCTCGGCGCCCACGTGCAGCGCCTCACCGGTCGCCAGAACATGCACATCTGGATGGGCGAGTGCCACGTGCATGCCGGTATCAACGGCGCCGACCTCGCCGATCTCGTGCGATCCGAGCCGGACGCCGAGCTCTTCATCCACCCAGAGTGCGGGTGCGCCACGAGCGCGCTGTACCTGGCGTCGAGCGGCATCGTGCCGAAGGAACGGACGAAGATCCTGTCCACGTCCGGCATGGTGAAGGCAGCCACGGAGACCAAGGCGGCGAAGGTGCTCGTCGCCACGGAGACGGGCATGTTGTACCAGCTCACGAAGGCGAACCCGCTCACCATCTTCCAACCGGTCAACCGGGCCGCCGTGTGCAAGTACATGAAGATGATCACTGCCGAGAAGCTGTTGCGCTCGCTCCAGACGATGACCGACGAGGTCACGATCGAACCCGAGATCGCTGCGAGGGCGCGAGCCTCGGTCGAGCGAATGATCGCTATCGGTACACCGTCCCGAACGGGCGAGTGAGCGCGATCACCGAGATGGGCGTGCCCCTGGCGCTTGCCGCGCCCAGCCCGTCGTGGTCACGTGATGTCGACGTAGTGGTGATCGGCTCGGGGGCCGCCGGACTCGCTGCCGCGCTCGCCATGCGACCGATTCGGTCCGTGCTTCTCGTCACGAAGGACACGCTCGACGCCGGCTCGACGGCGTGGGCGCAAGGTGGGCTCGCCGCCGTCCTCGACCCTCAGGACACGTTCGAGGCGCACATCCGTGACACGCTCGAAGCGGGAGCTGGCCTGTGCGACGAAGAGACCGTGCGCACCCTCGTCGCCGAAGCACCCGACGCCATCCGCTACCTCATGACGCTTGGCGCGGCGTTCGATCCGGGCGACGACGGCTCGCCCGCACTCACTCGCGAAGGCGGTCACAGTGCCAATCGCATTGTGCACGCCAGGGGCGACCAGAGTGGCCGTGAAGTCCAACGCACCCTCGATCAATCGGCTCTCGCGGCCGGCGTGGAGTTGCTCGACCGCGCCTTTGCCCTCGACATCCTCGTCGGAACGAACGCACAGGGCGGTCGTCAGGCGGCCGGGGTACGGATCGCTCGCATCGATGCCAACGGGATGCCGCTGTCCGTCGGACTCGTCACGGCGCGTGCCGTCGTGCTGGCGACGGGTGGCTACGGCCAGGTCTTCGCGTCGACCTCGAACCCTCCCGCCGTCACGGGCGACGGTACCGCGGCCGCGCTCCGGGCAGGGGTTCGAGTGAGCGATGTCGAGTTCGTGCAGTTCCACCCGACGGTGCTGTACACCGGCCCGGACGCCACGGGCCAGCAGCCGCTCATCAGCGAAGCGGTGCGTGGCGAGGGGGCGATCCTGTTCGACGGTGCTGGCGTTCGTGTGATGGCGGGCGTGCATCCGCTCGAGGATCTTGCGCCCCGCGACGTCGTCGCTGCCGCCATCTCCCGTCGGATGGCCGTGGCGCCGGGCGGTATCGACGACCACGTGTTTCTCGATGCGACGCACCTGGGGGCGCGGTTCGCCGAGCGATTTCCGTACATCACCGCGGCGTGTCTCCGCAACGGTATCGATCCCGCGACCGACCGCATCCCGGTCGCCCCGGCGGCCCACTACGTGTGCGGAGGGGTCAGTGCCGACCTCGACGGTCGGACCGACCTGGACGGGCTGTACGCCGTCGGCGAGGTGGCCTGCACGGGCTTGCACGGTGCCAACCGACTGGCGTCGAACAGCGTGACCGAGGGCGTCGTCGCCGGTACTCGTCTCGGTCGAGATCTCGCCTGGAAGTTGCCGGAGGACGTCGTACCCGACCAGGCGAGTGGACCCGTCGCCGGCGGCCTGCTGGACCCGGCCCGACGGGTGGATCTGCGGGCGGCGATGTCGCGCCACGTGGGGGTGTTGCGCCATGCCGTCGGACTGAACGCGGTGGCGTCGACGCTGGCCGACCTCGGCGCTTCTGTGTCAGCGGAGGTGCCAGCGTCGCGTCGGGCCTGGGAAGCGACGAACCTCCTGACCGTGGCGTCGGCCGTCGTGGCGGCGGCCATGGCCCGCACCGAGAGTCGAGGGTGTCACCGGCGAAGTGATTTCCCGGAGCAGCGGGACATATGGCTGACCCACCTGAGCGTCGTCCTCGGCGAGCCGGGTTTCACCGTCGAAGGCATCCCGGAAGGAGCCTGAACGTGTTCACGTTCCATCCCCTCCCCGAGGGCACCCGGGCTCGATTACTCCAAGGCGGGCTCGACCCGGATGCGGTGGCCGCGTTGGTGCGGATGGCCGTCAGCGAAGATCTCGCCGGTGGGATCGACGTCACATCCACCGCAACCGTGCCGGCCGATCAACGCCGGGTCGCCGAGTACGGCGCCCGCGCCGGCGGAACGGTCGCTGGCCTGGCGGTGGCGGCAGCGGTGATCGAGGCCGTCTGCGGTGATGCCGCATCGGAGTTCGAATATCTCGTGGCTGACGGCGATCGGGTGACGGCGGGCACCGTGCTCGCGCGCGTCACGGCGCCGACCCGCCAACTGCTCACGGCCGAGCGCTCGTCGCTGAATCTGCTCTGCCACCTCTCGGGCGTGGCGACGCTGACGGCTCGGTGGGTCGATGCGCTCGCCGGCACCGGCGCGGCGGTACGGGACACCCGTAAGACCACGCCGGGCCTACGTGCCCTGGAGAAGTACGCCGTGCGCTGCGGCGGTGGCGTGAACCATCGCATGGCCCTGTCGGACGCCGCCCTCGTAAAGGACAACCACGTGATGGCGGCTGGCGGGGTGGCGGCGGCGTTCGCCGCGGTTCGGCAACTCGCGGCGGGGTTGGCCTTGGAGATCGAGGTCGACAGCCTCGAACAGTTGCGGGAGGCGCTCGACGCCGGCGCCGACGTGATCATGTTCGACAACTTCACGGTCGACGAGATGCGTGACGGCGTCGAGGTGGCCCGGGAGTACGAGGCTCGAACCGGGCGCCACGTCGTGCTGGAAGCGAGCGGCGGCCTCACCCTCGATGTGGCCCGCCGCGTGGGCGAGACCGGTGTTGACTACATCGCGGTCGGTGCCCTTACCCACTCCGCCCCCGTGCTGGACATCGGCCTTGACCTCATCGATGTCGAGGCCCCGTGAACGGACGAGCGTCAGACCGTCAACGCACCTGACCGGGTTCCGATGGACTGCAGAGCCCGCACGAGCGTCGGTACATAGCGATCGGCCTGCGCCACACAGGCGTCGTGGTCGCCGTCCACCCGGTACGCCTCGGCGTTCGGGATGCCCTCGAACAGGCGCATCTGACGGCGCACCGGCACGATGCGGTCGCGCATCGTGATGATGACGGACGTCGGCACATCGATGTCTTTCAACCAGTCCCGCGACGAGAACTGCCCGATGGCTCCGCCGGCCTGGAGTACGAGTCGCCAGTCGTGGAGGCCGGCTTCCTGCAGGGCCCACGGTTCCCAACGGTCGCGTCTCGAGCGAAGGTAGAACTGTTCGGTCAGCCAGGACCGGGTGCGCGGGGGAGCGGCCCTGGCGAGCGTTCCGAGGCCGGCGAGACCGAGGAACGACAGGCGCTCCTCGCGACTCGATGAGAACCGGGCCGACGTGGCCGACAGCACGAGGCCGGTGACGGCGGCGCGGTGGCGCTGCCACAGGAGTTGCGCCACGATCCCACCCATCGAGTAGCCGACGGGGATGAAGCGCTCGACGCCGAGCGACGCACACAACTCGGCCGCATCGTCGGCGCAATCCTCCATTCGGAACGCCTTGCGGTTGCGGATCCCCCGTCCGTGGCCGCGCAGATCTGGCGCGATCACCCGGAAGTGCCGGCTGAGCGGTTCGTAGCACGTGAACCAATTGAGGTCAGCCGTGGCGGTCCAGCCGTGCAGCAGCACGACAGCCGGCGCGCCGTGTGGTCCAGGCAGGTCGCGGTAGAAGATCGTGCCGCGCCCGGGTAGCGCCAACTCGTTCCCCGGGGGAAGCGGGGGAATCCGCATTTCGGGTGGCGAGGACGTGGCCAGGTCCGTGCTCAGGGGATGTCCACACTCAGTACTCGGACCCGAAGCTCCCCATTCGGGGATTGGTAGGACACCCAGGCGCCAACGGCTTCTCCGAGCAGCGCGGCGCCGAGCGGCGAACCGGGAGACATCACCATCAAGTCGAGCGTCCGCTCCTCCATGTGGCCGACGAGGTACCGCTCGGCCATGTCGTCGTCGTCTCCCTCGTAGACGATGGTGACGACGGTGCCAACGGTGACGCTGCCCTCGGCGCGGGGTTCGACGATCTCGACGTTCTCCAGGATGGACTTCAGTTGGCGGACCCGGCCCTCCATCATCCCCTGCTGCTCCTTGGCGGCGTGGTAGTCGCCGTTCTCGGAGAGGTCCCCGAGTTCGCGCGCTCGCTCGATCGCCTCGGCGATCTGGAGCCGGCCTCGCGTCGTGAGGTCGTCGTGCTCGGCCTGAAGGCGATCGAACGCCGCTCTCGACAACTGGTGGGTCTGAGCCATGGTGGAACAGAGCGTAACGGGGTACGTCGGCCCCGTCGCGTTGGGCGTGCTGTGGGGTGCGGCTTGGGTACCGTGGCCCCCATGTCCCACAACATCGCGATCATCGGCGGAGACGGCATCGGACCGGAGGTGACGGCCGAGGCGGTCAAGGTCGTCCGGGCGTGCGGGGTGGATCTCGTCACCACAGATTTCGACCTCGGGGGAGCCCGCTATCTGCGCGATGGGGAAATCCTCTCGGACGCCACGCTGGCGGAGTTGCGCCAGTACGACGCGATTCTTCTCGGCGCGGTCGGCACCCCTGAGGTGCCGCCCGGGGTCATCGAGCGTGGTCTCTTGCTCAAGATGCGCTTCGAGTTGGATCTCTACATCAACCAGCGTCCATTCGCGGGGGTGGCGCCCGGGCACGAGTGGCCGCACGATTTCGTCGTCATCCGGGAGAACACGGAGGGTCCCTACGTCGGTGAGGGTGGGGTGCTGCGCCGCGGCACGCTCAACGAAGTGGCTACCCAGGGCAGCGTCAACACTCGCATGGGCGTCGAGCGCGTCATCCGCTACGCGTTCGGGCTCGCTCAGACTCGCGTCCGTCAGCACGTCACGATGGTGCACAAGACGAACGTCCTCACGTTTGCCGGTGACCTGTGGCAACGCGTGTTCAACCTCGTCGCCGCCGAGTTCCCGGATGTCGCAACGGCGTACAACCACGTCGACGCGGCGTGCATCTACTTCGTGCA
>JBKJJS010000019.1:0-5152 GCA_046597895.1 Ilumatobacteraceae bacterium
GGCTTCCCGCTGCTGGTCGACCTGCGCCCCGGGCTCGTGATCTTCGACAGCGGTAAGGACCAGTGGGAAGACGACGCCCACGGCCTCGAGCTCGACTTCACCGACCTCGCCGAAAACCTCCAGACCGCTGCCCGCGAACTCGGGGCCACTGCGGATCCGGGGCTGCCGCGCTTCGCTCAGCTCTTCCTCGACGCCGCCGACGTCGCCGCAGTCCGCGCGTTCTGGGTCGCCGCACTCGGATACACCCACGACCGGCGAGCCGGGGTCATCGACATCCACGATCCGCGGCGGCTGAACCCGGTGCTGGTGTTCCAAGAGCTCGATGCGTTGGAGACGGAGCGGCGCCGGCAGCGCAACCGCATCCACTTCGAGCTCGCCGTGCCGTCGGACCTCGCGCAGACGCGCCTCTCCACGACCGTCGCAGCCGGTGGCCGGCTCCTTGACGAGTCGGAGGATCGCTGGCGGGTCGCCGACCCCGAAGGCAACGAATTGGTGATCGTCATTGGGGCATGAGCTCGCATTCGGCTGAACTCCACGCTTGGCGGTTTCTCGTCGACGAGCGCTGGATCTCCGCCGCAATCAGCATCGAACACGCACGCCACGCTTGAACGCCAGGGATAACGCGCCGTATATAGCGACGGTTCTGGCGTGCCAGAGCGTCGCGACCTCCGCACGGCTTGACACGCCCTATTGCCCGGTATGTGCGCTCCGCGCCGGTCGAACTTCGGTTGCGCGACGATGTCGGGAATGAAGCGATCAACGGCTATCGGTCGGTTGGGTGACATCGGCGCGGGGCTGGATCGGGCCAAGCAATGGCCGGGCGTCAGCGGGACCGCCGGGTACCTGTACGGCGCCCTCCTCGACGGCGACGACGACCTCGAGTACGTCTCCATCAAGCTGCCGATGTCGTGGCGGTGGCGGGCGGCCGAGTGGCCGGTCTGGAACCACCAGATCCCTTATTCCGCATGCTTCTGGAGCAGCGATGGCGGTCATGTCCGGCTGGTTCGATGAGTGGACTTTCATCGAACCCTCCGCTCCACAACGGCGGTTCCTCCGCAATGGCCCCTCGTCATCTCCAGGATCTGAGCACGTCGCGCGCCTCCTCGATGGAGGCGACGATCCGGCCGACGTCCTCGATCGCGCCCTGGATGAAGAGGTTGACGCCCGTCGACTCGCCGCGCACGCCGCGGATGTCGGTGAGGAGCCCCACGATGCCCTTCTTCGACGGATCCGACTGCATGAGCGCATGGAACATCCCGATCTCGCACGCGGTGCCGTCGTCCACCGACGGACCGTCGAGAATCGCGAGCATGGCGTCGGCGTGCTCGATCCCCGGCCGGTCCTTCGCGAAAATCCATGCCGCGGTGACGTCGAGGCCCGTCCGCGAACTCGTGCTCGTGCGGAACGAAGACCTCGAAGCCGTCGGCGCGCAGCGCGGCGGCGCACTCGTCAATGAACGAGCGCTCGTACGGCGTGAAGCAGAAGCGGGCGGCGATGGCGTGTCATCGCAGCCAGATCTCAGATACCTCCTTCTTCCTGGCGATGCCGGACGAGATCTTCGCTTTGGCGTTCAGCACGGAACGGTTCATCGAACGCGGCGTCGAGCCAGCCGGGCCGCAACCCGGCCGGATCTGCCCGGCCTAGGCCAGGGGTGGTGTTCAGCCACTTCATCGCCATCAATGCGGCGATCGGCGCAGCGACGGGGGACGACCGGCTCGTGATCCGCCGTCTCGACAATTGCTCGGTCACCGCTTTCGATGTGGTCGCCGGCCGTATCGTCCTCATCCAGGGCGGCCACGAAGCGGACACATTGATTCGCTGAGGTTCGGGCGGCCAGTGCTTGCTCGTCGTGTCCAATCGCGATAGAACACAGTTGGGTTCGGCAAACCGCCTGGGCCCCAGGACGACGGTCGGGCACGGGGGCACGACGACGGATATGAACCTTCCTTGGTGGGACTCTTGTCGGGCCGCCGCTGACCAGGCTCAAACGTCGGAGTGCGGCACGACGCCGCACATCGAAGGGAGCGATGGAATCGTGAGTGAGCACATCAACGAGCGGGCGCTGGGCGCCAACCTGAGTCGGCGCCAGCTCTTGCAGAGGATTGGCATCGGCGGCGTGGCCCTGTCCGTGGGCGGCGCGATCCTGGCCGCGTGCGGTGACGATGGCGGTAAGACCTCGACCACCACCGCTAAGCCTGTGGCAACGACAGCAGCACCTCCGGCTACGACTGCGGGGGCAGCGGCTACCACTGCCGCTCCGGTTGGCGACCCGCTCGCCGCGATGTTGAAGATCGATCCGGCCAACGCCGGCGCCGGCAAGGAGTTCCCGATGGGCGCCGTGCTGGCCCTTACCGGAACCGGCTCCTTCTACGGTAAGACCATGCAGCGAGGCATCGACCTGGCGGTTGAGCAGATCAAGGCCGCTGGCGGCCCCGACTTCAAGGTCACCTACTACGACCACAAGTCCGGTGATGCCGCCGCTGGGAAGCAGGCGATCACGGAGATCGTCGCCAAGAAGATCCCGGCCAAGCTCGCCAGCTACGTTGACGCCCTCGGGTCCATGCTCGAGGACACGGCCGCCAACGCCATCTTCACGTTCGATGGCGGCGGTGGGACGAGCATCTTCGGCCAGAAGGTCCCCTACTTCTGGGGTACCAGGGCCATCACCCCCAACGACCCGATGCCCGGTCTGTTCCGGTGGTTCAAGGAGACGTACCCCGGCAAGACGAAGGTCGGCTTGTGCGGATGGGACATCGGCGAGCCCGCCAACGGCATCATCAAGGCCGACGTACTGGCGAAGATCGCCGCCGCCGGGTTCGAGTTCAACGGACTCTACGAACTGGTGCCGGTCGGCAATCAGGACTTCTCGGCCGTTCTCCCGAAGATCAAGTCGAACGAACCCGACCTGTTGCTGCTCGCCTGCTACGGCCAGGATCCCGGCTCGTTCGCCAACCAGGCGCAGACGGCAGGACTGAAGGCTGTCGTCATCGGCTTCGAGTTCACCCCCGACGGCGTGAATGCCTCCAAGGGCGCGTACGACTCCGTCGGCTGGACATTCGCCTACGACTACTTCGACTCGACGAACCCGATCAGCCCACTGGCCAAGCACTTCGTCTCGACGTTCCAGGACAAGTACGGCGAACTGCCGGACTTCTACGCCGCCAACTTCTACGAGAACACTCTCGATATGTGGGAGGTCATCCGCCGGGTACTGGCCAAGGGCGGGGACATCCTGTCCGGTGATGTGCTTGATAAGGCTCTGCAGGAGAACCTGACGCTCGTCAGTGTGTACGGCGGAGACGAGACGACAATCGGAACCTTCACTCTCGATCCGGTCAGCCACTCCGTGATCAAGCGCGAGATGGGTGTGTTCGAGTACAAGGGTGGAAAAGTCACGCCGAAGGCATTCTTCGGTATCGACGGTGTGGACTACCGAAAGGTCTGACCGGTGTTCACCCCTTGCAGTGGGGAGAGCTCGGAGGCTCTCCCCACTGGGTTTCACCGCCTGACGGTCACCGGAGCCAGCGGATGCTCCTAGCGGCGTTCGACGGCGAGACCATCGCCCAGTTGACCATGAACGCGATCTTCCGAGGCTCGAGCTATGGGCTGTTGGGCGTCGGCTTCGCGTTGATCCTCGGTGTCACCGGACGGTTTCACTTCGCCTACGCCTTTACGTACACCCTGGCGGCGTACATGGCGTATACGTTCAAAGAACGGTCGCACATTCCGTTCTGGATCGCCTCGTTAATGGGCATTTTGGTGGCGGCGGCAGCGGGTGTCGCCATCGAGAGATTCGTCTACCGGCCGCTGGCCCGCCGGGCCGGGGCGACGGCCCTGCTGGCGGTGTTCGTGGCGTCGCTCGGGATCGGCATCGCCGGCACGAACCTCATTGCGTTGTTGTGGAGCCAGGCCACCCAGGCCTTCTACGGCCCTCAGAAGAAGGGCTGGCACCTCGGATCGACGACGTTCGAGAACTTCGACGTGTATCAGGCTTTGAGCGCCTTCGGCCTGGTCCTCGTGCTCGCCGGTCTGTTGCGATACACCGGGCTCGGTCGAGCTATCAAGGCCACCCGTGTCAACCCGGAGTTGGCCACCATCATCGGCATCGATGCCAACAAGGTCTATCTCGTGGTCTTCGCCATCGGCTCTTTCCTGTGCGGTGTCTCCGCCTTTTGGTATGGGCTGCAGTTCACGGTCGAGCCGAACATGGGTCAGCGACCCGTGATCTTCGCGTTCGTGGTCGCCTTCCTGGCGGGCACTGCTCGGTCGCCGATCCGCGTGTTCTTCACGGGCATCGCCGTCGCCCTCGTCGAGCAGTGGTCGTCGATCTGGCTGTCGGTCCGTTGGACCCAGACCGCGGTTTTCGTGATCCTCGTCGGCTACCTCATCTCGCTGTCGCTCCGTGGGAAGAAGCTCTTCGACTTCTTCCCCTCCCGGCGCACCATCAGGACTGGGGGACGCTGACATGCAGATCTGGTTGAACTACACCGATCAGATCCTGGTGTTCGCCACGCTGGCAATATCGCTCAACTTGCTGCTCGGCTATGCCGGTCAGGTTTCCGTGGCCCACGCCGCCTTCGCCGCCGTCGGTGGTTACGGCATGGGCTACCTCGTGCAGAGCCGGGGTTGGAGCTTCCTACCGGCGCTCGCGGTGGGCGTTTTCCTTTCCTTCGTCGCCGGCATGCTCGTGGCGCTGCCCGCGCTGAAGTTGTCCGTCGAGTACCTGATCCTGCTGACGCTGTCGATCTCGTCCGTGATCATCGGCGTGTTCACGGCATTCCCGGCCCTCGGCGGCACCTTCGGTCTCATCGGTATCTCCGGCAGCACGATCTTCGGTTTCCATCTCGACCGCCCGGGCGACTGGGTGATCCCACTGCTCGTGGTGACGGCCGGTGTGTACGCCATCTGCCACCGCATCGGCGAGTCGCCGTACGGCCGGGTGCTGAAGGGAATCCGCGAAGACCCCACTGTGGCTGAGGCCCTCGGGAAGAACGTGTTCCGGTTCAAGGTCGTCACGTTCTCCGTCACGTCAGCCATGGCCGGCCTGGCGGGCGCGATGTACTCGGGCTGGTTGCATCTCGCCACCCCCGGGCTATACGGCTCCAACTTCTCGCTCACGATCTTCGCCGTCGTGATCTTCGGTGGGATCGCC
>JBKJJS010000040.1:0-4480 GCA_046597895.1 Ilumatobacteraceae bacterium
CCCACGACGTGGCCCAGCGCGACAACTTGCGTGTCGGGCGCCACGACGGCGTCATCTCCGTGATCGAGGCCCTGAAGGGCCACCCGCTCTTCGCGCACATCACGCTGATACGCAGCGAGCGCAGCGCCGTCGCCGCCCTCGTGACCGATCTCTTGGATGGGGGGCTCGGATGATTTCGGGCCAGCCGCGTAGAGTGCGACCATGACCCCTGGAGAGATTGTCACCGCATTCATCACCGCCTTGGAACGCCGCGATCTTGACGCCGCCTGTGAGATGGTGACGGACGACTGTGAGTACGACAACGTGCCGATGGCCAAGGTCTACGGGCCGTCCGGAATCCGCAGTGTTCTCGAGCCCTTCCTCGCCGGGTGCACCGCCGTTGAGTGGGTGATGCACCACCAGGTCGAGGGCGGCAATGTGGTCATGAACGAGAGAACCGACCGCTTCGAGATGGGCGGCCGCTGGATCGGCCTCGGGGTTGCCGGGCTCTTCGTGATCACCGACGGAAAGATCTCGCTCTGGCGTGATTATTTCGACCAAGCGATGTTCACCAATGCCATGACGGGCTGAGCCTGCGACACCCCCGGCGTAGGGTGCGCACCGTGGAAGACGGTGCAGGACTCGAGGGGGTGCGTTTCGCCGTCATCGATGTCGAGACCACTGGCCTGCGGCCATCGCGTCACCACATTCTCCAACTCGCCGTGGTCACCGTCGACGTACACGGCCACGAACTCGACCAATGGTCGACGTACGTGAAACCACCGCATTGGCCGCTCGCCCGGCTCGGCGCACGTCGGATACACGGCATCACCCGGCCATTGGTCCGTCACGCCCCCGCGGCGCGGGGCGTGCTCGCCGAACTCGCCGAGCGAGTCGACGGCGCGGTGCTCACGGCCCACAACATGGCGTTCGACCTCGGGTTCATCCGCCGCGGAGCCGAGCGGTACGGGGTGGCCTTCCCCGAGGCACCGCTGCTGTGCACGCTTACCGTCTCGCGTTCGCTTGACCCCGAGCGGCTGCTCTCGCACCGCCTCACCGACGTCTGTCGGCGCTACGCCGTCAGCCTCGACCGTCCCCACGACGCCCTGGCCGACGCCCAGGCCACCAGCGCCGCGCTGCCCTATTTGTTGAAGGACGCCGGCATCACCACATGGGAGCAGCTCGTCGCCGCTCAGCCGGCGGTATAGCGGGCGAGGACACGGGCCGCTGTCGTGGCCCCGAGATCACGCCAGGCGGCGGGCTCGGCCACCTCGGCCTGTGCACCGAGTCGCAGCAGGAGCCTCCCGAACCACCGCTCGCTCGCCACCGCGAGCACCACTTCCAACCGGCCGTCGGCGCCGGTGGTCACCGAGCGGGTCGGATAGCGCTCCACCACCCACGCCGCCTCCGGCGCCAACACGAGCACGGCGGTGCCGACGTTGTCGCCCTCGGCAAACCAGCCCGCCGTCGGCGCGTCCACACGGCGAGCCTCGGCCCGCTCGCCGGTGTCCGTCAGCGCCTCGATCCGGTCCACCCGGAATGTGCGCTGCTCCCCCGAGCGTTCGTCGTCAGCGATGACGTACCAGTCCCCCCTGTCGCTGAACAACAGCCGCGCGACGATCCGCCGTTCGTTCACCTCATCTCGCGAGGCCGTCCAGTAGCGCACCGCCAGGACGGCATTCGCAATCACCGCCGCCGCCAGCGCGTCGGCGTGCGGAGGGGGCGTGGCGTCGATCACGACCGTGCGTCCACCGAGTGTGTGTTCCAGCTTGTCGAGCGCCCGACCGAGAGGACCGGACGATTCGGCGCCTGGGAGCGCCAGCGCGGCGCGCCCGGCGGCCAGCAACGAGAACCCCTCGGGCGCCGTCAGCCGGAACGGCTTCGTGAACAGCCGGGGGATGCCGGCGTAGACCGTGAGGCCACCCGGACCGTCGTCGACGTACAGATCGATGAGTTCGTCCTCGTACGGCGGGAGGCCACAGATCGCCGCGAGTTCGAGGTCGCTCACCAATTCGGCGGCCGAGACGTGGAACTGGGCCGCCATGTCAGCCACGAGCACTTCCCCGCGCTGGGCCAGCCACGGAAGCATCACGAGGAGACGATGGAGCCGCTCACCTGTCGGTCGCGGTCCCCGGCGACCCTTGGCCGCCTCAACCACGACCCACCACCCCCACGAGCCACTCCATGATCTCCTCGCGGACCTCGGGCGGGCCGAGTACTTCGGCGTGCTCGACGAAGCCGAGCACCCAACTGCGGAACACAAGGTGGTTCACGCATGGCACCCGTACCACCACCGATCCGTCCGTTCGGCGCTCTACCACCGACGCCACTCCGAGCTCGAGCACGACAGCCCTGGCGCGGTCGGCGTCGACGAGGACGATTGCCTCGGTGGCGCCGCCGGCATCGCCCATGAGCTTGGCGTCAGCGGGGAATGCCACCCTCGGATCGAAGTCGTCTGGCCGTTGGAAGGCGTGATCGGCGCCGACCCGCACGTCACCCTCCATGCGATCGACCCGGTATGTACGTTGTTCGCCGGCGTCTCGGTCGTAGCCGATGACGTACCAGAATCCCCCGCGGGCCAGCAGGCCCCATGGTTCGAAGTGGCGGCCCTTCTCGTGGTAGCGGAACTCAACGGGGCACCGTTTCGACACGGCATCGAACAGCGGGGGCAGGTTCGCCGACGTGGGGAGCATGGCCGAGAGCGGTCCGACATTGTCCGCCACGCTGCCCCCGAGCTTGATCAGCGCGTCGTCGGCCCAGCCGCCGCCGAGGTGTACGGCGGCCACCGCGAGTTGCAGCGCCTCGCGCTCGTCGTCCGTCAGGCCGAGGTCGCCGAGTTCGAACTCGGACCGCTCGATCCAGTACCCCGTCTGGCCCGCCCTGTCCCCGCTCATGACCGTCGTCGAGATCGGGATGCCGACCGAACGCATCTGGGCCTTTTCCCGTTCGAAGGCGGCTCGCCGGCCGGTGTCGGTCCCCGGATACTGGCCGCGTAACTCCTGGGAGATGTCGTGGAGCGTGAGCGGCACTCTCGTCTCGAGAAGCAGCGCGAGCAGGTTTGTCAGTCGCTCCAGCGGATCCGTCATGGCCCCGCGACCGTATCGCTGTCAGGCCGGTGCGCGGCTCGCCGCGATCGCCTCGCGCACGATGCGCACGACCTCGTCGGATGTCGTTCCCGGCCCAATCACGGCGGCCACACCCATCTCGCGCAGCTTCACCACATCCCGATCCGGGATGATGCCCCCGACCACCACTGGGATGTCAAGCCCCCGTTCACGGACCTTGTCGACCACGAGGGGGGCTAGGGTCATGTGGGCCCCCGACAACATCGACAGTCCGATCGCATCGACGTCCTCGTCGATGGCGGCGGCGGCCACCTTGTCGGGTGTCTGGAACAACCCCGTGTAGATCACCTCGAAGCCAGCGTCGCGCAGGATTCGAGCAACGACCTTCACCCCGCGGTCGTGGCCATCGAGGCCGACCTTGGCTACAAGTATTCGATCAGCGGCCATCACTACCCTCCAGATGCGTCGTCCGCACGTCGTGCATGATCAACCTCCATAAGAGTAGAACCCGCGACCTGCCTTACGGCCGAGCAGCCCAGCCTCCACCATGCGTGACAGCAAGGGCGGCGCCGCGTAGAGCGGCTCCTTGAACTCGGCGTACAGGCTGTCTGCGATGGCGAGGCACGTGTCGAGGCCGATGAGGTCTGCGAGATGTAGCGGACCCATCGGGTGGTTGCATCCCTCGACCATGCCGGTGTCGATGTCCTCCGGCGTGGCGAACCCGCTCTCCATCATCCGTACCGCCGACAGGATGTACGGCACAAGCAGCGCGTTCACGACGAACCCCGCCCGGTCCTGGCAGCGGATGACCCGCTTGTGCAGAACCTCCGTGGCGAACGACGTCGCCCGGGCCACCGTGTCGGGCGACGTGAGTAACGACGGCACCACCTCGACGAGCCGAAGAATGGGCACCGGGTTGAAGAAGTGGATACCGACGACGTGCTCGGGACGACCGGTAGCCATGCCGAGTTTCATGATCGGGATGGAGCTCGTATTGGAGGCGAGAATGGCGTCGGTATCGGACATCACCTTGTCGAGCGCGACAAAGACCTCGGTCTTGAGCCGCTCGTCCTCCATCACCGCCTCGACGACGAGTTGGCGGTCGCTCAGTTCGGCGAAGTCCGTCGTGAACCCGATCCGGCCGATGGCGGAGTCACGTTCGGCCTCCGTGAGCTTGCTGGCTCGCACCGCTCGGTCGAGGGAGTTCGTGATGCGCTTGCGCCCCACCTCGGCGGCGCTGGCGTCGACCTCTCGCACCATCACCTCGAGCCCGGCCCTCGCACACACTTCGGCGATGCCTGAGCCCATGAGGCCGCAGCCGATCACGCCCACCCGCTGGATGGCGCTCATGACGCGGCCGCCGTGAAGGAGACGTCGAGGCGCTTGAGCCCACGGAGCATGAAGCTCGGGTGGTACTCGAAGGTGTTCGAATCGTG
>JBKJJS010000048.1:0-7700 GCA_046597895.1 Ilumatobacteraceae bacterium
GATGCGTTGAGTAACATCGCTTCCGCTGCCGGACGCGGGATCGACGGCCCCTTGGCCCTGTGGCTGCTCAGCACCAATCGGGAGCTCCTGGAACGTCAGCTCGAAGGGTCATCGTCAGTGGGCCTCACCGCTGAATGCGTCGCCATCTCCGAGTTCGATGCGACCGGGCTGTTCGTCAGGGTCGTGGCCGATCCTGACCTCGCCGCCGTGCGAGTCTGCGCCTGGTTCGGTGGCTACGTGACGGAGCCGAGTGGCGACCCCGCCGGCAACGGCACCGGTTGGTCCCCCGCTCCCGCCCCGGAGGGGACCGATGTCAATGCGCCGGCCACGACCGCGGCCGTCCCCGAGTCCACGACGACCGGAGGCTGAGCGGGGCCGGACTCAGGCGGTGACGGTCGCCACGGCCACGGCCACGGCCACGGCCACGGCCTAAGCCAGCGCCAGGGCTAGCGCCTGCGCCAGGTCGGCCACGAGGTCGCTCGCCGATTCCAGTCCCACCGACAGCCGGACCAGGTTCGCCGGCACCTCCAGCGGAGAGCCCGCCGCCGACGCATGGGTCATCGCCCCCGGGTGCTCGATCAGTGACTCGACGGCGCCGAGCGACTCGGCCAGCGTGAACAGCTCACAGCCCGCCGCCACCTGCATCGCGGCTTCCTCGCCCGCCTTCAGGGTGAAGCTCACCATGCCACCGAAGTCGCTCATCTGCTTGGCCGCTGCACCATGACCCGGATGGTCCGGCAGTTGCGGGTACAACACCCGATCGACGGCCGGGTGCCCGAGGAGCAGGTCCACCACCGCCCGGGCGTTCGCGCAGTGCCGGTCCATACGCACGGCGAGCGTCTTCACGCCCCGCAGCACGAGGTAGCAGTCGAAGGGGGCCGGCACCGCGCCGGCGGCGTTCTGGGTGAACCGGAGCCGCTGCGCCAGCGCGTCGTCGTTCACGGCGGCGAACCCGCCGACCACGTCGCTATGGCCGCCGAGATACTTCGTGGCGGAGTGGACCACGATGTCGGCGCCGCACTCGAGCGGCCGTTGCAGATACGGCGTGGCAAACGTGTTGTCCACGACGACGATGGCACCGCGGTCGTGGGCGATGGCGCTGATGGCCTCGATGTCGAAGCAGGTGAGCAGCGGGTTGGTCGGCGTCTCCAGCCACACGAGCTTGGTGTCGGCTCGCCATGTGGCCCGCAGCGCGTCGAGGTCGGTGAGGTCGACGGCGGCCCACGGGTAGCCGACCGGGCCGTATACCTTGGAGATGAGGCGGAACGTGCCGCCGTATGCGTCGTTACCGAGCAGGATCCCATCACCAGGGGAGAGCAACCGCAGGATGTTGTCCTCGGCGGCCAGCCCTGAGGCGAACGCCAGGCCATGACGGGCGGATTCGAGGGAGGCAAGACACGATTCGAGGGCAGCCCGGGTGGGGTTACCGGAGCGGGAGTACTCGAAGCCCTTGTGGTTGCCGACGCCGTCCTGGGCGAACGTCGTGGACAACGTGATCGGCGTGACCACGGCGCCCGATGCGGCGTCGGGCGCCTGGCCGACGTGGATGGCCCGGGTCTCGAATCCGTGCCCTGCCCCGTCTTGCACGTCGCTCTCGACGTCACCCATTGCTCAACTCCATGAACCGCAGCACGTCCGTGCGCGTGATGATCGACAGCGGCTGACCACCGGCGAGCACAACGAGCGCTGGCGCGTGCTCCATCATCTCGACGACCTTGGAGACCGTCTGACCGATGCCGACCGTCGGCATCTTGGCGCCCATCACTTTTTCGACCGGCAGTTCCATGGCCAACGGATCGTGGAAGACGACGTCCATGAGCGCCAACTCGTCGACGGCGCCGGAGATCTCGGCAGCGGCGAACGGCGGCTCGTTCTTGCACACTGGAAGCTGGCTGATGCCATTCGCCCGCATGAGGTCGATGGCCTGGCGTACGGTGTGGTTCGGGTTGACGTAGAGCAGGGGCGGCAACTCCTCGCCCCTCGCATCGAGCACGGCGGCGACACACAGGTCGCACTCACGCAGGAACCCGAAGTTCGCCATCCACTCGTCGTTGTAGACGCGCGAGAGGTAGCCGCGACCGGAATCCGGAATGAGCACGACCACGAGATCATCGGCGGTCAGCAGGGGCTTGAGCTTGAGCGCGGCAGCCACGGCGAGCCCGCCTGACGAGCCGAGCAGAATCCCTTCCTCTCGAGCGACACGGCGGGCCATCAGGTAGGCCTCCTCGTCCGAGCAGGCGATGACGTGGTCGTACAATTCGGGGGCCCACGCGGCCGGGAAGAAGTCCTCGCCGACGCCCTCGATGAGGTAGGGCCGGCCGCTACCGCCCGAGAACACGCTGCGCTCGGGGTCGGCCGCCACGACCTGCACGGCTGGGTTGAACGCCTTCAGGGCGCGGGCGGTTCCGGTGATGGTGCCGCAGGTGCCGGCGCCTGCCACGAAGTGCGTGACGCGGCCGCCGGTCTGACGCCAGATCTCGGGTCCGGTGGTCATTTGATGGGCAGCCGGGTTGGCGGGGTTGGCGTACTGGTTCGGCCGGAAGGCACCCGGGATCTCCCGCACGAGCCGCTCGGCAGTGGAGTAGTAGCTAGCCGGATCCTCAGGGGCGACGGCGACGGGGCACACCACGACCTCGGCCCCGTAGGCCCGCAGGAACGAGATCTTCTCGGGCGCCACCTTGTCGGTCGTGACGAACACGCACTGGTAGCCGCGCTGGCTGGCGACGATGGCGAGGCCGACGCCGGTGTTGCCGCTCGTCGGCTCGACAATCGTGCTGCCGGGCTTCAGGAGCCCGTCGCGTTCAGCGGCGAGGATCATCTCGAGCGCCGGCCGGTCCTTCGACGAACCGCCGGGGTTCGTGGTCTCCAACTTGGCGACGAGCGGGCACGGCAGGTCCTGGCCGACGTGCCCGAGTTTCACCATCGGCGTCTCACCGATCAGGTCGATGACGGAGTCGGCGATCTCCGTGCCGTGGAGCCGAGGGTCGTCGGCCGTGTTGCCTTTCCCCATGGACTCGACGCTACCGGTGCCAGCACTTCGGCAGGGCCGCGTGGGGTTGACGGGTGGTGTTGTCAGCATCCAACGGATGGGGGAACACGGTGGCGAAGGGCGCGCTCGCGCCGAGGCCGAGGCGGTCATGCCGTAGGAACGTGAACTCCGTGGCCGGGGCGATCGCCAGTCCCTCCTTCGTCAGGAGTGGAATGTGATTGTTCGGGTGGATGTGCACACAGGTGTGGGTTTGGAGGATCTTCTCGAACGCCCTCGAGGCGATCCGGAAGAACGCCAGATTCCAGAGCTGGTCGAGGTCGTGGAACTCGGCGACGATGACCCTGAACCGTCCCATGAGGCCGTCCGACATGGCGAGGAAGGTCTCGTACTCGTAGCCCTCGATGTCGATCTGCAACATCAGGTCCACCGTCGACCCTGGAAGGGAGGATGCGACCCAGTCGTCCATGGTCATGAAGTCATCGTTCGTCGTGACGCCGATGTACTTCCGGGTGAAGTGGAACCGCTCGTGGTTCTCTGCTGGCCCTTCGACGGATCGGTCGGCGAGGAAGACGTCCATGCCCCGATCGGCACAGTCCTTCTCGAAGCCCGAGAGGATGCTGACACCGGGCGAAAAGCACGCACCGATAGCGGCCAGATCGTCCGGCACGAGGTAGCCGCCGTCGCGTGCCGGACCGAACCGGATCAACTCCTTGCCGGAGAACCGGGGTGCGAGGCTCTCGATGAGCGAATGCACATCGTGCTCGGGTGTCAGCCTGGTGGGATAGGCCTTGCCGAGCGCCAGGACGTTCATCGCCGCCGATTTGAGCAGCGGATTCATGGATGAGCGAGTGCGGTCCGGTCGGCATCGACCATCATGCGGATGAGTTCGCTGAACGACGTCTGTGGTTGCCAACCCAACGTGTCGCGCATCTTGGTGGGGTCGCCGAGGAGGTAGTCGACTTCGGCGGGGCGGAAGTACCGGGGGTCGACGACGACGTGGTTGCGGTAGTCGAGGCCGGCGTATCCGAACGCCTTGTCGCAGAACTCGCGCACGCTGTGGGCTTCCCCGGTGGCGACCACGAAGTCGTCCGGTTCGTCGTGTTGGAGCATGCGCCACATCGCGTCGACGTAGTCGCCGGCGAAGCCCCAGTCGCGGCGGGCGTCGAGGTTGCCGAGGTGGACCTTGTCCTGTCGGCCGGCCTCGATGGCGGCGACGGCTTTGGTGATCTTGCGGGTCACGAAGTTCTCGCCGCGGCGGGGGCTCTCGTGGTTGAACAAGATGCCGTTGGCGGTGAACATGCCGTACGCCTCGCGGTAGTTGACGGTGGCCCAGTAGGCGTAGACCTTGGCGACGGCGTAGGGGCTGCGGGGATGGAACGGGGTGTGCTCGTGCTGAGGCGGGGGAGCGGATCCGAACATCTCTGACGACGACGCCTGATAGAAGCGGGCGGGGATCCCTGTGACCCGCAGGGCTTCCAATAGCCGCATGGTGCCGAGCCCCGTGACGGAGCCGGTGTAGTCGGGGATGTCGAAACTGATCTGAACGTGGCTCTGGGCGGCGAGGTGGTACACCTCGGCCGGTTGGGTCTGTTCGAGCACCCGCACGAGGCTCAGGGCGTCGTCGAGGTCGCCATAGTGCAGCGTGACGCGGTCGCCGTCGGCCCCGTGGTGGAGCTGCTCGAGCCGGGTCCGGCTCAGCACGCTGGAGCGGCGCACGAGGCCGTGGACTTCATAGCCCTTGGCGAGGAGCAGTTCGGCGAGGTACGAGCCGTCCTGGCCGGTAATGCCGGTGATGAGCGCAACGGGCATCAGAACTCCAGCGGACGCGGGGCGCAGCGTGACATCGATGGTCGACACAACACGAGCCTATTGCGAGCCGGTGCTCGTTGGCCGGTGCTCGTTGGCCGGTGATCTGGCCCGCCCTGCGAGATCAAGCGAGGCGCGAGCGCGGCGAGCGAGCGCGGGCTATCCGTCGGGTCCCGGTCCGGATCTGGGACCGAGCCCACCCTCTCGGCGCAGGATCGCAGCTTGGGCGGCGATCTTGTCGCGAGTGAAGCCGAGTCGCTCGTCGAGCTCATCAAGAGACACGCGCTCGCCTGCGTGATCGGCCAAGCGCTCGCGAACCCTATGGGCGACAACAAGATCTTCGAGGTATGGCGCCAACGCCTCGAGTAACTCGACCGGGACGATCTCCCCCGCTGGCCGTCGGTGCGGGCCGAAGAAGACGATGTCGGCCGCAAGCCCCTCTTGGCGGAACCGTCGGGCGAGGCCCGGGATGGCCTCGCGTGCCTCGGTCGTGCTGAGCACACGCGGGGCTTGGGTGCCGCTCTCGGACGCGCTGGTGCCGCGCCCGGGTGGGTCGGGCGCGGCACCAGTGGTCGACGTGAGGTCGTGAGCCGAGTTCATCTCAGGCGCTCACGGTGAAGAGGGGCTTCTGGCCGCCGGGCTCACCGGTCCCGGGTGCAGGCCCGGGTGCCGGCCCTGGCCCAGGCCCAGGCCCGGGTGCGGGTCCGGGTGGGGGTGGCCCGTTTCGGTTGGGTGGTCGGGGTCGACCTCGTTGTTGACGGTTGCGGGTGGGTGTGCGGGCGATGGTGGCGTGTTCGATGGTGGCGTGGTGGTGACCGTCCGCTCGGGTGATCGTGATGGTCCGTCTCGGGTCGAGGGTGAGGGTCCAGCCGCCCTCATGGACGAGGTGGTGGTGTATCCAGCACAACGGGACAAGGTTGGCGAGATCGGTGGGCCCCCACTGTTCGTAGGGGAGTACATGGTGGATCTCGCAGCGATCGAACGGGGTGTTGCAATCCGTGAAGCCGCAGGTCCGGTACATCGCTCCGAGCGCCCGACGCTGCGCCCTGGTGGCGTACCGTTCCTCGCGGCCGACATCGAGGACTTCGCCGTCGGTGCCGAGCACGATCGGAATGATGTTGGCTTGGCAACACAGCCGCCGAGCGGTCCCGACCGGGATCTGGGTGCCGTCGGATAGTTCACACAACCCGAATTCGCTGAGCAACCCGGTACGCATCGTGTCGTGGTCGATGTGGAGGTGGACATCGGCTGACGGTCGCAGGGTGGCGTGGCCGTGCCCGATCAGATTGATGAGTGCTTGGGCGGCCAGGTTGTCGAGGACTGTCTCGGTTGATTCTTCTTTGGAGTGGGGTTGTTCGGACCAGAGTTGTTGAAGTTCGGCTTCGATGGCGTTGAAGAGTCGGCTACCACGCTCAGGGTCGAGCGCGAACCTCCCGCAGAACATCCCGGTCTCGGTGTCTTTCCAGTTCTTCAGGAACGATTGTTGACGTTGACGTTCAAGCCGGTCGGCGCCGTCATCGTCTTCGAGTTCGCGGAGTTCGCGTTCGCAGTGCTCTTCGAACTTCTCGGGTGACATCGCTTTCGCGGACTCGACAAGATCGGCGGCGTGTTCCAACAACAAGGCCCGTACCGTCGCCTTGGCTTTGCCGGCACAGCGGGCCAAGACGTCAGCGTGGCTGGCACCGATCTGGCCGGCCGCTAACGCCACCCCGACGACAGGGGCGGCCTTGATGAGTTCGGACCGTTTCGCGATCAGGCGGGCTTCGCGGGCACTCAAGCGTCCGGAACGTTGCAACACCGATGTGGCACCCTCACCTTGACCGTGTGCCGCGAACCCGGCAGCGGCGGAAGCGAGATCGGTGATGACCACATCAAGCCAACCACGCACCCGGGCCGCGATGGCGGTCTTGGCGGCGATCTCGCCGGGAGTGGTCGGGGCGACGAGAAGATCGGTGATCCACCCCGTGAGGTCCCCGTACCCGACTGTCCCGTCCATGCCCACAAGAGTACATACGTACGATGAGAAAACCAACACGTCCAACCAAAGAATTCTCAGAAGTATCACGAGTGGACGGTGTTGACGACGTACCGCGCGAATGGTCGGTAAGTCGCGCCCGATGCTGACGTACCCTCAGCGGCCTCCTCGGCGCTTGAGCATCGAACGACGTTGCCGAAGGTGGTCCTCGCTTGTACGGCCGGCGCTCAAACATTCCATTAAAGAAATAGTCGTTCAATGGTATGCTCTGGATGTGGCCTCGGGTATGCACCCACACTTCGTGGACCAGTACGAGCAGATGTCCAGGTCAGACCAGAACCTTGAGCTGCTCGGTGAGATCACCGCGCTGCTCGACGCCACCAACCGCCTACACGCCGTATGCCACCGAACCACCCGTCATTCGGATCATCTACGTCTGGTTCGTCGAGTCGTCGGGCGACGAGCTGCCGGTCGTGATGCTGATGGGGGACAAGACCTTGCTCGGTAACCGCTGGTATCCGAGCAAGGTAGTGCAGGTAGAGACCCAGATGATTCGTCAGTGGGAAGCCGAACATCCGGGGTACGCAGCGCGAGTGAAGCGAACGCGATAAGGAGAACTCGATGACCAAGAAGCTGATCCCAGAAGGCAACGAACGCTATTCCGGCGAGGACTACGCCACCGCCAGCGATCGCTTTCAGGCGGCCCGCCAGCGTGTGATGGATGTACCGAAGGCGTCCGTGGCACATCGCGCTCTCAGCGAGGAGATCACGGCGCGCGTCGGTCGCCGTCGAGCGACGTTGGCCCAGATTCGTCGTGCCGTCGAACTCACCCAAGCGGAGATGGCGGACCATCTCGGTGTGAACCAGGCCTGGGTCTCCAAGATCGAGCGCAGCAGGAACCTCAACCTCGCGACGCTCTCGAGGTTCATC
>JBKJJS010000104.1:0-4272 GCA_046597895.1 Ilumatobacteraceae bacterium
TCGATCTCGGCATCGAGATCTTCGACTGGCTGGAGGTCGTCGACTTCGGTGACGCCCATTGTCCGCACGGCCAAACGGACGTCAGCTTCGCCAACATCCGTGCCCGGGTCAACGAGATCACGAGCCGCGGGATCGTGCCGATCATCCTGGGTGGCGACCACAGCATCACCTGGCCAGCGGCCACGGCCGTCGCCGACCACTACGGCTTCGGCAAGGTAGGGATCGTCCACTTCGACGCCCACGCCGACACCGCCGACATCATCGATGGCAATCTCGCGTCCCATGGCACGCCGATGCGCCGCCTCATCGAGTCCGGCGCGGTGCTCGGCCGCAACTTCGTCCAGGTCGGCCTCCGGGGATACTGGCCCGGCCAGGATGTGTTCGAGTGGATGCACGAGCAGGGAATGCGGTGGCATCTCATGAATGACATCTGGGAGCGAGGGTTCGCAGCTGTCCTCGACGACGCCGTCAACCAGGCGTTAGAGGGGGCAGACGTGCTGTATGTCAGCGTCGACATCGACGTGCTCGACCCTGCGTTCGCACCTGGGACGGGCACGCCGGAGCCGGGGGGAATGAACCCGGCCGATCTGCTGCGTGCCGTGCGCAAGCTGGCGATGTCGGCGAACATGGTTGCCATGGACGTGGTCGAGGTGTCGCCGCCGTACGACGTCTCTGACGTGACGGTGAACAACGCCCATCGTGTGGTGTTCGAAGCCCTCGCCGGACTGGCGTGGAAGCGCCGGGCCGCCGCCGGTGGTCGGCCAGGTCTCCCCGGCCGGTGAGCGATGTCACGGCCGGCGAACTGAGCCGCCACTCGTGGCCGCCTCCCCATGCGGTCATCGATGCACCATACGGGCCTCGCTACCTGCCCGCCACGCCGGCGGCGGCGACGCCAGGCTGGGTACGCGAGCCGCTGCCCCCGACCCCCCAGTCGCGCCGCTGGATCGGCACCTTCGTCGTCATCTGTCTGCTCATCGCCGGCCTGGCTGTCGTGCTGGTGGTGGCTTTTGTGGCGAAGGACGACGATCCGCGGGTATGGGACCCGCGGATCGCTCCTCTCGCGGCGTTCGTAGAGACGGCGACCGGCGCCACGTTCGCACGCCCGGTCGAGGTCGAGTTCCTCGCCGACGCCGAGTTCGAGAAGCTTGTGAGCCGCGACCCGGCCGCGCTCACCGACGCAGACCGGCAATCGATCGCCGACGATGAAGCGATCGGGCGGGCGTTCGGCTGGTACACGGGCGACACCCGCCTGTTCGACGAGAATAACGACCTGAGCGCCGCCGGCATCCTCGCCTTCTACACCTACGACAAGCGCCGGATCGTGGCCCGGGCCGACGACCCGGCGGCCACGATGCTCGCGATCGGCTTACGGGTCACGATCGTCCACGAACTCACCCACGCGATGCAGGATCAACGGTTCGGGGGCATCGAGAACGTCCGCGCCCGCCCAACGACCAGCGAGGGCGCAGATGCGACGTTGTCGCTCATCGAGGGCCACGCCACGTTCGTGGAGTCGAAGTACGTCGATGCGCTGTCGCCCGCCGACCTTGACGCGTTCTCTACGTCGTCAGCGACGGACGGGGCGGAGATCTCCGATCGGGTCGAGGATGTGCCCAACGTGTTGTCGGTCCCCTTGGCCGCCCCGTACGTGTTCGGGCCGATTCTCGTCGACGCGGCACACCGAGTGCCCACCGGCATCAAAGGCCTCTACGACACTCCACCGGTCGCCATGGACCAGGTCCTCGACCCACTGGCGTACTTCGCCAACGACGAACTGGAAACCGTGGACGCAAGCCTCCCCCCGGGGAACAGCTTGCCAACTGGCACCGTCGGCCCCGTGCGGTTGTACCTCACGCTCGCGACGGTCATCAGCCCTGCTGATGCCTGGGACGCCGCATTGGGATGGGGCAACGACATCTACGCTCCCTTCCGTCGCTCCGACGGACTCGTCTGTGTGAACTGGAATCTGTATGGCGACACCGTTGAAGCAGCTCAGCGGTTGTACGACGGACTCGTCATCTGGGAACGCGAACGCGAAGCGGCCGCGATGGTCACCGTCGCCCACGCAAAGGAGAAGCTCCACATCACCATGTGCGACCCGGGTACGGCCACGACACAAACCCTGGTGAGCGACGACGCCGCCACGGCGTTCTACATCCGCGCCAACGTCCTGAGCGGCCTGCTCGAACGTACCGGCGACCTTGCGGTGGCGACGTGCGCCACCTCCGGCCTCTTCCATGAATTCCTCGCGCCCGACTTGGTTGCAGGTCGCGCCGAGGTGCTCGCCCGCACCGACCAACTCGTCATCAGCTGCACCTGACCTTCGATCCGCCCGGTAGCCTGCCCGTCCGAAGGGGAGTATCCCGAGAGGCTCGTCGTCATCACGACCAATTGGTCCGGCGCAGTTAGTCCCGTGAGGGGCGGAGAGACCTTCTGGCTACCACGACACAGTACGAGCTGGAGGTTTCTCATCATGGGTCTGCCCGTCATCGGCCTATCCGTCACCGCGTCGGTCGAACGCAGCGACAAATTCGCCGACATCACCGTCCCGATCTGGGGTTGGGTGGCGTTGCTCGGCGTGCTCGGCGTGATGTTGACGATCGACCTCGTCCGTCACCGCGACGACCACGAACCCTCCACCAAGGAGGCGTTTACCGAGTCGGCAGTCTGGGTCGCCTGCGGCCTGGCGTTCTCCGGTGTCATCGCCCTCATCTACGGAAGCCAGGCCTTTGGCGAATACCTCAGCGGCTACGTCATCGAAAAGTCACTGAGCGTGGACAACGTCTTCGTCTGGGCGATGTTGTTCGCCACGATGGCGATCCCGCTCAAGTACCAGCACCGGGTGTTGTTCTGGGGCATCTTCGGTGCGCTCGCGCTACGGGCGATCTTCATCTTCGCCGGCGCGGCACTCATCAGTCGCTTCTGGTGGTTGCTGTTCGTGTTCGGCGTGTTCCTCGTCATCACGGGGATCAAGGTTGTGCGACATCGCGCCGATGAAGGAGTCAAAGAGAGCGCACGAGGACTTGGCCTTCTGCGCCGTTTCATGCCTGTCACGACAGAGTTCGATGGCCACAAGTTCGTGACCCGCATCGACGGCAAGCGAGCAGCCACGCCGCTGCTCGCTGCGCTGGTCGTCATCGAGTTCACCGACCTGATCTTCGCCGTTGACTCGGTGCCAGCGATCCTGGCAGTGTCCAACGAACCGTTCATCGTCTTCTCGGCCAACGCGTTCGCGATTCTCGGGCTGCGGGCGATGTACTTCCTCCTGGCGAACGCCCGGGAGAGGTTCCACTTCCTGTCCCACGCGCTCGGCGGGATCCTCATCTTTGTCGGCCTGAAAATGACGGTGTCGCACTGGTACCACATGAATACCTACGTCTCGCTGGTCATCATTCTCGGAATGCTGACGGGCGCGATGGTGCTCAGCGTGCGTCGGAACCGTCGGCACCAGGAACTCTCAACGAGCGCTAAAACTTGATCGCTAGAGGGAGACGAGCCGACCACCCAGGGCGCGAATGAGCAGTGTAGCATCGCGACTGTGCCTACAGGTCAGAAGGTATGGCGCGGGCGGCGCCGAGCGAGCGCTGCGTCGCTGGCCGGCCTACTCGGTGTGCTGGGGTCCTCTGTCACGTCGATGGACACGGCGCGGGCCGTCGTGCCCTCGGTAACTCCCACGGAGTCCGCTACTCGGGCGACGGACCAGATCATCATCCGCACCTCCTCGATCTTCGGGCCGGACGCTGCGCAGGTGGCCGCAGGGGTGGGCGCAACAGTCGTCAGCGAGCGCGAGGTGGACGCGACAACGAGCGTGGTGAAGCTGGCCGCGCGGATGGGCGGCGCCGACCTTGATCGGCTCATCGCGCGCATCGGTCGGCAACCGGGCGTGGAACTCGTCGAACCGGACCAAATCATGTTCCCGACACTCACGCCGAACGATCCATCACTCGCCTCTCAGTGGGATTTCGCCGCGCCGGTGGCCGGCAACTACGGCGCCAACCTGCCCGCGGCGTGGGATATCACGACCGGCTCAGCGGGTATCGCGGTGGCGGTCATCGACACCGGCTACCTCGACCATGCCGACCTCGCCGGACGATTCGTGGCGGGCTACGACTTCGTCAACGACGTCCAGATAGGCAACGACGGCGATGGGCGCGACGCCGACGCCCGTGACCCGGGCGATTGGATCACCGCTTCCGAGAACGCGTCCGGCCTCTTCCAGGGGTGCGGCGTCAGCAACAGTTCGTGGCACGGCACCCACGTAGCCGGCACGAT
>JBKJJS010000131.1:0-5930 GCA_046597895.1 Ilumatobacteraceae bacterium
TCAGCGGGTGGCAGCGAAGCTGGTCGCGGTGTTGACAGGCTCCCCGGTGGACTCCCCGCGATGAGCGATCAGGTAGTCCTTGCCCGGGGAGTCCACCGGGGAGCCTGTCAACACCGCGACCAGCTTCGCTGCCACCCGCTGATCGATGTCGGTGGTCGCTTCGGGGAACACGAGCGCCGGCGTGTTGGCGATCAGCGACGACAGGTAGCGGCGAGAGACCCCCGCGGCCTTCGCCGCTTCCGAGAGGCGGAGTTCCTCGCCGGGATCGTCGGTGTCAAGGGGTTGGTGGCGGTGGCCGGCGAGGCTGCGAGCAGCGGACCCCGAACCCGACAGCAACACGGCACCGACCGTGGGGTGTTTGCCAGCGAGCAGGTGCTCGAGTTGGGCAGGTTCGACCGTGCCGCGCATCCCGAGCGACGCCGCCGCAGCGCCCCGAGCGACACCGGTGTCAGCGTTGTAGTAGCCAGCCAACGACGGCGACATCCCAGCCTCCACGTAGCGGCGCACCGCACCCGCCGCGACCGCGATGTCGCGCCGCGACCGGGCCCGCAACCCGAGGATCTTCACTGTCGCCAACATCGACCGAACCTCAGCTACCCGGCTGGGGCGCAGTCCCGTGGCCGGCGGGCCGACCCGCGCGGACCGCCGGACGTGACCACTGGTCGTCCGCGACGGCCACCAGAGCCAGCGCAGCCAACGCCTTCGACGGCTCCTCGGGCACCGGGCCGTCGACGATCGGACACTCCAGCGCCACGACGCTCACGGCCACCTCCTACGGCTCGACGGACACCCCCCAGGAGGGGCCGACGACACCCAAACGGAAGCCAGAACGCGTCACAGGGAGCCCTACGCGACTCCCCGGAGGTTCCACCGAAGGTGGAACCTCCCTATGTGCCTGCCCTCAGACGTGAATCGTTCTGAGTGTCGCGGTCGTGGGCGCGTCACGGTCGTGATCGCGCACGATGGACGACGGTGAGGAGTGGTCGTGTTGGGTGGGGTTTGAGTTGAAATCATGTGAGAGGTCGCCGGCGTCGGATGGCTCTCACTTGCGAGCGTCTTGGAGCGACGGGAGGCTTGGGCTGCTGACACTCGTCGTCTCAAGGGGCGTCAGCCAGAAGGCGACGCCCGGTTGCTACGCACCTGGAGCAGGGGAGGCCAGGCGGCAGGTGTTACCCCACCCGAGGTGGGGTAGGGTTGTGCTATGAAGGACGTTCATAAGCGCAGTGTGCTCAATCGCTTGAAGACGGCTCGGGGTCATCTCGACGCGGTGATTCGGATGACCGAGGACGACACCTACTGCCCGGAGTTGATGAAGCAGCTGTCGGCGGTGCAGGGCTCGTTGGAGCGGGCGAGCCGGATCGTGCTACGCAACCATCTCGAGACGTGCGTTGCCGCGGCGATGGTTGCTGGCCGTAGCGACGAGATCGTCGACGAGTTGATGGATGCGCTTCGGTTCGATCGCACCGTCACCGCTGCTGGGCCCGAACTGGCGCTGACGGCAGAGCGCACCTGATGAAGACGACCGCGAACGCCACAGTGGTGGCCGATCGGACTGAGGTGGAGTTCGCGATCACGGGAATGACGTGTGGCTCGTGCGCGGCTCGTGTCGAAAAGGCACTCTCGCGCCAACCCGGCGTCACCCGAGCTGGCGTGAACCTTGCGTCAGAGAGAGCCATCGTCTCATTCGACCCGAGCGTCGCGAGCAGCGACGATTTGGTTGCGGCAGTCGTCAAGATCGGCTATGGCCTCAGTCCCCTCACAGTCGACGGACCGCCGGAAGTCGATGCCGAGAGCATGGCGCAGCGGATGTGGCTGCGCCGGGTGCTTGTCGCCTGGCCCCTCGGCATCGCGGTGTTGGTTCTGTCGCTCGGCTTCATGCACGAGCCGTGGGCCCGTTGGACGGCGTTGGCATTGGCGGTGCCGGTGCAGTTTTGGGCCGGGTGGCCGTTCCTCCATCAGGCCGCGGTGCGCGCCAAGGTCCGCCAAGCGAACATGGACACGCTGATCGCGATCGGCACGCTGACCGCGTTCACGTTCTCCACGTACGAGGTGGTGTTCGGGCCGTCGCATTCCGATCACTACTTCGACACCGCCGCGCTGATCATCGCGTTCTTGTTGCTCGGCCGATATTTTGAGGCGAGAGCCAGAGGTCGAGCATCAAGCGCGATCCGCAGCCTGCTGGAACTCGGCGCAAAGGAAGCACGCGTCGTCGTCGATGGGGTGGAGGAGATGGTCCCGGTCGACCGGGTCCGTGTCGGTGACCTGATCCGGGTTCGCCCCGGCGAGAAGCTCCCGGTCGATGGTGATGTTGTCGATGGCGCGTCCGCGGTCGACGAGTCGATGCTGACAGGCGAATCTGTTCCGGTCGACAAGGTGCGCGGCGACCGGGTGGCGGGCGCGACGATCAACGTCCAGGGCGTGCTCACCATTCGCGCGACGGCCGTCGGTGCCGATACGGCGCTGTCACAGATAGTGCGGCTCGTCGAAGAAGCTCAGGGCACCAAGGCTCCGGTGCAGGCCTTGGCTGACCGGATCTCGGGGATCTTCGTTCCCGTCGTCGTCCTCTTGGCAGTGGTGACGCTCGCCGGTTGGTGGCTGATCGGTGGTGACGCGACCAAGGGTCTTGTCGCTGCGGTGGCCGTGCTGATCATTGCCTGCCCGTGCGCGCTCGGGCTGGCGACTCCGACCGCGATCATGGTCGGCACCGGCCAAGGCGCGGCGATGGGGGTGTTGATCAAAGGTGGTGAGGTGCTGGAGCGATCCAAGCGGATCGACACCGTCGTGTTCGACAAGACCGGCACGCTGACCAAGGGCCAGATGACGCTTACCGATGTCGTCGCCGTCGAGGGTGGCGACGTCGGCGAACTCGTCGCTCGTGCAAGTGCTGTCGAGCAGGGCTCGGAGCACCCGGTCGGTCGCGCTGTCGTCGACGGTGCACCGGCCTACGGGGCCGGCGTGAGATCTGCGACCGATTTCTCGTCGGTGGCCGGGCATGGCGTGCGTGCCACAGTCGATGGCGTTGTCGTGCATGTCGGTCGTCGCAAGCTCATGGCGGAGGCCGAACTCGCCCTCGACGACGAGCTCGCATCTGTCGCCGAGCGACTCGAGGCAGGGGGAAAGACGGCGATCTTCGCTGGGTGGGACGGCCGGGTTCGCGGGACGCTCGGCGTGGCCGATGTCCAGAAGGAGGGCGCGCCGGCGGCGGTGCGCGAACTTCGGGCGATGGGCATCGAGGTGGTCATGATCACCGGCGACAACCGTCGCACCGCAGAAGCCATCGCCGCCCAGGTCGGCATCGGGTGGGTGCTTGCCGAGGTTCTACCGGAGGACAAGGTCAACGAAGTTCGACGGCTGCAAAGCGAGGGCCGTGTGGTTGCGATGGTCGGCGACGGGGTCAACGATGCGCCCGCGCTCGTCCAAGCCGACCTCGGCATCGCGATCGGGACCGGCACCGACGTCGCGATCGGGGCCAGCGACATCACCCTGTTATCGGGCAACCTCGACGGGGTCGCCACCGCGATCCGGCTCTCGCGGCGAACGTTCCGCACGATCCTGCAGAACCTCGGCTGGGCGTTCGGCTACAACGTGATCCTCATCCCCGTCGCCATCGCCGGTCTCCTCAATCCGATCTTCGCCGGCGCGGCGATGGGCTTGTCGTCGGTGTCTGTGGTCACGAACAGTTTGCGCCTGTACAGGTTCCGGCGGACACGGCAGCGAAGCCTCGATGATCAACAATCCTGAACAACCCGAGCCCGAACTGACCCGTGATGTTCGCCGAGAGTTGCGCAAGCGGCTACGGGTTGTTCGTCGTGAACGGCGACAGTTGGCGACGCAGCGCAAAAAGTCCAACAAGATGCAGTCCAAGGGCAAGGGCGACAAGAAGAGCAAATGACGACCGCTCACATTGCCACCGATCGGCCGGCGCGCTGCAGTGCGATGCCCGTCCCGCGCGTCGTCGACACCATCACCGTCAAACGCAACATTGCCCTGGCAGGCCGTTCCTACGGGCACTGGTGGATCGAGTTCGACAACGAGGAGAGCTACGGGTGGTGGCCGAGCCGTTCTGTACGCCTCGATCAATTGTTTCGCGGGGTCCCCGGTGCACTCAACGGCATCGGCCTGCACCCCGACGCCATGCCAACACGCGACCCGAACCACGGCCTTCCGGCCGACTTCGAGTTCCACCCCGTACTCGTCGACGATCACACCGACGACGAGCTTCGAGACCGTATCCGCTGCTTCGCCCGATCGTTCGAGGGCGGCTGGCGTTGGTCGACGCGGCAGACCATGAATTGCCGAATGTTTCAACTCGCCCTGTTCGACGCGGTCGGGCTCGTCGACGGCACCGGCAACTATCACACTCGCGGCACAGGCTGCCCGGCGCTCGCCCCCATTCGGCGCACGGTCGGTCGCCTGTCCGGCCGACGTCGCTGGCCGCTCAACCTTCCCCACCCCGGCCATCGAGTCGCCCTCGCAAGCCCCACACCAAGGAAGCTATTCCGTCAGCGTGACCGTGTAGCCGAGCTTCTTGATCGCCTTCGCGATCTGCTTGGGGTTGATGCGAGCGGGATCAAGCTCGACGGTGCAGTTGCCTCGCCGAAGGTGAGTCGTGGCCTGATTGACTCCCGGGAGTGACTCGACGGTTTCGTCGATCAGGATCGTGCAGCTGGAGCAATGCATCCCTGTGATCCGGAACGTGTAGGTGCCGGTCGTGGTCATGGGACGTCCTTTGGAGGCTCGGTGGTGAATAGGATCGAGCCGCTGTACATCCCCATCCCGCATGTGTAATCCAGGCTGCCTGGCTGCGGCTGGCCGAGGTCGATCGTGTCGTCGCCGGTTGCGGGCAGGGACCGTTGCAGGCCCAGACTGGGAATCACGGTGACGCTGGTGCAGCCCCGGTTGCCGTTGGTTCGAAAGGTCAGATCGGTTGGCACGTCAGCGACCGCGGTGAGCAGCGACGGCGTGTACGAGCTGCTGCCAACGTTGACCACGAGGTGTTGGATTCCGTCGGCGCCGACGGGCGGTGCCGCAACTTCGGGTTCCGGGCCGAACAATTGTTGCAAGCCATTGCTGAAACTGAATGGGGCATCGGCAAGTACGAGGCCAGTGTCGATCGCGACGAGTCCGGTTGCGAGCACAACGAGTCCGGAGCCGATGGCGACGAGGCGACGCAGCCGTTGCGCACCGCGTCGCACGAAGAACCCAATCACGGCGAACAGCGGCGACGTGCCAATGACGAACACGGCCATCGCTGCTGCGCCCCACAACGGCGAACCGGATGCGATGATGAGGAACATCACGCTCAAGGTGACCCCACACGGGATCAGCACCGTCAGGAATCCCAGCAGCGACGGGCCGAACACTGCGTCGAGTCGGGCGCTGCGCCGTACCAGACGACGCAGGCGAGCCGGCGGTGCGGGCACCAACCACGACAGGCCCGGTGCACCGAGAAGATTCGCAGCGAGTAGGAGCAGGAATCCGCCGGCAATCAGCTGCATCACGGCCCGTGCCTGCAACGACGGTTGCAACGCTGCGCCGAACGCGCCGAGCCCTGCGCCGAGTAGCACGTGCGATGTGAACTTGCCGCCGAGAAAGCCCGCCAATGGGACGACCTGTTCGGACAATGATCTGGGTGAGGCGTTCCGGACTTGCTGCAGCGCCACACGCTGTTGAGCTCGTAAGCGTGCAGCGTTGCGCCGTTGGTGTGCCGTTTGGGCTTTCCCGGGAACCGCCGATCGCGGCAGCTGCACGGGCAGTTCCATCGCAACGCCGTCGGAGCGCTGCAGGGTGGACGCGACGAGTAGGCCGCCTTGGACCGCTGCACATGATGCTCCGCCGGCCAGCAATCCGGTGACGAAGATGCCCCACAGGTTCATCTCTGTCGACCCGTCATGCAGCCGACGCGAGTCATCTCGGCGCGATCTGCTTCC
>JBKJJS010000329.1:0-14337 GCA_046597895.1 Ilumatobacteraceae bacterium
GCCAGCAGGCTCGCTACGTCGTCGGCCAGAGCCTCGCTATCGACGGTGGGGTCGGCAACACCACGTTCTGAGGACGCGGGAACCGAGACGATTGGTCCCGCTCCAATTTCGGAGTTCAGACTCGTCTTGCTCGGGCCGCCGGGGAGCAAGGGAGAGTGCAATGCGTCAGACGGGAACCCTCACCGAAACGGCCCCCACGAAGACCGAGCACTTCGACGTGTTGATCGTCGGGGCCGGCATTTCGGGCGTCGGGGCGGCGTACCACCTCACCACGCAGAGCCCCGACCAGAGCTTCGTCGTGCTCGAGGCATGCGAGAGCTTCGGGGGCACGTGGTTCACGCACCGCTTCCCTGGCATACGCTCGGACAGCGACCTCTACACGTTCGGCTACCGGTTCAAGCCGTGGACCGGCCCGCCGATTGCCACGGCCGAGGAAATCCGCAACTACATGGGCGAGGTCATCGACGAGAACGGCCTCGCCGCCCACATCCGATAGCGGCACCGCATCTCCACCGCGACGTGGTCATCCGAGACGAATCAGTGGACGATCGTCGCGACCCGCGGCGACACGGGCGAGCAGGTGAGCTTCACGGCGAACTTCCTCTGGATGTGTCAGGGGTACTACCGCCACTCCGAGGGCTACACCCCGGACTGGCCGGGGATGGATCGCTACGCCGGCCGGATCGTTCATACGGAGAACTGGCCGGATGATCTGGACTACGCCGGGAAGAACGTCATCATCATCGGTTCCGGCGCCACCACGGCCACCGTGGTGCCGGCGATCGCCGGCGTCTGCGCCCACGTCACGGTGTTGCAGCGCTCCCCGACCTACTTCTATACAGGGCGGAACTCCAACGAGATGGCTGACACGTTGCGCCAGTTGGAGATCAATGAGGAGTGGATCCATGAGATCGTGCGCCGGCAGATCCTGCACGAGCAGGAAGCGATCACCCGGCTCTCCTTCGATGAGCCCGAGTTCCTGAGGAACCAGTTGATCGAGGACGTCCGCGCCCACCTCCCGCCCGGGTACGACGTGGAGACCCACTTCACTCCGACCTACCGGCCGTGGCGTCAGCGCCTCGCCGTCGTACCCGACGGCGATCTGTTCGCTGGGATCAGCGCCGGCCAGGCGTCGATGGTCACCGATGAGATCGAGACGTTCACCGAGAAGGGCATCCTGTTGAAGTCCGGGCGGGAACTCGAAGCAGACATCATCATCACGGCCACCGGCTTCAACCTCAGCGTGCTCGGCGACATTGAGTTCACGATCGACGGCACGCCGCTCGTGTTCTCCGACACGGTCACCTATCGCGGGATGATGTTCACCGGGGTCCCCAACATGCTGTGGGTCTTCGGGTACTTCCGGGCGAGTTGGACGCTGCGCGCCGACCTGATCAGCGACTTCGTCTGCCGCCTCCTCCATCACATGAAGGAGCTCGGCGCGTCGCGGGTCACGCCCGCCTTGCGGCCCGAGGACGCCGACATGTCCATCCTGTCGTGGATCGACTCCGAGAACTTCAACCCGAGCTACCTCATGCGCAGCATCCACCTGCTGCCCAAGCGAGGCGACAAGCCAGAGTGGCAGCACACGCAGGACTACTGGACCGAGAAGGATGCGCTGCCGGCCGCCAGCCTCGACGACGGTTGCCTCGTGTACGACTGAGCGGCTGAGTCACTGACCCGGAGCGAGCGCCTCGATGAGGTCCTGGCCGCCGGCCAGGATTACGTCGCTCACCCCTGCATCGAGGAACGCCTGCATGCGGGCCCGGACGGTGTCGAGGTCGCCCCAGTTCATGTAGGTGTCCACAAGTCGGTCGCTGCCGGTGCCGCTCCAGTCGGCCTCTGTGAACCCGCTCCTCGCCCACACGCGCTGGTAGGGCCGAAGATGTCGGTGATCCACATCGAGTCGTAGCCGAGGGCCTCGAGGCGCTGGGCGTGGGCGATGAGCTGCGGAGGGCTCATGAAGTCGGCGGCGGTCATCACGCCTGATACGAGTGACATCTCGGGTTCTCCTCGGTTGTGCGTCGGTGGGCGCGGCCGGCTCAGAAGAAGTCGGCGCGGGGCGAAAGGGTCTCGTCGTATACCGGGCTGGTGAGATCGACGCGGTACTTCTTGAAGTCGCCCTTCACGAAGTCGTACTTCGTGAAGTGCTGGCCCATGTTCTTGTAGTTCTCGTGCTTGAAGTGGGCGGCCAGCGACGCCTCGTCGGCCCAGAGCTCCCACACCACCATCCGCGTCTCGACCACCGGATCGGGGGCGAAGTAGTAGGCGAGGCAACCAGGCTCGCTGGTGCGGGCCGGCTCCTGGTACTGGGCGCTGGTGGCCGTAGCCGCCGCGTCCCTCCTTGGTGGCGAATTCGGCGGTGCCGGCAAGGACGATCATCTGGCTCATGGTGGGAACCTAACATCGATTCGACATCAATGTCGAATCCTCTGGTACCGTGCCGTTCGTGAGCACAAGTGGTGAGTTGTCTGTGGGAGTCCATCTGCCGCAGGCCGGTCCGGCGGCATCGGGTGAAGCAATGCGCAGGGCTGCCGTGCTGGCCGAGGACCTGGGCTTTGCGGATGTGTGGTTGAGCGATCACCTCGTAGTGCCGAGCGGAGCGGTGTATCCGCCCTCGGCGTACGTGTTCGAGCCGCTGGTGGCGATGGCGTGGGTGGCGGCCGCCACCAATCGGGTGGGCCTCGGCACGAGCGTGCTCGTCATGCCGATGCGCAACCCGCTGGTGGTGGCCAAGATGGTGGCGTCCATCGACCAGATGAGCGGCGGCCGGGTGATCCTGGGCGCCGCCGCCGGCTGGCTCGAAGCGGAGTTCGACGCGCTGGGCGTGCCGTTCGCCGAGCGGGGGGCACGGACGGACGAAGCCATAGAGATGTGCCGGAGGATGTGGACCGACGATCACATCACCGCCGAGTTCCCTGTGCACGGCTCGCGGTTCGCATCGATTCGGGCCAAACCCCAACCGGTGGGTCACGTGCCGATCTGGATCGGCGGCCACGCTGAGATCGCGCTGGCCCGTGCGGTGCGGGTGGGTGACGGCTGGCACGGCGGCTTCCTCACGCCGGACCAGACCGCCCCACGCGTGCGTCGTCTGCGAGCCGATCGTCCTGAGCCCGAGTTCGCCATCTCGATGCGGACCCGCTGGGACCCGCTGGAGGACGACCCGGACATGATCCTCGCCGAGATCGACCACTACCGCGAGGTGGGTGTCACTCATCTGGTGCCCGAGCCGCGCCAGCGGACGCTCGATTGTTACCTGCGCTCGATCGAGGCTCTCGCCGAGATCTTCGTCCGCGCCGGCGTCGCCATGGTCCGCTGATGCCGAGCCCACCCGCCCCCGGCCGCCCCGACGGCGAGGGGACGACCCGCGGAGGCTGGGTCCCCACGGGTACCGGCGCCGATCGCCGCGCTGCCGTCGTCGCCTCACCCGGCGCCAAGGCGACCCGAACGCGTCGACGCCTGCTCGACGCCGCTCGCGTCGTGTTCGCCCGCCACGGGTACCTCGACACCACCGTCGATCACATCGTGGCCGAGGCCGGTTTGGCGCGCGGCAGCCTTTATACCTACTTCGAATCGAAGGTCGACCTCTTCCGGCACCTGGCGGCGATCATCGACGAACAGGTCGAGCACGATGTCGTCTCCTTCCCCCGCCGTGGCACCAGCGATCCCATCGTCAACCTCGAGATCTCCAACCGCAACTACCTCGCGGTCGTGCAGGCCAACGCCGACCTCTACCGCCTCGTCGACCAGGTGGCGGCGTACGACGATGAGGTCCGCAAGGCCCGGCTGCGCTCCCGCCAACGCCACGTGGCACGCGTCGCCTCCACCATCCGGCGCTGGCAGGCTCGGGGCTTGGCCGATCCTGACGTCGATGCCGGCACGACGGCCGCGGCGTTGGTGTCGATGTTGTCCGGCTCGGCGCAATGGCTGTACGTCGGTGGCGACAGCGCCGACGAGGACCAGGCCGTCGCCACACTGACCACGATCTGGATCAAGGCCTGCGGACTGGACATCTCCCGCGAGGGGCCAGCGTCATGACGAGGCTCACGGATACTGATCTGATGGCGGACGTGCGGTCGTGGCTCGCGGGAGCCTGGGACCCCGCCCTCGGCCTGGTGGAGTGGCGGAAGCGCCTCGTGTCCTCGGGCTGGGCCGTACCCTCGTGGCCCAAACGGTGGCACGGTCGGGGTCTGCCGGCGTGGGCCGACAAGGTGGTGGCGGAGGAACTCCGGACCGCCGGAGTCGTCGGCCCGCCCCTCGGCGGTGGGATGTCACTGGCCGCGCCGACCTTGCTCGAGCACGCCCGCGACGCGTTGAAGGAGCAACTCCTGCGGCCCACGCTCACCGGGGAGCTTCGGTGGTGCCAACTGTTCAGTGAGCCGGGGGCCGGCTCGGATCTCGCTGGGCTCAGCGCGACAGCCGTTCGGGACGGCGACGAGTGGGTGGTCAACGGTCAGAAGGTCTGGACCACCAGCGCCCACCATGCCGACGTCGCGATGCTCGTGGCCCGCACGGACCGGGATGCCCCGAAGCACCAGGGCATCTCGTACTTCGTTCTGCCCATGCGCCAGCCCGGTGTCGAGGTCCGACCCATCGAGCAGATGAACCGTCACGCCTCGTTCAACGAGGTGTTCCTCACCGATGCCCGCATTCCGGTCGGCCACCTCGTCGGTGGGTTGGGTGACGGATGGCGCATCGCTCGTACAACCCTGGCGCACGAGCGCACGTTCGCCACGCTCAGGCCCCCTCGCTACGCCGCCGCAGCGGGGCCACGAGGCCGAGGCGGCCGAGTACTTCACAACGTACGTCTGGTATCCGCAGCGGGCCGGCCGGTCCGATCTCGTCGTCGAGCGGGCCAGGGCACGAGGCGTGGGCGCCGCTCCGGTTGTGCGCCAGGAGATCACCCGGCTGCTGTCGTTCGTGCGGGCCAACGAGTGGACGGCCGCCAGGGCGAAGGCCGCCCCATCGCTCGGACGCGCTCCGGGGCCGGAAGGCTCACTCGGCAAGCTGGCGGTATCCGAGGTGGCTCGTCGTGCCGCTCGCGTCCACACGCTGATCGCTGGCGCTTCGGGCATGCTCTCCGTCGGCCCCGATCCCTCCGACGCGATCATCGCCGAGGTGCTCGTGTCCACGCCCGCTCAGTCGATCGCCGGCGGCACCGATGAGATCCAACGCAACATCATCGGCGAGAAGACGCTCGGTCTCCCGCGAGAACCGGCCACCGATACGGACGGGTTGTGGCGCGACAGCGCCCGTGGCTGACGATGTCCGTGGGCTCGGCGTCGCCCACCCTCGGAGGGCGCGTGCGGGCGGTAGTTCGACGGCGACGCCAAGGTGAGATCGCCGATCTCGTCGAGAGTGCAGCCAAGTTGGTTGGCCCGAGCAATGAAGGCCAACCGATCCAGGGTTCCATCGTCATAGAGCCGGTAACTCGCCAGTGCTGTTGGCAGCGGTCTCAGCTCGTAAGACTGCGCGATTGCGCCCTTCGGAACATGTGGGCTGGACGGGCGGGGTCCCGATTGGCCCTGGTCAACACGACGATGGCGATCAGCGCGAGCCAACTCCAACGATGGTGGAGCGGGGAGCCAGGGACCAGCGACGGAAAGACGCGGATGTTCCTGAAGGCCAGAGCGGACATGATCGCTGGGGCAAGCAGGACCACCAGCGCGGCGGGTGGGCCGCCTGACCCCCCGCCGCTGCGCTGGACCACGGCCGAGACGGCGAGACTGATCGACGAGAGCGCGATGAGTTCGAGCGCGATGTCGCGAAGAGGGAACTCCTCCCAGACGCTGGCGATCGCGACGGCGAGGGCGATCGCAGTCCACGTTGTGAGCACGATGGCCGCCGTCACGACGATGCGAATCGCCCGCCGGCGCGACAGCGGTAGTGGTGACGCCGCCAGGATCTCCGCCGCAGGGTCGTCGAGAACGAACCCGACACCGGCGGTCGACAGCACCAGCGCCAGCGCGTACATCGTCAGTGGATCCTCCCTGTGGCTGCAGAGTTGGGCGATGACTGCGCTGAGTGCCGCGAGTCCTCCGAACAGCGCCGGCACGGTGGTGATGGCGCGGATCTGCAGCGCGGCGGCGCGAGGCTCGCGTCGAACGGGAGCGGCCGAGGATGCGGCGGCGATGGGGCGTGCGCCGATCACCGACATGTGCTCGTGCCAACTGGCAGCGAACCGGGCGGTCCCACTGTCGGGAGTCCGAGGGCCGCCAACAGGTCGCCGGTAGTGGTAGTCGGGTTGATCCACTGCGACCAGTCGGACCAGAGCACATCTCGAACCTGTCGGGGATCGAGGTTTACGACAGCCTGCGCCGCTGCGACATCTGGCGCCGACCAGAGCACGGGAGGGGTGCTGTCGACCCACCAGATGTGTCCATCGACCCATGAGGGTGGAACCTCGGAACCTTCGTCGCGGGTATGAGTCCACGTGCCACTGACGAAGACCGACGCGTCGACTTCGGTGATGCCCTGAGCGGCGACCCAGAGCGCCACGACACCTCGGGCCTGACCACCGACGGAGCACGGGACGTCGTTGGCGTCAGGGGCGAGCGGCAGGTCGGCTGACCATAAGCCGAGAGCGATCCGGTTGACAGCAACGGACTCGGAAACCTCGAGAGCAACTCCGTTCCACACTCCGCGATCGCTCGTCGCCGGGGCCGTGAAGGTGTCGACGTCGAGTCGCTTGAGGACGGCGGGGTCGAGTCGGTCCGGACGTGGCTCCCGCCATAACACGGTGAAGCCGGTCGCACGCTTCCCGGGGGCGACCGCGGCGAAGGACGCGGTGAGATCTCGTTCCCAGTTGTCGAGGATGTCGGCGTAGTCGTGATACGCGCACAGGGTGAGTCCATCCTCGGTTCGACACGTCGAGTGGGCGACTGGATCAGAAACGAGTGCGGCAATCCGGGCAGCATCGCTTGGGCTCATGGGGCGGGTCTGGATCACGCCAGCGACGACGGCAATGGTGGCGGCGGCGACCGCAAGGATGGCGACGCTGCGGTCGCGGCGACTGCGAGCGACCGCGGCGATCACCATGAGTACGCCGAGAGCGCCGAGGTATGCGGCGTGCCACCACGTGGGCCGAACGGCGAACAACGGGTCGTGCACCGGATAGCGAGGCCAGATCGAGAGTTGGCGGGTGAGACTCCAATGGGCGCCGCCGATACCACCGATGATGGTCGCGATCACGCCGAGCGCGACGAGGGAGGCCAGCGCGACCAGTGGATACGGCAGCCATCGAGCGAGTGCGACGCCAAGCGCGACGGCACACCCGACGAGTACGAAGCTGACGACGACATCGCCGATGCTGCTGGCATCGATCGCACCGAAAGCATGGCTGCGGTACCGACCGGCGGCCGCCAGTGCACACACGAAGAGCACCTGAATCGCGAAGGCGGCCCACACTGAGCCGACGTGCCCGGCGACCCGGGTAGTGGGGTTGGCCGGAAGGGATTCGAAGAGTTCTTCGGCGCCGTCGCGGCGGCTGCGGAGCACCGCCCCGTTGACGGCGGCGAGGGTGAGGCCGGCGAACGGGAGCGTGAACACCGGGATCAACGCCAGACCGAACCGCCACGAGTCCGTGGAGCCCGCGTTGTCCGACGCCCAGATGATGCCGAAGAGGACCACGATCGCGATCGAGAGGAAGACACCAACGATGAAGGTCTCATTGCGGAGCAACTGGCGTCCCTCGATCCGAGCGAGTTGCACTGCGGCGCCACCTTGGGTTCCGGTCGGGACCGCGCCGGCATGGGCCGCCACGTTCGCCGACGTGTTCGGTTGCCATCGGTCAGGCGTCTTCGTTCTGTTGCCGCCGCGGTGGGTGAACGCGTAGGCGAGTCCGAAGACGGCGGCCATGGCGACGATGATGATCATGCCGGGTCCTGGAGGACCGATGCGCCGACGAGGAGCAGATAGCCGTCCTCGACCCGTGGCTCGTCGAGAGTCGCGCCCGCGGGTGGGTCACCGATGTGGCGGATCGAACCATCACCGGTCATCCATGCCAACTGTGCCGTTGGGTCGCGGGTGCCGGCGAGCCAGACTCGATTGCTGGCGAGCGCGGCGAGACCGGTGGGCGTCCCGTCGTACCGGACGACACCGTCGTGCATCACGACGACACGTTGGCAAAACGCTGCTACATCCTCGGTCTGATGGGTGGAAAGTACGACAGTGGCGTGATCGGCGACCGTGGTCAGGAGTTCCCGGAAGCGGAGGCGCTGTTCGGGGTCGAGGCCCGCCGTGGGCTCGTCGAGGACGAGGAGATCGGGGGAGCCGAGCAGTGCCTGGGCGATGGCCACGCGGCGACGCATCCCGCCTGACAACTGCCGGATCCGCTTGTGGATCACCGAGGTCAACCCCACGGTGTCGATCACTCGGCGGACCTCGTCGTGGCGGGCTCGGCGATCGGTGATCAGCTTCAGCACGGCGACGTAGTCGACAAACTCGAAGACGGAGAACTGCCGGTGGAACCCGGGTTCCTGGGGCACGTAACCGAGCCGTCGACGTATCGCCTCTCGGCCCTCCGTGGAGGACGTCGCGTGACCGAGCAGCTCGACGCGACCGGTGTCGGGCCCGAGCACAGTGGCGACGATGCGCAGCAGGGTGGTCTTGCCGGCGCCGTTCGGGCCGAGCAACCCGGTGATGCCGGTCCCCATCGACAATGTCACGTCATCGAGTGCGATCGTCCGCCCGTAACGTTTCGTGACACCCTCGATGCTGATCTCGTTGGTGGTGGTGCTCGTAGTCATTGCTCAGCCTCCTGCGAATTGTCCGATGTCGAAGTGCTGCCGACGCACGGCGAGTGTGGTGACGCACAACCCGGCGATCAGTGCCATCGCCAGTTGCCCTGATGGCCCGAAAATGATCGATCTCGTCACGAAGCCACCCGCCCTGCCGCGGTGAACCAACGCGATGACGGCTACCCACCAGGTGAGACCAACCGCGATGCCAGCGCGTTCGACGGGAATCCACGACGACAACGCCAAGGTGCCCGACACGAGCGCGAGGCACGGAAGCAGCCAAAGGAATGAGGTCGAGCCACCGCCCGGCGCCACGAGGGTGGCCACCAGCAGCAGCGGGATGGAGGTCGCCAGCACGGCAACGGTTCGCAGCAACGTCAGGCGTAACCCGCTATATGGGGTGGCAAGACCGATCTCATAGGTCGGGTCGAAGCGCGGCCCAAATGCGGTGGCGACACCGGCGAGTGGCAGGAGCGGGGCGAGGACGAGAATGGGCCCTGGGTCACCACTGCCAAGGCGGCCGACCATGATCGCCAATCCGGTGACCAAGGCGACGGCGGTGAGCCAGGCCATTCGAAGCGCGGGGGTCACGGCCAAGACCCGTGCGGCGTTGGCGCTGACCCCGAGGCTGCGAAGGGCACGTTCCATCAGCGAGCGACGAGGACGATCAACGCGGTCGAGAACCGCCGACCACATTCGGTCGGGATGATCCGACCGGTCGACGGCGGTCGTGCCTGCGCCTGAGGCGATGTCGGCGAAGGTGTGCCGGCATTCGGTACACGTCAGCAGGTGTGCCTCGATCGCCGCCGCCGTGGCGGGCGTGACGGCCAGCGCGTGGTACCCGACCAGTAGCGCGAAGTCGATGTGGGGGGCGTTCACGCGAGTGCTCCTCGAAGTTGGATACGGGCCCGCATCATGCGGGTCTTGACAGTGCCGGCAGGGATGCCGAGTAGACCGGCGGGTTCGCGAGTGGTGAGCCCGTCGAGCACGGTTGCCTGCACGACGGCTCGTAACTCGACGGGGAGTTGATCGATGGCCCCGGCGAGATCTCCGTGGGCGACGCCGAAGAGCACCGCATCCTCGGCGGTGGTCAATGTGGAGGTTTCGGCAATGCGGTTCGAGACCGGCGACCAGCGAGATCGGTGACGCAACACGCCGATGAGCCGGCGAATTCCGATCCCCCAAATCCACGCTGTCGGTTCGCCGACCCCAGTCCACTTGCCAGCGCTCTTCCATACCGCGACGAAGGTGTCCTGCACCGCCTCGGCGACCACATCGGGGTCCGAGCATCGGTGGCGCAACCGTGCGGTGAGCCACGGCTGGTGGCGGACGTACATCAGACGCAGTGCGTCGCGGTCACCATCGGCAATCGCCGCGATCAGATCCGCATCACTACGTGACTCCGAATCGGCGACTCTCATACCTACAGAGTCGCGCAGTACCTCCGAAACGGTTCGTCTATGTCGTCGATGTCGTCTATGTCGTCGACGTCGAGCGCGAGTAGGTCTCGACCGCCTGGTGGTAGTGCTGCAACGTCGGCTCGTTTCGTCCGAAGATGAACGTCTCGTTGGCGCCGCAGGCCAACGCGTCCTGAATCTGGAATCCCATCCAGTAGTCCTCGTCCCGCACGGCCTGCTGCGCCATCGAACTGAACATGTCGGCGGCTTCCACTTCCTCTGGTGTCTCCGGAGCGTGTTGGCACAGAACGGTCTGGAGCGTCCGGGTGCGGTCGATGGTGGGGCCCGGAAACACCACGGACATGAGACAGTGATCGCTCAGGATTCCCGAGATGGAAAGATTCGGGAACACGGAGTGGATGAGACGGATGTCGCGACCGAGCACCCACTCTGTTTCCGGCACACCGACAAGTTCGGCGATCGATTTCCTCGCGAACACAATGCGCTGGTGCGGGCCGAACGTGTCCACCACCATCAGGTTTGCGACGGTGGTGAGGCCAACCGTGGTGGGGTGCAGTTGCTGTTGGTGGTACCCCTCGAGGTACCCATCCCAAGCCACCTTCCAGCCTGGGCCGACGATCTCGCGCTGCTCGTAGATGTGCCAACGCTCAAGCTCGAGTTCGGCCAGTCGCGGGGAGATGTCGCCGAGGAATTGGTCGATGTCGAACGCGACACCAGGGGTAAGGCACGCCCATACGAAGCCGGCCCGTTCCGCGCACGCGAGCGGGGTGAGCGACAAATCACGGCGATCGACCTCGCCGAATGTCTCGGCCCCGAACATGCCCACGAGATCGCCATCAGTGTCGTACACCCAGGCGTGGTAGGGGCACGTGAAACGTCGGGCTGTGCCACTGCTCGGTTCGCACAGGGGTGCACCGCGATGGCGGCAGACGTTCAGGAACGCCCGCACAGTGCCGGCACCGTCTCGGGTCAACAACACCGGCACGCCGAGAACATCGAGCGCCTTATACGTGTTCGGGCCAGCGAGTTCAGACCCCAATGCCATCACCAATGGGAGTCGTGTGAAGATCTGGTCGACCTCGTGCCGCCATCGCTCGGGATCGACGTAGGCGGACACGGGTTGACGCATCGTCGACGGGGCCTGATCGGTGGTGTGGTGCTCCCAATGGGTCAAGGCGCGTCGCGTCAACGATCGGATCAGCTCGTCGGAAGTCGCCATTGCGCCGACCATACGCCCGGGTGCGGCACCGGTATCGCCGATGTGGTGGGTTCCGTGGTCGTGAGCGATCGACCGAAGTGACTCGTGACCACGTGGGTGGAACCGAGGGGCGCGGACGCCGAGGGTACGTCGAGCGTGACCTTCGACGACGAGTGGAAGGGTTCGGGCATGGATCTGCAACTGGCCGGTAAGACCGCACTCGTCACTGGAGGGAGCCGGGGAATCGGGCGGGCGATCGCCCGCTCGTTGGCGGCAGAGGGCGTGCGTGTCGCCATCTGCGCTCGTACGGCCGAGGCCGTGGCGGCGACGGCCGAGCGGTTGACGTCCGAGACCGGGTCGCAGGGTCGACATCCTCGTCAACAACGCCGCGACGGCGGCCGGGCGAGCGGCGCCGCCGACGAACTCGGCCCGCTCGTGGCTTTCCTCGCCTCGCCGCTGGCGTTCGTCCTGAACGGCTCGGTGATCGACGCGGGCGCCGGTCAGCCGGGCGTCATTCACTACTGACCTCCGTCTCGCCTGTCAAGGGCCAGACAGATCAGCTCATGGGCGGCCGACACCTTCAAGAGGTTGACGATGGTGTTGTCGAACTTGAACACCGCGGACTCCGCGTCCTCGTATACGACCGGTCGATCGAACACGCGCTGGCTGTACAACGGTCCCGCTCGGGTGTCGCACGGACTGCGGAGACCCCTACAAGACCTGGAAGGCGACTCCGTCGTGCTCCGCAGCCGCTTTCAAGTTCGGTCCGATGTCGTGTTGGGACACGGCGATCGACGCCCCAAGAGCGATGGCCGCGGCGAGGGCCTCGACCATCGCGGCGGACATCGGGAGTCCGCCGTCGCGATGACGTTGCTGGAGCTCCGCCATCGGCCACGCGAGATGCCTGAGGTTCACGACCCTGATCTCATCAGGGAGCGCCATGAGGCGCGCCCGGAAGCGGTCCTGGTGTGCTCGGGGAAGTGCCGCGACCGGAGCCGACAGCTTGCCGTGGGGTCCGTTGGCCGCCCACGAACTGCTGAGCCGGAACAGCCAGAGCCCCGTCGTTGCCAACGAGGTAGCGAGACCACCGAGATCGGGAGTCCGTTCACCGGTGAGCACATCCCGGAGCAGGTGATCGTCGATCACGAAGGCGCCCACCTACGTCGTGGCGAGGTCTGGGTCGTCAAGGTTGCTGACGAACGTACGATGCTCGTCTGCCGACAGGGCAGCCGCCAGCAGCCTCTGACGTGCGCCGGGCGGGAGGAGCACGACAGCATCCCCAAGATCGATCACGGTCACTCGTCCGCCCTCCGCGAGGCCCCATCGGCGGCGTACCTCCGCCGGCACGGACATTTGACCGCTCTTGGAGACCAGAAACTCCGCTGTCGCCGTCATCGATTGTCTCCCGTCACTTGGTGATTCGCCACCTTACCAAGTGACGGACAACGGAGACGTCGACGGCGCCAGGCATACAGTCGCTTCGACAGGAGGTGTTCATGCGGGTGCCCTTGTGACGACGACCGGTGGTCTGGGTTGCGCGCCCGCGATCGTCGCCCTCGAACTCGACATCTCCGCCCCCTGGTCGCAGCTGTGGGTGAACACGTGCAGGTTGGCCCGGGGCCAGTCACGGTTGAGCGGGCGGTGCTCGAACCAGGCCGGTTCCCGCAGGATGAGCCGGTAGCCGATCCGTTCGCTTGTCAGACCGGCGCCGGCGTTGAGGCCCCGTACCCGGTCCTCGACCCCGTCGCGGCCGTCACCATGATGATCGGCACCCAACGCTGTCGGCACGCAACAGCCGGCACGTCTCGAAGCCGTCGATGTCGGGGAGCATTACGTCGAGCACCATGACGTCGTAGCTCGCCGCCCGGACCATCCACAGTGCGTCGTTGGCAGTGGCGGCGCGACATGATCTCCTCGTGACTGCCTCAGGTGTGTTCCCGTTCGGCCGCCCTGTGCTGGCCCGGCGTCCTTCATCTCAAGATCCCCGACCGGTGATGGTGATCGGCGCGTACCCGTCGGCTGTCCACGTCCGATGGCGACCACCAGATCGTCATGAACTGCGGCCAGTCGCTGCATTGCCCGTCGACAACGAACCGGAGCCGTTCTGGGATGGTGTTGACGCTGCCGAGCGCGTCGCCTCGTGGACCGAATCACTCGGCGCCGGTGCTGGCGGCTACGGAACGTTCACTCTCCCGAAGGGGCTCAACGGACCATCGGGCTCGTGGGTCACCGAGAAGATCCTCGGTCCACTCGGCGTCACGCGCGGCGGAGCGTGGATCACCGATTGCCTCGACACCTATCGGTTGTCGACGGGCGTGGCAGCCCGGCTCTGCGATACCTACGAAGTTGCGCGCCAAGAGTTCGGTGGGCCGGCGGCGTCCATCGCGCCGCACCCGACCGAGAACGACATCGTCTACGAAGCCGTGAGGGAACATGCGCCACGCTTGCGGGCGGAGATCGCCACGTGCGCGCCGGCGACGGTGGTCACGCTCGGCAATGCCGCAGCGCGCGTCCTCGCAATGATCGCCGGCGAGGCGCCGCGGAAGTTGAGTGTCGACGGCTACGGCGCGGAACGCAGTATCCGGATGGACGGACACGAGGCTCGATGGCTCCCGCTCGCGCATCCCGCGGCACCGCTCCGATACCAGGAGGCGCATGAGCAGTGGGTACGCCGCAAGACGCTGGGATAGCGACTCGACCGCCGATGGGCACGCGTGCCCTTATCCGCCGAGTCGCCTCGATGTCCGTCGGCGTCCCGATCGTAAGGGCACGTATGGAGCACGCCGCTCGAAAATTGTCAATAAATCTTGACTCACAACACATCTACCAGCACGTTTTCAGAGCGGGTGACGGGAATCGAACCCGCATAGCCAGCTTGGAAGGCTGGAACTCTAACCATTGAGCTACACCCGCCCGGTCACCTTAGCGTCGCCGCCCAGGGTGCTTCGAAGGCATCGCCGACCAGGCGAACCTGGTCAGGTCC
>JBKJJS010000201.1:0-3781 GCA_046597895.1 Ilumatobacteraceae bacterium
GGCCCAAGGTGAAGCAGGTGCGACAGGTTCGCATCGGTGATCTCGCCCGCGATGTCCCGCGTCCGGTATTGCGCCGCCTCGATGAGTCGACCGGCCGGCGGCACCGCCCGGGCGAGATTTCGTTTGATCGTTCGCACGATCCCCCTGCGACGGTCGCTCGTCCTGACCGGGAGTCGCGGGTTGCCGAGCAGTCGGACACCGGGTGCGAGATCAGCGTCGTAGTCGAGGCCCGGATCCACAGCTGGGTAGATGTCCACCTCCCAGCCATTGCTCGCAAGGGTGCCCGCCTCCTGCGCAATCCGGCGATCGAGGTGACCCTCGTCCGGCGTGAGCATAAGGGCCTTCATCGGTCGGTCACCAACAACATAACAGACCCGACCCGTCTCCTAGCAGTCCGCGGAGCCGTGGGAGTCATCAGCGGCGAGGCCGCGATCAGCGCCTACGGCAGCTACTACAAGCGCCACCGATCCACGGTGAACTCGACTGGCAGACGCCGGCCGAGCGGTTCGACGGTACGCCGTTCACCGACCGCGGCTTCGCCAGCGTGCCGGCCCTCGCCGGTGTCGCGGATCTTCTCGACGAACATCACTTGGCTTACCTCGCTGTAACGAACGTGAGGATCGAGCCGTCGGGGTACGACGCGACTGGTTCCAGTCTCACGAGCTGCCCGTCGACCACGACGTCAGGGAACTCGGAGGGTTCCGTATGCAACCACACCAGCAGAGCACCCTCGTTCGCCGTCCGCAGAGCCCATTGCCGGGCATCCGGAGAGTTCGGCGTGTCGATGAGGGCCGGCATCTCGCTGGCATATCGATGGGCGAAGAGGTAGACCTGTGCGTTCTCGTTGGTGTAGACGGGGAGGCCTGGCCACCGGGTCTGCAGGTCCTGGATGAGCGGCGACTGCGTCCATCGAGACTCCGGGACGAAGTAGCCCGTACCTTCGCGCATGGCACCGATACCGAAGTGAGCGCTATCGAGTCCTGTCTGGACGAGCGTCAGCAGCACGAGAACCAACACGATGGGTTTCAGCCGCGGACTGAAGCGGCGACCCAGATTCTCGGCCAACCTGTCGATGCCCAGTACGGTCAGGAGTACCGCTGGAACGAACAATGGCAGTATCAACCTCGCACTCACCGATTCGATCGCGAACGAGAGCGCGGAGACCGAGAGCAGGCCGAGGTAGAGCAGCACGAAAAGGAGCATCGGGCGCATCTGGGGCCGCATCCATCCCTTGCGGAAGCTCAACGCAAAAAGAACGGCGATCGCCAGCAGGAAACCGATCCCGACCAGTGCCGGCAGCGGTGGCGGAAGCGGTTCGCGGGCCGGCACGATCCAGTGGAGGACGCTGCCGCCGATGGCTTGCAGCACAGCTTCCGCCGGGACGCTCGACGTTCCGCGTACGCCCATCAACGTGCCGCTGATGTCGTAGTTGCGGGCGAGCCACAGCGCCGTCGGGACCATCATCAACGCGAAAGCACCTCCTGCACGAAGCAGGCGCGCCAACCAGCTGCCGCGTCCGGCTTCCAGGATCGCGAAGGCAACAACGACCGGGAGTGCGACGCCGATGTAGCGCACCAAGGGAGCAGCCGCAGCCAGACTCATGGCAACGACCATCACCCACGGCGCCGGGCCCCCGTGCCGCTGCCCGACCAGCGCGACGACGACGAACGCGATGGCCGCTAACAGGACATCGGACAGCTGCCAGCTCGCGAACATCAAGAGCGAGCCAGCGGTTGCGGTGCCGAACCCCACGAGAATAACGGTCATCAATCGCCCGCGCACAATTGGGAGGAGGAACACCAACGTCGCCGCAACGAGCACGCCCAGAGACGCCGCCCCGATGACCCGCGCGGCATCACGAATACCAATGCCCAGAAGCGTGATTACCGCCAGCAATGCGGAGTAACCTGGAGCGGCAAGAACCATTGGCGAGCCATCCGACGCGATGGCGCCCTTGAGATCCCGCAGACTGTATGCACCCGCTTCGAAGGTCGCGCTGTCCTGTGTCAGCCCGGGTCCGCGAACGGTGATGAGGAGAACCGCAAGCGCGGCTATCGCTCCGCAAGCGGTTGCCACCCAACGCTGTACTTCGGGTTGGGCCAATCGCGACTCGATTCGAAAAAGGGCTGTCGTCCGATGCTTCTCCTCACGAGGAGCGGCTTGCGTGACCTGCGTCAACCGCGTTCCGTACCCTGCTCGATGTTCCCCACGCGCGTCCTCCCGCTATGCAGCTGCGGAGCGCATCGTACGTGGTGCGACCTCGTCATGTGACGCTGCCCCGCCTGTTCATGGTCGGCGAAACCGCCGTTGCTAGACGACGAGTTGTCGTTCGTGTCGCTCACACGTCATCCGTGGCCGGAGGTGGATTTCACCGGCATGAAGGTTCCCCGCCACCTCACGCCCGAGCTCCTCGACCGCTTTCCCAATGCTCGATCGACGGGCAGCATGGCCCCGGACCTCAGTTTTGGGACCGGCCTTCATCAAACGGTCTGCGAACGCGCAGACTTTCAGTGGGTGGGCGTGGACTACGGTGAACTGGGTGCGCCCATATGGGGCGACGCTCATGCCCTGCCATTCGCCGATGACTCCATCAATTTCATCCTGACAATCGCCGTGCTGGGGCACATTCCGATACCCGTTCGTCCATGATCCAGGAGGCTCGTCGCGTCCTGAAGCCGGGCGGGAAGATCATCGGGACGGTCTCATTCCTTGAACACCCGTGCGAAGGGCCACTACGACCATACGCACCGTGGCACCCTGAACGCCTTGCGCTACGGCGGGTCCGATTTCGAGGCGATCGCGTCCCGGAGAGCTGGACAACGCTGCGGGCTGACGCGTCGATGGGCATGTTTCCAAAGCTGCCGGACCTGGTCGGTCGTCTCATCGTGGCTCCCGTCGACATCCTGCAGCGATTGTGGGGGCGAGCGGCCGGGATGGTGAGCCCCAAAACATCGGAGGCAATCCGGTTGCGCATAGCGGCGGCTTATTCACGTTCATCGCGACGAAGCCAGAGCACTCATCGCCCACGGCACTGGCCACGGATCGGCCCGGCCCACACCTCTATCCGCGTCTGAACAGCCGGCGGAGGCGCTCCTTCGCCACGAGCTGGACGAACCTCGCATTCACCCTCGTGTACCGGCCGGCCAGGCGCCGTGGCTCGGTGGCCAGTCGGTAGAGCCATTCCGTACCGCTTCGCTGCATCCATCTTGGAGCTCGGCGGCGCCGACCCGCATGGAAGTCGAACGCCGCGCCGACTGCCAACATGACCGGGGCGTGGATCCGCGATCGATGCTCGGCCACCCAGATGTCCTGCTTCGGCGCCCCGAGGCCGACCCACAGGTAGTCGGGAGCCGCCGCGTTGATCGTCGCCACGATCGATTCGTCTTCCTCCGGCGTGAGGGGGCGAAAAAGCGGCGACATCGTGCCGGCCACACGCATGCCCGGATAGAGGGACCCCAGTCGTGCCGCCAGTGCCTCGGGGACTCCGGGCGAACCACCGTAGAAGAAATGGGATCGACCCTTGTCGATGCCGTGTTGCACAACCGCGGGCATGAAATCGGGACCGCACACGCGCCCCATCCGGATGCCCGCCCGTCTCCCGAGCCAGACCAGCGGCATCCCATCGGGCTCCACGACCCCCAGACTGAGCGCCTCTCGCAGCTTGGCGTTCTCCTGAGCCTCCACCAGGGTATGGACAGTGGCGAAATGCACGGACAGGCGATCGCCGGTCTCGGGTGCGCGCAGGACCATGTCGAGGACATCGGCGAACGGGGCCGCGCTG
>JBKJJS010000235.1:0-3846 GCA_046597895.1 Ilumatobacteraceae bacterium
GGAGCAGTTCCTGGCCCGAGCCCTCCTTGACGATGGAGCCCGTCTCCAGCACGTAGGCGCGATGGGCCCTCTTGAGCGCCTGCGACGCGTTCTGCTCCACGAGCAGCACCGTGGTGCCCTGCTTGTTGATCTCGGACACGATGGTGAAGATCTGCGAGATCAACATCGGCGCGAGTCCCATCGACGGCTCGTCGAGCAGCAACAACCGAGGCCGGCTCATCAGCGCCCTCCCGATCGCCAGCATCTGCTGCTCGCCACCCGACAAGGTCCCACCATGCTGCGAGATCCGGTTGAGCAGACGTGGGAACAACGTGAGCACATGTTCGAAGTCAGCGGCTTTGGCCGCCGAGCGGCGGTCCGAACGGGCGTAGGCACCCATCTCCAGGTTCTCACGGACGGTCATGCCAGGGAAGATCCCGCGGCCTTCGGGTACCTGGCAGATGCCCAGCCTCACCCGCTCGTGCGACGAGAGATGGGTGATGTCCTTCCCTTCAAATACGACCGAACCAGCCGCGACGGGTCGAACACCGGAGATGGTCTTCAGCGTCGTCGTCTTGCCGGCCCCATTGGCGCCGATCAGCGTCACGATCTCGCCCTCGTCGACCGTGAACGAGATCCCACGGATCGCCTGGATGCGTCCGTAGTACACCTCGAGGTCGTTCACCTCAAGCATCATCGTCGTCTGACCCTCCCAGGTATGCGGCGATGACGGCCGGGTTCTGGCGGATGTCCGCCGGCGAGCCCTCGGCGATGTTGCGCCCGAAGTCAAGGACCACGATGCGGTCGGTGACGCCCATCACGAGCCGCATGTCGTGCTCGATGAGCAGCACCGTATAGCCGGTGTCACGGATGCGACGGATGAGTGCCATCAAATCGGCCTTCTCGGCGGGGTTGAACCCCGCTGCCGGTTCGTCCAGACAGAGCAGCTGGGGTGACGTGCCGAGCGCGCGGGCGATCTCCAGCCGGCGCTGGTAGCCATACGGAAGGTTGCGGGCGAACTCGTTGTATCGATCAGCGATCCCGACGAACTCCAGGAGCTCCATCGCGCGATCCCTGGTTGCCGCCTCCTCGCGCTTGGCCCGACGCAGCCCTCCGATCGTCGCACCGACGCCCGACCGGGCATGGGTGTCCACGCCGACGGACACGTTGTCGAGCGCCGACATCGCGGGAAACAGGCGGATGTTCTGGAACGTCCGAGCGATCCCCTCTTTCGTGCGGACGTGGCGCGGCGTCTTACCGAGCTCCTTGCCCTTGAACCGCACCACCCCCGACGTCGGACGGTAGACACCGGTGACGACGTTGAACACCGTGGTCTTGCCGGCGCCATTCGGGCCGATGAGACCGAGGATCTCGCCCCGCTCGACGTGGAGCGTCACGTCATCCAGCGCGCTGACGCCACCGAAACGCATCGTGACGGCGTTGAGTTCCAGGATCCGCTCAGGCATCCTCTGCTCCGAGCGCCGGGCCGAACGAGTCTTCTATATCCGCGCCCGCCAGGGCCGTGTGGTCAGGCTGGTCCTGTGGATGATGGAGTTCGACGGAGCGCTGGCGGCTCGGCAGGATGCCCTGTGGCCGGAAGATCATCATGACCACGAGTGCGAGGCCGAAGAGAAAGATGCGCCACTCCTGGAAGTTGCGGAACCGTTCAGGGAGGTAGCCGACGAGGAACGCACCGAGGATCACGCCGGGAATATTGCCGGAACCGCCGAGTACCACGGCGGCGAGGAACAGGATAGACAGGATCAGTCGGAACTGATCGGGGACGACCGATGGGGTGTACCCCGCGAATAAGGTGCCCGACAGCCCGCCGACCGCCGCTCCGATGGCGAAGGCCCACAGTTTGAACTTGAACGTCGGCACGCCCATCAACTCCGCGGCGTCCTCGTCCTCACGGATGGCCGTCCACGCTCGCCCGACGCGACTCCCCTCCAATCGCCGCATCAACACGATGACACCGATGATGACGGTGAGCGCGAGCCAGTAGTACGGCTTGGAGTCCAGCACCCCGAACTTCAGGGGCCCGACGTCGGTGGGTTGCGGCAGGCTCGTGAGCCCACGCGCGCCGCCGAGCCCCTCCGAGTTGTTGATCGTCACCCGGATGATCTCACCGAAGCCGAGCGTGACGATGGCCAGGTAGTCGCCCCGCAGCCGCAGCGTCGGCGTCCCCAGAACGATTCCCGAGACGATGGCGACCGCCACCCCGAACGGCACGCACACGAGCCACGGCCAGGACGGGGGCCACGACCAGGTGGATCCGTTGCTGCCCCCGAGAATCGCCACGGTGTACGCGCCAACGGCAAAGAAGGCGACGTAGCCCAGGTCGAGCAGCCCCGAGTACCCGACCACCACGTTGAGACCGATGGCGCAGAGCACGTAGATGGCGATCGGGTAGAAGAGCACGCTGGCCCAGTTGGCATCCGGGGTGCCGATGATCGGCCAGTTGCGCAGGGGCAACACGTAGAGCATGACGATCCCGAGGAACCCGAGACCCCAGCGCACGTTTCTCGACCGTCGGTTCCACGGTGCCGAGAGACCCCGCGCCCACGCCGCACGCCGGGCGTCGAGTTCGCGCAGACGGTCCATCAGACACGCGCCTTTCCGAGCGACTCACCGAGAATGCCGGTCGGACGGACCATCAGCACGAGCACCAGCACGGCAAACGCGACGACGTCCTTCCACTGGCCACCGAACAACGCCGAGCCGTAGTTCTCGATCAGCCCGAGAAGGAAGCCGCCCAGCAACGCACCCCGCAAGTTGCCGATGCCACCGAGCACGGCCGCGGTGAACGCCTTGACGCCGAGGAGGAAGCCGACGTCGAAGCGGGTCGACTCGAAGAAGGTCATGTTGAGCATTCCGGCCCAGCCCGCCATCAGCCCGCCGAGCAGGAAGGTCAGCAAGATCACACGGTCGATGTCGACTCCCATGAGCCGAGCCGTCTCCGCATCCTGAGCTACGGCACGAATACCCCGTCCAAGTCGCGAGCGGCGGATGAACTGGTCGAGCGCGATCATCATCAGAATCGCGCTCACGATGACCAGAAGCTGGTCGTTGCGCACGGAGGTGCCCAACACGTTCAGTACCTCGGACCGTTTGAGGATGCGCGGGAACGCCTCGGGGTTACGGCTGACGATGAGGCCAACCCCTTCAGCGATGGCGAAACTGGCGCCGATCGCCGAGATGAGCGCGGCCAAACGAGTGGCACCGCGCTTTCGCAACGGGCGGTATGCGATGCGCTCCAGCGCCACCGCGCTGCCGCCGGACACCGCCATCGAGACGATCCCCACGAATGCGATGGTGCCGACCAGGGCGAGACCGGTTTTCGGCTCATCGAGCACGCCGATGCCGAGCCACCCGACCGCCCAGAGTGCGCCGAAGGTGCCGAGCATGAAGATCTCGGAGTGGGCGAAGTTGATGAGGCGCAACACCCCGTACACCAGGGTGTACCCAAGGGCGACGAGGGCATAGATGGCACCGGCCGTCAGCCCTCCCAGGGTGAGCGACCAGAAGTTGTCGAATAGGTACCCGAACTCCACGATCCCCCCAACGATGAACGAGCCGGGGGCACAATGCCCCCGGCTCGCATTACATAGTTAATCGGCGCTGATCAGGCCGGGATCTCGCCGATGCCGACGATCACGCCGTTCTTGATCTGGAACGCGTAAACGGTGGTGGAGTCGACCTCGCCGACGTCGGTGAACTTGATCAACTTCGTGATGCCCTGGAAGCTGACACCCTTCACGTACGCCAACAGGCTGGCCCGATCGACCTTGCCGGCCGCGATGCCGGACAGCAGCAGATTCGCCGCGTCGAAGGACTCCGCTCCGTAGGTGCCGGGTGCTTCGCCCC
>JBKJJS010000261.1:0-9810 GCA_046597895.1 Ilumatobacteraceae bacterium
GTTGTATACGGCCGCTACTCACGTCTGACAGCCCGCCATGGGCTGGTTACACTTCTACGACGATGGTTCGTAAGACAGGGGGAAGTACGCGCGGGATCGGTCCCCTGGAAGCTGAGATCCTCGACGTGTTGTGGGATGACGCTGGCTGGTTGACGCCTGGCGAGGTCCATGAGGTGTTGTCGACGCGTCGCGAGTTGGCGTACACAACTGTGATGACGGTCCTGTCCAATCTGTGGGAGAAGGACGTACTCGAACGCCGACGCGACGGCCGCGCGTACGCGTATCACCCGTGCCAGACGCGGGAGGAACGAGCGGCTTCCACGATGGCCGCGGCGCTCACGACGGTCGACAATCGGCCGCTTGCACTTAACAAGTTCTTGGACCAGCTCAGTCCGAGCGAGCGCGCCCAGCTCAGAAGGATGCTGTCGGACCGATGATCGTCGCTGTCCTGGCCGCGGCTCTGATGCTGGCCCTCTTCCCGGCCGCTCTGCGTCCCCTCGGTCAGCGTTTGGTGCCCGCTCACTGGGCCCGGTTGTGCGCCGCCGCGCTCGCTGTGTCGCTGATTGCGGTCGAGGTGACGGCGATTCTTCTGGCGGCACCCACGGTCCTGAAGGCGGTTGGCGTTCACGCGTTGGCCGCCAGGTGCGCCCGGATGGCTGGCTCAGTGATGGCTGGCGGGACGATCACTGGTTGGTCGGCGGCGGTCGCTGCTCTGGCGTTTCCGTTGGCGGCGTTCGTCGGGTTCCGGCGAGCGCGGCGCGGGCAGTCGTCGTTGAGCGAGCTCGCCTTGATCGGGCGCCGGGAATGTCACCACGGTGTCGATGTCGTGATTGTGCCCAGCCCGGAGCCCGTGGCCTTGGCCCTACCGGCCTACGGTGGATCGGTGGTGGTGTCCGACACCCTCGTCGAGTCGCTCGATGATGAGCAGTTCGCCGTCGTGGTGCGGCACGAGCAGGCCCATCTGCGGCATCGCCATCACCGCTATCTGATCCTGGCGACGGTGGCCGAGCATGCCTTCGCGGCGCTCCCATTCGTGCGGCGCAGCACGGCGGGCCTTCGCTGTGCGCTGGAACGGTGGGCCGACGAGGAGGCTGTCGGCTCGTCGATGCACGTCCGCCGAACGGCACAGTCGGCTCTCGTGCGAGTGGCCTTCGCCGGTATGCCTGCCGATGTCGCCGGCTTCGGTGGGGTGACGACCGCCACGGAACGCATAAAGGCGTTGGCTGGCCCGCCTCCCACCAGCCGCCCGGCCCGCTGGCTGGCGGCCGTCGGCCCGGTCTCGCTCATGGCCGTCGGCGCGCTCATTGGCACCGCCGTCGTGATCGCTCGGTTGTGGCTCGTGTTGAGAATGCCGTTCTTCTGCCCGTCCTGAGCCGAGACTGAGTCCGCACATCTACTATTCTCCATCGTTGATGACGTTGGTATGGCATGACTGGGGAGCGCGGCGGCCGGTGAGAGGCCGGTGAGCCTGTTCGAGGTGCTCGTCACCGGTCTGATCGCGGGCGGTTTGTCGTGTGCCGTCGTGCAGGCCGGGCTACTGGTCGGTGCGATCACCCGCACGGCGGGGATGGTCGATGGCACCGTGCCCGCACCGAGGAGGTGGGCGGGCGACCTCGTGGCCGTGGCCGGGTTCCTGGCCGGCAAGCTCATGTCTCACGTGGTCCTGGGAGCGTTGCTCGGCGCCATAGGGGCGCAGCTCGAGTTCAGCCCGCGGACCCGCGGTTACCTGCAGATCGGTGCCGGCGCCTTGATGGTGCTGTTCGCGCTCGACATCGTCGGCGTTCGCTGGGTGCGGCTGCTGTTCCCGGCCCCCCCGGCCTCGTGGACCCGTGCCGTGCGCCGAAGCGGTCGCCTCAGCTCAGCGGCTGGCCCCGCTCTGATGGGCGTCACGACCATCCTGGTGCCATGCGGCATCACCCTCGGGATGGAGTTCCTCGCCATCGCGTCGGGGTCGAGCGCCAAGGGAGCGGCGATCATGGGGGCCTTCGTGCTGGGAACGGTTCCGATCTTCGCCGCGATCGGCCTGGCGACCGGCCGCGCCGTGCACCGCGACCGCTCCCGCCCGTCGCGACTGCGCTGGGTGGTGGGAGGCGCGCTCACGTTCTCGGCAGTCCTCTCCGTGAACGCCGGGCTCGTACTAGCCGGTTCGTCGTGGGCGCCGCTTCAAGCGTTCCGGGGCACGACGAGCGAGGCCGACGTCTCCGCGGAGTCGGCTCCGGCAGCCGCGGTGGTGATCGGAGCCGACGGGATCCAACGGGCGGTCGTTCTCGCCACTGATGACGGGTATTCGCCGGACGTGCTCCGGCTGAAAGCCGGGGTGCCGACCAAGATCACCTTCACGGCGACCGGGTTCAGTTGCACGAACGTGGTCATCATCTCCAGTCTGGGCATCGAAGCGTTCATGGAGGAGGGCCAGTCGAAGGAGGTCGACCTCGGCAGCCTGAGTCCTGGGCTCAAGCTCTGGTCGTGTGGGATGGGGATGTACATCGGGAAGCTGGTGGTCAAGGAATGAGCGGCGAGGTGGAACTGATCTTCGACGTGCACGGGATGCACTGCGCCAGTTGCGGGATGCTCGTTGACGCCGCCATCGAAGGACTCCCAGGGGTGAAGAGGGCCTCGACCAACGTTCGCAAGGGACGAACGGTCGTACTCGTCAACCCTGGCACCGTGTCGCCGGATGCGATCATCGAGTCCATCGCCCTGTTGGGCTACGAGGCTCGGGTCGCCCTAGAGCCTGCCGCCGGCGGGCGCGCCCGGCAATGGCGCCGCCGGCGCGGCGTCCCGGATCCGGGCATCGTGCCGGCGATCGAACCCTGAGCACCCACAAGCGGGCGGGTCACAGCTCCGTCTACTAGGTTGAATCGTTGATGGTGTTCGTGATGCCGTTTCTCGCCGTGGTCGCCGGCGTCTTGTCGTTCAGCTCCCCCTGTTGTCTGCCGCTCCTGCCGGGCTACGTCTCGTACGTCTCCGGTCTCCCGACTGCCGAGTTGGACGCCGCCAGCAGCCGCCGAGTGGTGCTGCGGGCATCGCTGTTGTTCGTCGCCGGGTTCACCTTGGTGTTCACCGTGCTCGGGGCGTCGTTCGCGGTCATCGGTTCGGTTGTCCTGCGCAACGCCCCGGTCGTGACGAGGTTCGCCGGGGTCGGGGTCATCGCCCTGGGGTTGGTGATGCTCGGCGTGCTCCGGGTTCCCGTGCTCGGGCGGGAATGGCGGCTGGATCTCACCCGGGTGGCCTCGGGGCCGCGTTCGGCGCTGTTCCTGGGCATGGCGTTCGCCCTGGGGTGGGCGCCGACTGCATCGTCGAACTCGATCCCGCCCGCACCAACCCCAAGCAAGTCGCCAAGGCGATCAAGAAGCTCGGGTATTCGGCCAGCGTCGCGCCATGACGCTCTACCTCGGCCGTCACCGATCCCCCCGTCATCTTGAGCTTCGATGACCGGTGCGCTGGTGGGCGCCGACCATCGTGATGGATCGTATGTGGGTCGTGTTGAGGATGCCGTTCTTCTGCCCGTCCTGAGCCTGTTCGAGGTGCTCGACACCGGTGTGATCGCGGGTGGCTCGTCATGCGCGATCGTGCAGGGGCCGGCGCCAGTGGACCGCGAACCGCCCCTTGTCGCGGTCGGTCGGCCATGAGCCGTCGTCGTCGCCGGCTGACGTGGCTCACCATTGTGCTCGTGTTCCTCGCCGCCCTCGCGGTGGGTGCGACACGGCAAGGCGCGCCTCGAACCGTCGAAGAGCGGGTCGATCGCATCGCGGCGCCCGTCAAGTGCCCTACCTGTGTCGGTCAGTCCGCCTCGCAGTCGGATGCTCCGGCGTCGCGTGCCATCCGCGACGAGATCGAGCGACGCCTCCAACTCGGCCAGTCCGACGACGAGATCCGCTCGTACCTGGCCAGCCGATTCGGTGTCGACATCCTCCTCGCGCCACCGTCGCGTGGTCTGGCCCGGGTGGTCTGGCTGCTGCCGATCGTGGTGGGCGGCGTGGCAGTGGGCGCTTTGGCCGTCGCCCTCCGGCGGTGGCGCCCCCGCGAGCCTCGCCCACGGTGCAGGACCGAGAACTCGTCGCCGCGGCGCGCGAGCAACTGAAGACCACGCATGCCGTTGAGGATCACGAGCGGGACTCCGCCACCAATACAGCAACGCGCCTCGTCAGACGACCCGGCAGCGCCACCACGACCACGCCGGCCGTCAGGACCAACACAGCTACCACGCCATCCAACCAGTAGTGGTTGGCGGTCGCTACCACGGCCCACAGCGTCACGAGCGGATGCAAACCGAGCAGGATCCGGCCCCGGGCGCCGAGCAGCGACCATGCCGCCGCCACACACCACACCGCCCACGCCACGTGCAAGCTGGGCATCGCCGCGTACTGGTTCGCCACCGAACCCATCGGACCCGACCCGAAGTCCCACAAGCCGCCCACGGCGGTCAGGGTGTCGACGAACCCGTACCGGGCGGGCAGAAGCCGCGGGGGTGCCAACGGGAAGACGGCATAGCCGACGAGGGCCAAAGCAGTCGTCACCGCCAGGCAACGCCGCCAGAACCGGTAGCGCCTCGCTGACCGGCGGAACAGAGTGATGCCGACGAGCGCGGTCACCACGAAATGGGCCGACCCGTAGTAGGCATTGAGCAGCCGCACCACCGTGGCGTCCCGCATCGCCCATCGTTGGATGCTGAGCTCGGAGAACATCCCGACCCGTCGTTCGAGCGCCACGACCCGGTAGGCGTTGACGAGTGCGCCGGCGGCGTGTCCCGTCGTCCCAAACCGGCTGCGGACCAACGAGTAGGCCAGATAGGCCCCGACCACTCCCGCGACCTCGACCCACCAGCGCAGCGTGGCGTCGGCCGCAAGTTCGCCTTGGCGCCTCACGCGCTCTGACGGGTGGTCAGCTCAGTTGGACTTGGGTGCGTCCGTCATGCGTCGCTGGTTGCCGAGGAGGGCAGTCAGGCGGGCGATCTCGGCGTCCTTGTCGATCTCGGCGGTCGTCTTGGTCCCGGCGGGTGTGGTCGGGCAGCTGGTCGTGGTCCCCCGCGACATTCCCCGCATCATCAGCAGCATCGATAGTGGGCAGACCGCTATGAACAGGAGGGGGCCGGCCGATCGAAGGGTTCCCGGTGCCAGGAGCAGCAACCCGCCCGCGACGATCGCCAGACCGATCAGTACCTTCCGGTTGAAGCAACACTTGAACATGGCATCCTCCATCGAGAACTACGACGTGTGCTAGTAGCTTAGCGCGAGATCTTCGCAATTGTCAGCGCGCCTGTCTGGCCTCGAGGAGTCGGCGGAGCCGGCGTTCGGAGGGCCGGCCGTAGCCGGCGAGACGGCCGTCGATCAGGATTCCGGGAGCGAACAAGATGCCGTGGTGCAACGCCAAGGCTGCACCCTCTGGCTCCTCGACGCCGATCTCGCGGACCTGGATGGCGAAGCCCGCCCCGAGCCGGTCGAGGATCAGTTTCGCCAACTCGCAGTACTCGCAATGTGGCTTGGTGATCAGGACGACGTCGACGGCTGGCACGGTCACTGCCCGGTCCCGGAGGCGAGCCCGACGGTGAGGTCGGCGAGGAGTGCGTCGACGGGTACGAACATCGTGAAGTCGGGAGCGCCGCCGTAGTCCGCTCGCCACTCGATCGTTCCATCCGGTCCGACCACGATGAAGCTGTGACCGTTACGTGAATCGCCCATCATCCCGTAGTTGTTCGTGCGGTAGGTGCGAGACACGGCGAGGTCGACGTCAGCGACAGCCAGGCCTTGGAGGCCTTCCTGGGTGAGCTTGCGTTGGATGAGATCGAGGGGATCGGACGTGACCGTCACCAGCTCGTCGATCCCGAGGGTGCGGAACCGGCTCTGGTTGACCTCGATGTCACGGATCTGGTCCCAGCAGGGCTGGCACCCGATGCCCTCTTGGAAGTAGAGCAGGACGGTCGTGCCCCTTCGCGTGGCGAGATCGAAGGGGGCGCCGTTCGTGCCCGGCAGCACGATCGAAGGGGCCCGCTCGCCGGGGCCTGGCGCCCCCACCTCATGGCGGTAGCTCCCTGCCGCCGACCCGCCATTGTCACGACCCGCAAGCGTGTACGCCACACCCAAGACGGCGACGGCAGCGACGACGACGACCGCGGTCAGTGCCACCGGCGAAAGGCGACCTCTTCGACGCGGGGTCGGGCCCGGTCGGCGGCCCCTCGCTCGGTGGCGGGTGTCATTCTTGGTGTTCAAGGTCGCGCTCCTCGTGGATGGCCGCTGGTGTGGTGTTCGTCGAGGATTCGAGCCAGCCGAGTTGACGGAACGCGAGACGGCCAAGACCGGCGACGACGGCGAGCAGGATGAGGGCCGCGGCCCATCCCGGCAGCCAGGAAAGGGAGTCGACGGTCGCCGTGCCGCGGGCCTGGAGCCACAGCAAGAACCGGCCTTGCCATCCCCCGTAGGACGAGCGCATCCCGCCAGCCAGACCGGCCCACACAGCCCAGACACCCATCACTCCGAGCAGCACGCCGCTGGCCAGCGCCGTCCCGGCGATCGTCCGGCGCCACGGACCGATCCGGTAGGTGAACGGACGGGGCCGAAACAGGCGACTCGATCGCCAATCGTGGCGATCCCACAGCACGGAGACGACGAGCATTGGAGCCACCATGCCGAACACGTACGCCAAGCCGAGCCCGAGTGCCGCAAGGAAAGAGCCCGCGATGCCCGAGAGAGCGACCACGCCGGCCAGCACCGGAGCGCAGCAACTGCTGGCCACGCCGGAGAACAGCCCGAGGGCGTACACGCCGAGCGGCCCGCGCCGGGTTGGCGGGCCCGACGGGGACGGCAACCGCAACCGGCCGCCCCCGAGGGTGAAGATGCTCAGGCCGAGCAGCATCGAGCCACCGGCGATGTAGACGACGGGGTGCCCGCCGAGCAGCACGCGACGCACCGCCGACACCCCCAACGCGATCGGCACGATGACCGTGGCGACCCCGGCCCCGAACAGGAACGTCATCGCGACCAGGAGACGCCGGTTCTGGAACGCCGACGCGAAGTAGGCGGGCAGCATGACCGACACGCAGCACGGCGCAAAGAGCGCGATGGTGCCCGCCAACACCGCCGCCACGACCGACCCGCCGAAGAACACGCTGGACTGAGTTGTGGCGATCACCGAACTCCCATGCACAACTACTAACTTATATCGTAGATGGTGAGAGTCGGCAGCAGGCAGCAACAGGGGGCAGCGTGAATGACACGGAACCGAGCGCGCAGGTGGGCGGCGCCGAGCAGGAGTCTGGCGATCCGGCCGTCCCAGTGGCCCTCTTCCCGATCCGACGTCGCCGGCGCCTGCTGCGGGTGATGACAGCAGTGGTCACCGTGGCCGTGGTGGGACTCGCCACGGTGCTCGCCCAGGGCCTCGACATCACCCAGACCGCCGATTCGCCGCTGCTCGGCAAACCGGCACCGCCATTCTCGCTCGCCAGCCTCGACGGCGACGCCAGCGTCTCGTCAGAGCAGTTCGCCGGCCACATCGTCGTCGTCAACTTCTGGGCGTCATGGTGCGTGCCCTGCCGGAAAGAAGCACCGATCCTGGAATCGTTCTGGGAACGGTGGGCGTCACAGGGAGTCGTGCTCGTCGGCATCCTCTACGGCGACACCCCCACCAACGGCAGAGACTTCCGGGACGAGTTCGGGTTGACCTACCCGCAGGCCGACGACCGCGACGGGCGAACCTCGATCGACTACGGCGTGCGAGGAGTACCCGAGACCTTTGTGATCTCACCGGGCGGGTTGGTCATGGCCCGCATCATCGGCGCCGTCGGGCCGACAACACTCGACGACGTCGTCAGCCGCGTCCTCGCCGGCCAGACGTTCACGAGCACCAACGGGGACTACCTGCCCGGTCCGGCCCCCGACACGCCGTTCACCTCGCCGCCCTGAGCCGGGCCGAACCCTTGCTACGATCACCGATCGTATGAACTGTCCGACTGCGTCTCGCCGAGGAGCATCCTGAGCACGACCCGCGCCCGGGACCGCGGCTGAGGACGAACGGCCGCGCGGCGCAGATCGACGAAGACGCTCATCTGGGCGGGGCTGGCCAGCCTGGCCGGCGTCACCATCGTCGTGATCCTGGTCGTGTTGGCCACAAACGGCTCCAGTGGCAACGGGAGTACGACGGCGTCGAGCGGTTTCACCGGGGGTGATTTCCACTCGCTGGTCGCCGACCCGTCGACGCCGGGCCGGCTGTTCGCCGGGGGTCACCAGGCCGTCTCGACATCCACCGATGGTGGCGCCACATGGCAACGGGTGACGGCGCTCGACAACGCTGACGCCATGGGCTGGGGCTTCGCCGAGGGCAAGGTCTGGGTGAGCGGTCACCCCGGCCTCAACCGCTCGACCGACAACACCTCGACGTTCGAGCGCCGCAACGGTGGCCTGCCCGACACCGACATCCACTCGTTCGGGGCCTCTCCAGGTGCTCTGTACGCTGCAGGCCCTGGTGTCGGTGTCATCGTGTCTACCGACGGTGCAACGACATGGACCTCACGGACCGACCAGGCCGGCCGTTCGTTCTTCGGTCGGATCATCATCGATGCCGCCAACCCCGACCACCTCGTCGCGGCCGACGCCCGTACCGGTCCGGTCGACAGCAGTGACGGCGGCCGCACATGGCGGACCCTGGCGTCGTTCCCGGCGACGTGGGTCAGCACGCCCGACGGTATGCGCACCCTCTACGCATCCAGTCCCGATGGTGCCATCCGCAGCCTCGACGGGGGCGCCACGTGGACGCCGATGTCGCTGCCCGAAGGCGCCACTCTCGACGAAGCCGCCCCGACCACACCCGGCCGCCTGTACGCCGCCCGCCATGAAGGCGATGCCGTCAGCGTCTGGGTCAGCACCGACGGCGGCGAAACGTGGCGCCAGCCCTGACCGACCGTCGCCGATTCGTCTACTGGTTGGTGGCTGGCGGCATCGCCGTCACCGCTGGGCTGTCAGCAGTTCGCCCCGCCGACGCCCACAGCTTCCTCGTGCGCACATCACCAGAAGCCGGCTCGCGGCTCACAAATCCGCCCGACCAGATCGTGCTCGACTTCTCCGAACCGATGTCCGGTCGACCGGCTGTAGAGGTTCGTGACAGCAACGCCCGATCAGTCGCGCTCGCCTTCGTCGGCGTCGACCGAGACGCGACCCGAGTGGTCGCCAACCTCCCACCGCTCGCCGACGACGCCTATCAGGTCACGTGGCGGGTCGCCGCCGACGATGGCCACCAGAGCGAAGGTGAGTTCGCCTTCGCCGTCGGAATCGACCTTGCCCCCGGCGTTACGACAGTGGCCCGCAACGGTGGCGACCAACCACTCCAGTGGGCGAACGCCACCGCCGCGTTGGGGGTCGCCGCCGGGCTCGCGGTAGCCATCGGCGGGTTGCTGAGCGAACTGTTCATACTCCGGCGCAGAATCACCCCCGCCCCGGTGACGGCAGGCCTCGCCGTCGCAGCGGCAGGAGCGGCGACGAGTCTTGGGTTGGCTGTGTCTCGCGCCGGCGTCCTCGGCGAACCAGGACAGTGGGGCGATGCCCTGGACGGGCGACCTCAACGCCTCACGCTGCTGATCTTCGCCCTCGCTCTCGCAGGTGTACCCCTTCTCCGTCACCCCCGGCTCCGTCCATGGGCTATTGGGCCGACCGCCCTGGCGGTCGTCGTGCTCGTCGCCCGCGGCCACGCGGCCGACAGCGGCTCCTGGTGGGCGACGCCCGCCACCACCGCCCACGTCCTCGCCGGCGGCGCATGGGTCGGCGCCCTCGTCCACCTCGCCCGAACGGCCCGCCACAACAGGGAAGTCGCCGACCTCGAACC
>JBKJJS010000262.1:0-7410 GCA_046597895.1 Ilumatobacteraceae bacterium
GCTCGTCCGCTCGCCGTCTCAACCAACAGATCGTTCAGCGCGCGCTCGGCATCGCGCTTGGCGCCGCGGAACCCGCACACGACGCGCAGACGACGGCCCGTGACCGGATCGCGGCCGGCGTCGACCGCTAGTTCCCAGCAGCCGGTCCGGCCCGGCAGCAAGCGCAGAGTCCCCCCATCCCGGCAACCTAGAGGGGCATTCGCGATGAAAATGGCGGACAAATGGCGGACAAACCACCCGAAATGACGAGACCCCACCAGCGCCATAGCCATCTACCATGAATTTTTTGGAGCCCAGAAGGAGAATCGAACTCCTGACCTACGCATTACGAGTGCGTCGCTCTGCCGACTGAGCTATCCGGGCGGGCGTAGGGATGCTACCGACCGGTGGGCGTGCGACCCACACCAGTTGTCCAGCGGACCGGCTACCTGCGTCGCATGGCTTCCCGCATCGGGCACCTCACGCTCGACACCCCTGACCTCGGCCGCGCCGTCACGTTCTGGGCTGCCGTGCTCGGCGGCGACATCTGGGCCTCCCCCGACGGTGCCATCGCCATTGTCTCGACACCCACCGGCCCGGACCTCATGATCCAACGCGTCGAGCACGTCACCGAGGGCAAGAATCCCATCCATCTCGATCTTTTCACGGACGACCTGAACACCGAGATCGAGCGTCTCGCTGGCCTCGGCGCCACCGAACTAGCCAGGTACGAGGCGCACAACACGGTCTGGGCGACGCTCACCGATCTGGACGGGTACGTGTTCGACGTCGTCGAGCACCCGGAATAGGGTGGAGCCATGGGTCTCCCCGTCCTTCAGGGCGCCATGATGATGTGCAGTTTTGGCGTCGCCCCGTCCACGTTCAACGTCCTGCCGCTCAACAAGGTGATGGCCGAGAACAAGCCGATGGCGAACATCATGGACAACAAGCCGTTCGTCAACATCCCCCCTTTCGGCGTGTGCAACAGCCTGATGAACCCCATCACCGCCGCTCAGACAGCAGCCGCGCTCGGCGTGCTCACCCCCGGCACGTGCATCCCGACGCTCCCCGCACCATGGATGCCGGGGTCCCCCACCGTGCTCCTCGCGAACATGCCGGTGCTCAACAATTCCTCCCAGTGCATGTGCGCGTACGGCGGCGTGATCACGTTCAGTTTCCCTGGTGCCACGACCGAGATGGTGCCCTGAAGTTCGTTGGCACGCGTCGTTTCCATGTGCGCTACTGTCCGCCCTGCCCGACCGCAGACCGTGGGAGTCGGGTTGTGTATGGTCCAAGTCGTCAGTCACATTGAGATGGAAGGGGGCACGCCGTGGGATCTACTTATTTGACGCCGGGTGTGTACGTAGAGGAAGTCCCGTCGTCGAGTGCAACGCTGTCAGCGGGCGCGACGGCCGTAGCAGCATTCGTCGGGTTCACGGCCAAAGCACCGACCGACGATCCGACCGATCCGGATGGCGTGAAGCCCCGGCTCGTCACGAACTGGACGCAGTACGAATCGCTCTTCGGCGGCTTTGCCCCAGGCATCATGCTGCCGCACTCGGTGTACGGCTACTTCAACAACGGCGGCAGCCTCGCCTACATCGTGCGTATCCCCAACACGACGCCGGCCGAGGAGTCGGGCACGCTCGCCCTTCCGTCCGGCGACCGGGCGCTTGGCCCGGCGATCGAGTTCACGACCGTGGAGCCGAACGCCCCCATCAGCGTGTCCATCGCCGCCGACGATGTTCCTGAAGATGCCCCCGACGACGCTGCGCCCACGTTCACGGTCAGCGTGAACGAAGGTGGTAAGCGCGTCGAGTCGTTCGAGGGCGTCACCATCGGCTCCGGTCCTCGCAACGTCGCCGACATCGTCAACAAGGAGTCCGCCAAGGTCCGGGTCGCCACGAAGGTCGACGTCGACCAGTTGGCCGCCAACCTGCAGGCCGTGCCGACAGGCACGTTTGCCATCCAGCCTCTGCCCGGCACTCCCGCCGAGGTCCCCGCCCGCGCATTCACTGGCTCGGAGGTCACCCGCACCGGCATCAACGGACTCGTCATCGCCGAGGACGTCACGATGGTGATGGTTCCCGACCTCATCACGGCGGCTCGCAAGGCCGACGGTTCGGTCGACCTCAACATGTGGAAGAGCGTGCAACTCACGCTCATCAACCACTGCGAGGGCCAGGCCAACCGCATGGCCGTCCTCGATGCGCCCCCCGGGATGAACGTCCAGCAGATCAAGGACTGGCGCTCCAACACCGCCATGTACGACTCGGCCTTCGCCGCCATGTACTACCCATGGATCCAGATCGCCAACCCCGCCGCCACCAACGGCGACACCGAGATCTTCGTCCCGCCGTCCGGTCACATGGCCGGCATCTGGGCCCGCACCGACGAGACGCGCGGCGTGTGGAAGGCGCCGGCGAACGAGGTCGTACGCGGTTGCCTCGACGTCGAGCTCAACATGACGAAGGCCGAGCAAGGCCAACTCAACCCCATCGGGATCAACTGCATCCGCCCGTTCGGCACTCGCGGCATTCGCGTGTGGGGTGCCCGCACGCTGTCGTCGAACACGGACTGGACGTACATCAACGTCCGCCGACTCTTCAACATGATCGAGACGGCCATCATGAACGGCACGCAGTACGCCGTGTTCGAGCCGAACGACCAGACGCTGTGGGAAGGTCTCAAGCGCACAGTCGGATCGTTCTTGCGTGGGTTGTGGCGTGACGGCGCGCTCTTCGGTGCCACCGCCGAGCAGGCCTTTTTCGTGAAGTGCGACTCCGAAACGAACCCGCCAGACTCCATCGACCAGGGCCGGGTCATCGTTGAGGTCGGCATCGCTCCGGTGAAGCCCGCCGAATTCGTCATCTTCCGTATTAGCCAGATCAAGGACGACGGCGCCTGAGCGCCGCTGAGCAAGCGAAAGGAGGGCATCCATGCCGCAGATCACCCAACCGGGCCCCCTCGAAGACCTCGAATACCTCGGAGGATGGTTCACCGTCGAGATCAAGGGACTCACGGTCGCCGCCTTCACGAAGGTGGGGGGCTTGAGCCTCGAGGTCAGTGTCGTACCGATGGAGGACTCGAACAAGCGTACGAGTTCGCGCAAGACACCTGGCGTCGCCAAGTACGGCGAACTGACGTTGGAGCGCATGCTCACGGGCGACAAGACGTTCTGGACGTGGGCCAAGTCGATCCGTGACGGAGCGAAGGCCTTCCGCAAGGACGGATCCGTTGTCATCTTCGACATCTCCTCCGCCGAGGTTGGCCGTTGGAGCTTCCAAAACGCGTGGCCGATGAAGTGGTCGGCCTCCGATCTCGACGTCGGCTCCGACGACCCGATGCAGGAGAGCATCACCCTGGCCATCGAGTTCCTTCAGCGGATCAAGTAAGGAGACCCAGCCATGACAATCGGCCATGACCTCGAGTTCCAGGGCTCCTTCTTCGGATTCTCCATCGACGGTGTCGAGATCGGTCTGTTCACCAAGGTGGGTGGGCTGTCCCTTGAGTTCAACTCGACGGAGTTCAGCACCATGACGGGGACCGGGAGCAAGATCACCATTAAGCGACCGGGTCGGGCGAAGTACACGCCCATCTCCCTCTCCCGGGGATTTGCACCGGACAAGAAGCTCTATGACTGGTTCGACGAGGTCGTCAAGGCGGCTAAGCCTGTCGTCCGCAAAACCGGAGCCATCATCGTGTACGACCGCACTCACGCCGAGGTCGCCCGCTTCAACATCGACAAGTGCTGGCCCAGCAAGCTGTCGATCGACGAACTCGCGGCCGGCAGCGACGCCGTGCTCATCGAGAGCGTCACCATCGAGCACGAGTTCCTCGATTGGGTGTAGGCGGCTGACGGATGGCAGGACTCCAGACCGAGTTCCCGTTCACGTTGCCGAAGGGCTATGTGGACGGGGAGGGTCAACTGCATCGTGAAGGCACGATGCGGCTGGCCACGGCGCGCGACGAGATCGAACCCCTGCGCGATCCGCGAGTGTCAGGCCCCGACGACCCTTACCTCACCATTCTCGTCCTCTCGAGGGTGATCACGGAGTTAGGTTCGGTTCATCAGATCACCACCCGCGAGGTCGAGAATCTGTTCGCCGCCGATCTGGCATTCCTTCAGGACCTGTACGGCATCATCAACTTCGGCGACCCTGCCGATGTCGCCGCGCTGCAACGCGCCGTCGTGCCCGATGTCCCTGCGCTGGTGCCATCGCCGGTGATCGAACAGCAAACGGCGACATCCGCACCAGAGGAACTGGTGGCCCCCTCTCGCCGTCGCGAGCGGATTCAGGAAGTCGTCAGCACTGCTGAACGATGAAGGTCTACCCCGAGCAGGCTCTCTGGGAGGAGATCGCTTACTTGGCGTATCACCTTCACTGGGACATGAATACGCTCCTCGATCTGCAACACGGTGACCGGGCTCGGCTTATACGATCCGTGGCTCAGCTGAACGAACGGGCATGGGAGGCGGTGAGACGTGGTTGACGACAACTACGAAGACCTTCGGATCACCGCGGCGACGTTCATGGTCGAGGTTGATCAGTTGTACATCGGTCGGTTCATGGAGATCAGCGGCCTCGAGGTCGAGGTGGCCACAGAACAGATCGAAGAAGGCGGTGAGAACAGCTTCGTGCACAAGATGCCGGGCCGGATGAGTTGGCCCAACATCGTGCTGAAACGGGGGATCACCCAGAACGACAACCTGCTGGCGTGGCTGACCAAATCGTCCGGCGAACAGTTCTCGGCCAACAGCAACAAGCTCACCCGCTCGACCGCGGCCATCACATTGTGCGGTCCAGGAGGGGCGACCAACCGGATCAGGGCATGGGAGTTCTCGGATGCGTTCCCCGTGAAGTGGAAGGGTCCGACGTTCGCCGTGACATCAACCGACGCCGCCGTGGAAGAACTAGAGATTACGCACCATGGATTCCGAGCCAAGAAACTCGACTGAGGCCACCACGGTGGCCGACGTCGAGGACGCGAGTGACCGACCCGGGCTCGGGACGCTGCTGGCCAGGCGGGTACAGCCGCGCATTCGTTCGGGTCGGCACCGTGTCGGCGCCCGAGGAATCGGCACGATCGCCCGCCGCTCGACCAGTTTCGGCGCACTGCTCGGCATGTCGACGCTCAACCGGGAGAACCTGGCCGGGGCGGCTGGCACCAATGGGCTCACGGTCCGCCCTCCTCGGGAGTACTGGGCGTGGGACGACGAGGAGGAACTCACCACGGCCACGCTCCCGCGAGCGGTCGAGCCGGAGTTCGTGCCCTCCGGCGACCGGCGTCTCGATGCCTTGCGCCGGATGATCGCCGCGGAACAGCAGCCGAACAGGTCCATTGCGGTGCCCCCAGTGACGCCAGCACCCGGGTCGGCACCACGTCCGACCGCGCGCCGGGGCCTTCCCCGCACGACGCAGCGCCGGGGTCGCACCGCCGCAGGACCCGGTACCGCCCCCGGCGCCATCGCTCGCCGACTCCAGCCAGAAATCGTCGGGACGCCGGGTCAGGCCAAGGGTCCGGCCTCCGACCCGTGGACCACTCCCGCGTCGCCAGTGGCGTCCCACCACGAGACGTCACGGTTCGCCACCCCCCCACCGCGACCCGACGCGGTCGGCGATGGGTGGGACAAAGTGAGGGCGCTGCAACGGTTCGTTGAGACGCACCGGTCCGGATCGCCCACCGGATCGCCCACCGGATCGCCGTCGACCTCGACGTGGCCCGGCGACGTCAGCGTCCCATTCTCGACGCCGCGTTCGTCCCCGCCCTCCTCCCGCGCCTCGCCGTCACCGACCCCGAAGTCGGCCGAGCGACACATCAGCCCCGTACCTGCCGCGCATGCTCAGGTGTCTCCGCCCGCCTCGACGCGGCCGGGCGATCTCACGGCAGCAGTCCCGGGCGCCCCAGGGCCAGTCACCGGGGCACCCACGATCCTCCGGGTGGCATCGACCCCGGTGTCGAGGCCCATCCTCGGCAATGACGGTGGCGAGATCGGCGTACTCGCCAGCCTGCCGAGGACCTTGGTGGCCCCGCCGGTGGGCGCGTCAGCCCTCGCGGCCGCGCACGAATCCGCAGAGGACCGGCTCACTCCGACGCGACGGGACACCGAGCCGACGGCGACGGCGATCGCGGCGGCGACGGCGACGGAACATGCCGCGGAACATCGGGCGGAACGTGCGGCGGCACCCAGGATTTTTCGAGCGACCAGGCGAGGAGTCATCAGTCCTGCGCCGCTGCCCCTCGCAGCAGCGTCTCGCACCCCACGGCCGTCCGCCGCCGTGTCCCAATGGCTCGCAGTGACCACGCGCGACTCCCCGACGGCAGCATCCGTCTCCCGACCTGGCGTCCTGCACCGATCGGTCGACGGCAAGGGGATCACCTGGGTGCCGGCTGCGGCTCGCGCGGCCGCTCCGGCGACCGATGGGCGGAGATTCGCCGCTGCGGACTCGCCTTCGCGGTACGTGACCAGTCCCGTTGAAGCCGCCCCCGCGTCTGTTGTCACTGCGCGACCCGAGATCGACACCCAACCGAACTTGGCCGCCCGCCTCGCCCCTTCCCCCACCCTGGTCCATGCGGTCTTGGCACCGGTGCCGCCGATCTCGACGGCGCCGACCTCGACGGTGACCAGCTCAATCGCGCCAGTGAGCCCGACCGTCATCCGGCGTACCACGCGTCCGGCCGGTCCCGGCACGATGTTTCACACGTTGGTCCCGGCGATCCTCCCGGTGATCACGCCGATGTTGCGTCGGCGGTACGTCGATGACCACCCCGGCGGTCGCTCCCCGGACAACGCCACCGTTCTCGACCAGGCACACACGACCCGCGAGGTCCGGGCATGGCCCATGACGGCAACGACACTGGCAACGACACTGGCAATGCCGACGACACCAGCATCACCAGAGGGGCCGACACCAGCCCCGACCGGCAAGGCCCGACGATCCCGCAAAGGGGCTTCTCTCACGCCGCTCGGGAACGCGTCAGCCGCCCCCGCCCTCGACGAGACATCGACGGCGGGCCGCCCCTCCGGCTCGGCATCGTTCCCGATCGCCCGTATCTCCGCCGCCTCCATCAGGGCGGCCAGGTCAGCGAGCGACCGCCCGATGACCCCTGTCATGCCAGCCTGGCGCCCCCGGGCATCCATCGTGGCTCCGGGTGCGGGCACCTTGGCCGTAATCGCCGCCCGGCGCCGAGGTCCGCTCGGACGTCACGACGACATCAGGGACGTTCAGGCCATCCGGTCAGGCTCCACCGAGCCGAACGAATTGTCTGATTTACACGGTCCGTCGGCCCAACCCGGACGACGCCTTCCCACCTCGAACGAAAACGGCCGAGCAGACGACGCCTCGACCCGGAGCCCCCTCGCCCAGACCCTGCCGGCCCAGAGCCCCCTCGCCCAGACCCTGCCGGCCCAGAGCCCCCTCGCCCAGA
>JBKJJS010000296.1:0-5196 GCA_046597895.1 Ilumatobacteraceae bacterium
CTGGCATCCGATCCTGGCAACGATCTCGCGTTGCTTCGCATCGAGGGTGTCAGCGACCTGCCTGTGGCCGAATTGGCCGCAGTCGGTGATGTCCAGGTCGGCGATGACGTAGTGGCGGTCGGATATGCCCTCGACCTTGATGGTGGGCCGAGTGTGACGAAGGGAATCGTGTCGGCCCTCGACCGGACGCTCCCCATTGACGACAATGTTCTCGATGGCCTGATCCAGACGGATGCCGCGATCAGTTCGGGGAACTCCGGTGGCCCTCTCGTCAACAGTCGTGGCCAGGTCGTGGGAATCAATACCGCGGTCGCCAGCAGCGGCGGGGACTTCGAGGCCAACGGCATCGGCTTCGCCATCTCCCTCCAGGAAGCTCTTCCGGTCCTGGACGAGATGCGGGCAGGGGGAGGCGGTGGACCGCTGCCATTCCTCGGGGTGAAGATCGACGACCGTGCCGACGGAGGAGGTGGCGCCCTTATTACCGAGGTGGTCCCCGACGCACCTGCCGAACAGGCAGGGGTAGTCGTCGGCGATGTCGTGCTCAGCGTAGACGGGCAGTCCGTGCAGGGTGCCGGCGGTCTCATCGCGGCGATCCGGGATGCCAAGCCGGGCGATGTGCTCAGTCTGGATATCGAGCGAAACGGTGTGCTCCAAACGGTTGAGGTCACGCTCATCGAGCGCGAGGAGGACTGAACGAACGCTGCGAGCGAGCCGCCAGTCGCCCGCCACGTATATTCCGACCCATGCAGGACCTTGATGCTCATCTTGGTGGCCGCCGTCCGTTCGGGCTCGGGTACTGGCCGCTGCCCGAGGATGATCCCGGTGTCGATGTTCAGCGCGAGTCGATACGGCTGGTTTCTCCCGATGGGGCATTGGTTCGCGGGCTGCTCTGGACCCCGCCTGCGGCCCGCCCGTGGAAGACGGCCGTCATCCTCACCCACCCGCGCGGCGACTTCAGCGTCCACTACGCATGCCCGCTTCTCGCCGCCGCCGGTTATGCCGTACTCGGATTTGCCACTCGCTATCTCAACAACGACACGGACTGCCTGCACGAGAACTGCATCGTCGACGTCAAGACGGCGTATGACGAGATGGTGCGCCGCGGAGCGGAGGCCGTCGTGCTGCTGGGCAACTCCGGCGGTGGTTCGCTGATGGCGTTGGCCCACGCCGAAATGGGCATCGGCGACGGCTGGATCGGCATGGCGGCCCATCCGGGCGAAGGTGTCTTCATGACCCAGGTGATCGACCCGTCGGTTGCCGACGAATCGGATCCGTTCAGTCGGATTCCTGAACTCGATATGTACAACCCCGACAACGGATGGAGTCCGTGGCCAGAGCCATGCGCCTACGATCGGGACTGGCTCAGCCGTTACCGGGCCGCCCAAATCGCGCGGGTAGCGCGTCTCGATGCGGTCGCCAAGCAGTCGCTGAGGGACTCGGCCGAAGCAGCTGCTCGGTTGTCGACGGTCGACCGGATCTCGGATCCGGCCGGGTGGCGTGACCTGCGGGCCCGGACCGTGTTCTCGAAGTACCTGGTGATCTACCGAACCCTGGCTGACCCGGCATATCTCGACCTGAGCATCGACCCCGACGAGCGGCCGATGGGCTCCCTGTTCGCGTTCCCTGATCCACTGGACGCCAACTACGGCCGGGGTGGGCTTGCCCGGACGATGACCGCTCGAGGATGGTTGTCCACGTGGTCCGGGTTGTCGAGCCATGCCAAACTTGCCGACACGATGCCGGAAGTGACCATCCCGACACTGCTCATCCATCCGACGGCCGACACCGAGATCCGCGTCTGGCAGGCGGAGGAGATCGTGAAGGCGTCCGGCGCCGCCGACTGCACGTACGTCGAGATGAAGGGCGCTCCCCACTACCTCGAGGGGCACCGCCAGGAAGCGCTTGCCATCATCGCCGACTGGCTGGGCCGCCGCTTCCCGTGACGCGGGTAGGGTGCCACCGGCACCGCGAGGCAGGCAGCTCGTTCCCCACCCAAAGGCCACCCGCAGGAGGGGCGAGATAATGGAAGCGTCGTGGCAGCCGGATCCCACGGGTCGGCACCACTACCGTTGGTGGGATGGCGCGGCGTGGGGCGAGTCCGTCGCCGACCACGGCGTGGTCTCGATCGAGCGCCTCACCGGCCCTGTCCTGCCCGTGGTCGGACCCGCCGCTGACGTCCCTACCGCCGAACCGACCGGCACGCCCGCAGCGGCCAAGGTGACGATCACGGTCTCGACGATGCCGCGGATTGGGCCACCGGTAGGTGGCCCTTCCATGTCGGCGTATGCGACGGAGCCGATCAAAGTGGGGGGTGGCCTCGGCAAGTGGATCGCCCTCGCAGTGATCGTGCTGGCCGTAGTAGGCGCGGCGATCTACCTGTTGGCGTTTCGCGAGGACGGAGGTGCCGAGGGGTCGTCGGTCGGGATCACCATGGGTGAGCTCGACGGCAATGGCAGCTTCATTTTCCGGGACGTGAAGATGATCGATGGCGATGCCATCCGTTTCCGCGTCGAAGGCGACGAGGATCGAGATCTCGTGACATACCTGATCGCGCCGGATCAGTTGGCCACCGACCACGTGAGCCGGTACTTCACTGACTACGGAACCGAACTCGGCATCACCGACGTCGATGACCTCTTCTCCGACCTTACTGATGCCGACGATGTGCTCTCGGACGGCGATGTCCAAGACGCCGTCAGGGGGTATGTCGTGCTCCAGAACAGCGACCAATGCTGCGCGGGTGTACCGGATGCGGATACGTTCATTGCCACAGTCTCGGGCTCCTACCGCATCGTCGTCATCGAGGCGGATGGCAGGAGTTCAAATGTAAAGATCATCGTGGAGCTGCTCCCGAGGCGGCTCTACTCGTATTCGGAGATCGTCGACGCTCGGTCTGGCGATGAGTTCTTCACCGACACGGGGTTCTTCTCGGACTCCGGACCTTACGAAGCCGACAGTGGATCCTGAGGAGGATCAATGGACGCATCTTGGCAACCAGACCCGACGGGACGCCATCAGTACCGTTGGTGGGATGGAGCGGGCTGGACCGATTCCGTCGCCGACAATGGCCAGAGCGGGTTGGACCCGCTGAGCGGCACTGCTGCTCCTGCAACGGTGATCGGTGGTTCTCCGCAGGCGAACCCCTTCCCGTCGGCGCAGTCACCGGGTGGCGCAGCGCCGTATCAGCCGTCGGGGGGCGGATCGCCGCTGCCGACCTACGGCTCGGCGCCCGTGACACCTCCATCGTCGAAGAAGGGGATCTGGATCGCGCTCGCCGTTGTGGGCGTGGCCGCCCTCGGAGTCGTCGGTTTCCTCATCTTCGGCGGCGGCGGCGGCGACAGCGGTGGCGGATCAGGGGTCGGGACGGCGACATACGAACTCACCGACGATGTCCGGTTCGTGACGCGGACGATCGCGGTCAAAAAGGGTGAGGCCGTGCGCGTTCGCGTCGAGCCCCCGGGCGGAATGGACACCCGCTCGGCCCTGGTCGTTTCAAGAGAGGATGCCAGCGACGAAGCCAGCGCCGCCCTCGTCTTTGCGACGGAGTTCTACAGCGATAGCAGCGTGAATGACATTCTGAGTGAGGAGTTCACCGACGGCGACGAGCTCTTCAGCGACGACTTCGCCAGCGAGTTCGCCCGTACGTTTGGCAACGTCCTCGGCGACGACGGTGGCACCGGTGAGCCGGACTCGGGGATCATCGTCGCGCTGTCCGACATCACGTACACGCTGGTCATCAGCGCCTACGACGACGGTGACAACGGCACGATCACCGTGATCGTCGAGCGCTACACGGGTGACAATTTCAGCGATCTCGACGCGCTGACCGACGTGTCGAGCGACGATCCGTTCTTCAGTGACACCGACTTCTTCTCCGACACCGATCCCTACTCCGGTTCCTGATGGCCCGATCTCGGTGGGGCCGTCCTGGCAGCCCGATCCGAGTGGTCGCCATCAGTACCGGTGGTGGGATGGCAACGGTTGGGCCACTGCGGTTGCCGACGACGGCCGGGCGTTCGTCGACACCGCAGATCGGGTGCCCGGCCACGCCCCCCGCCGGTCGGACTCGCCCTCGCAGGGCTCGGCACCGAGACTGACGGCCCCCGAACCGCGTCGGGTCGTGGCGACATTCGACCAGAGCGGCGCGGTGTTTGCCGAGCAAGTCCCGCCGAAGACAAGGAAGCGACGGTACGGACGCTGGTCGATCTGGCAATGGATCGGCCTTGTCATGATGTTGTTGACCGCGGCCGGCACGTTGGCGGTTCTCTGGGCGAACAAGACGTAGGTGGATCGCACCGGGTTGGATCCGGGCTAGCCGACCAACTCCTCGAGGTACGAAGGTGACGTTGGGTGGGCTGTCCACACTGGGTAGAGCACCATCGATCCGAGTAGGGCGATCGTCGCGATCGTCGCGCCGATCCCCACCCGCCAACGCCCCCGGAACTCGTTCACGGCGAACGCCAAACCGAGGGCGAGAACAGGGACGAGGGGGGCGGCGTAGAACGTGTAACCCGGCCGCGCCGCTTCGAAGGGCAACCGGAGCGGCGAGAACGGGAGGCGGGGCACGATGATCCACGGGAGCCACAACGCACCAGCCCAGGCCGCGATCAGTCCGAGGCCGAGGTGCATCCGTCGCAATGCGACGATCACGCAGAGAGCCAGGGCAAGCGTTCCCAGCGCCCAGATGATGGGGTTACCGATCCCGATGATGCGGCGTACTGACGTCTGCACGCCGGAGGAACACACCGGGTCGGCCGATGGACAGTGGGTTTTGAGGAGCCCGACCGGTTCGGTTTGGAAGACCCAGGATGTGGCGGTGTGGGCATACCGGTTCGTCGGTTGCAGTGTCCGGTGGAAATCGAGGACATCCCGGTGGTCCCTCACGATCTCTATGATTTTCGTACCGAGTGATGGGTCGCAGAGATGCCGTGTGGCACAGGCGTCGCGTCCGATCGCCGAATCATCGAAGTTGATCAGCGTCGGTACGTAGGTGACCATGTACACGGCGAGAGGAACGCCGATGAGCACGCCAGTGAGTTGGCGAAGAGAGCGACGCCGTTCAGGTCCGGCCGGGCTGGAACGCCACACCAACACTCCGAGCACCAACCCGGCGACACCGATGAGCGGGGCCGCCGACCATTTGCACGCCACGGCACATCCGAGTAGCACTGCTGAGGCCAGCGTCGCCCGCCGGCG